>JAFGFX010000315.1 GCA_016930855.1 Sedimentisphaerales bacterium | reverse complement strand
GCCGGCCGGCCGTTAGTCCCGTCAGGATTTCCCTGAGAGGCAGATGAGGTTTTCCCCGTCAGGCGTCGATTTTTCCGCCGCCGTGCGGACGCCGGCCGCCAATAACGAAAAAAAATGTACTCGATCGTCGGAATTGTCGTATAATAGTCTATGCGGCTGCCGCCGCTGGCGTCGCGGCCGGGCGGCAAAAACCAAGGGAGATGTAAAAGAGCACAATGGACGATCCTGCCAAGCTGTCTTCATCGGTCGGGCGACAAAAGATACTGGTTCTCTGCGGGCGCCAGAGCCCGCCGCCGGAATTCTTGCAGCAGTTGCAGCCGTACGCCGAACTGACCACCGTTCATCATGTCGACGAGGCCCTCGACCGCCTGAAAAACGAGACCTTCGACGCCGTCTTGTCCGAGACCGCCGATTTTCTGCCCCTGGAACGGGCGGCGGTCTCCCAGCAGGCCAGCGCCATTCTCAATACCATCGGCGAGGGCGTCTGCATCGTCGCGCCCGACGGGACGGTCCTCTGGGCCAATCGGCAGATGGAGCAGTTCGGCGACTTCATCCGCCAGGCCGCCGCCCGCTGGAGCCAGGACGCCTGCCTCCATTTCCAGAAACGCCTCGGCCAGGCGCCCGATGACCCGGCGGCCGCCCACGGCCTCCTGCGGCCGCTGCGGAATTCCCTGACGGTGCAGGAATCCAACCATTACTTCGAGATGGTCACCACCGCGATGCTCAACAGCCAGGGCCGCCTGATGCAGGTCGCCACGGTGGTCTGGGACGCCACGGTCAGCCGCCGCCTCCAGCAGCGGCTCGACGCCATCGACAAGGCCGGCCGGGAACTGACCCGCCTGGAGGCCGACACGCTGGTCGGCAAGAACGTCGAGCAGCGGATCAGCCTCATCCAGGACAAGATCGTCCGCTATGCCAAGACCCTCCTGAATTTCGATCATTTCGTGGTCCGCGTACTCGACCGCAAGACCAACAAGCTCGAGGTCCTGTTCGGCGTCGGGCTGCCCCAGGACGAGCAGATGGATCTGTTCGTCAACAGCCAGGGCAACGGGATTACCGGCTACGTCGCCGCCACCGGCCGCAGCTACATCTGCAACAATCCCCAGACCGACCCCCATTACCTGCCGGGCCTGGACGGCGCCCGCTCCAGCCTGACCGTGCCGCTGCAACTGCACGACAAGGTCATCGGCACCTTGAACGTGGAGAGCCATCGCGACGACACCTTTACCGAGGACGATCGGCAGGTCGCCGAGATTTTCGGACGGTATATCGCCATCGCCCTGAATATCCTGGATCTGCTGGTGGTCGAGCGCTACCAGACCACCGGCCAGACCGCGGTGAACCTCGGCAGCCTGTTGACCGAGCCGCTCAGCAAGATCATGACGGACGCCTCCCTGCTTTTGGAGGATTATATCGGCCATGACGATCTGCGGCACCGCCTGCAGGGGATCGTGGACGGCATTCTCTCCGTCAAGCACACCATTCAGGAGATGCAGAGCGCCCCGAGGGGTATCATCGACCGCCGGACGCCGACGGCGCCGCCCAACCGGGATTTGCTGGGCAAGCGCATCCTGGTGGTGGACGACGAGGAATGCATCCGCCAGTCCATCGCCGACGTGGCCCAGAACTGCGGCTGCCAGGTCGATATCGCCCCCGACGGCCGCGAGGCCCTGGCGCTGCTGGGGCGCTGCGGGTATGATCTGGTGATCTCCGACATCAAGCTGCCGCACTCCGATGGCTACCAGATCTTCGCCGCCGCCCGCGGCAAGGATACCCCCGTCATTTTTATGACCGCGTTCGGATACGATCCCAGCCATTCAATCGTCCGGGCCAACCAGGAGGGGCTCGCCGCCGTCCTCTTCAAGCCCTTCAAGGCGGACATCCTGCTCCAGACGATCTGCAAGGCCCTGGATGCCCCCAACGCCCAGCCCTGAGGCCAAATGCGGCGGTGGCTCCGATTGGCTTTGGGCGGCCAATTCCCTTTCTTGTCGCACCCGGCCCGGCTCGTTTCAGATGAAAAAAGCGGTATTGTCAATCCGCCGGTTAGATGTTACAATACGCCGAAGTGCAGCGAGGAGCTGGGGCAGATGCCGAACTGGCAGATTCTCGGCGGCAAGGGAAAAACGGGAAGACATCCATGTATCAGCGGCTATCGGAAATCGCGCGCGAGGTGTTGGAGCTGGCCGAGACGCTGGCCCACCAGTCGCGCCGGGAATATATCGGGACCGAGCATGTCCTGCTGGCCATTCTGGAAAATGGCCGGTGCAACGCCGCCGGCATCTTGCAGCAGGCCGGCGTGACGGCCGACAGCGTCCGCGAGCGGCTGCGCAACCACGATCCGGTCGATGGCCATGAGTCGCTGGTCCTGGGCCGCCTGCGGGGCACCCCCCTTTTCGAGCAGGCCATCACCCAGGCCATCCAGGCGACCGAGCAGTCGAAGGACAAGTCGATCGGCACGGAACATCTGCTGCTGGGACTGCTTCGCACCAAGGGCTCCGCCGCCCAGCGCAGCCTGGAGCAGATGGGCGTGACCCTGGATACCGTCCAACAGCAGATCCAACGGTAAGTACCGGGTGGCACCGCCACCCCTTGTTCGCCGCGGTCGCTTGCCGCGACGGGCAATTCGCCGCGGGCGTAGTCGGCCAGTTGACGCTCCCGCTGGTCGCTTTGTTTTGGCGAGGTGCGATTCGCACTGATAGATCGTTGGTGCGTAGAGTAGTGTCGCCTGCGGCGACGTTTGTTTATTTGGGGCTCTGCCCCAAACCCCGCCCATTTAACCTCCCCTCTTTGGGCGAGTGATGGCAGAGCCACCCTGGTTCTCCAGGGTATCATGACATTCCTGCCCTTTGGTTGATAGGTATCTCTATCCCAAATCCCACCTTGACATGTCCGGCCGGTTCCGATATACTATTGTTGTCACCCATATTCCTGGTCCGGCAGCATCGTGGTCGATTTTCGGGACGTCTTCCCGTTACCGGTCCGGATCAGATCCGGCCAGGATGCATTTCGCACGTGGCAGGGCCTTGGGAGGTCGGACGATGAGACACGTCGAGCGAACGGTTCTTATTATTATAGTCGCTTTGTCCGTCAGTACTTACGGCTTTTCCGGCGGCGACGGCACCCCCGGTGCTCCCTACCAGATCGCCACGGCCCAGGAGCTACTGTCCATCGGTTCCGATCCCGACCTGCTGACCAAGTATTACCTGTTGGCCGCCGATATTGACCTGGACCCGAACATCACGGGCCTGGCGCCCTTCACTGCCGCTGTAATTGCCCCGGATTTGATTGACTCGAGTCGACCAAATTTTGATGGCGCACCCTTTACTGGCTCTTTTGACGGCGGCGGCCATACCATCTGGAACCTAAACATCGACACACTGGCGGATGGTGATCCCGTCAATAATGGTAATGATTTTCTAGGTCTGATCGGCAATATCGACAATGGTCGGATTCAGAATCTTCGCCTGGCTAACGTCCAGATTACCGGAGGAAATAATTCCTGGTATCTCGGTGGCCTTGTGGGATATAGCTGTAAATGCAGTACGATTATTGACTGTTTTGTAGCAGGCAGTGTCGTGCGGGGAAATAATTCATATTATCTGGGAGGTCTGGTGGGAGTCAACGACGAGGGCTCGATCATCAATTGTACAGCCAACGCCGGTGTTATGGGAGATTCTTTCTCAGGCGTTCTCGGCGGCTTGGCGGGAGGCAATTATAACTCCGGCGCCATCACCAATTGCTCAGCGACCGGAAGAGTCGCGGGAGGCAGAACACTCGGCGGCTTGGTGGGGTACAACGAATCGTATAGTACGATTACCAACTCCTATGCCACCGGCAATGTCGATATTGGAAATGAAACTTTGTATGACAGCATTATGGCATTAAGAAACGGGAATGATAAAAGCACCAATGCATATACTGCCGATAATGTCGCGAGAGTGGATAAATGTAATAATCTTGGCGGCCTGGTGGGGTACAATTATGGTGTGATCACCGACAGCTATGCCAACGGCAGTGTCACGGGGGATTATTTTCTGTCTTGTTTAGGCGGCCTAGTGGGCTGTAGTCATGGCACGATTACTCATAGTTATGCCTCCGGCCGTGTCACAGGGGGAGGTGTTTATTGTTTTTCTGGCGGCCTGGTGGGTGATGGTTCCGGCACAATAACTCACGGCTATTTTCTTCATCCGGCGGACGGTGGCGGTCCGATCAACGGGATCGGAGAGCCGCTGACCGATACCCAGATGCGCTGGCAAGCCAATTTTGTCGGCTGGGACTTTGTCGGCGATGACACAGGCACCGAAAATAACTGGCAGATGTGTCTGGATGGTCTCGACTATCCCCGCCTCGCCTGGCAATTCTCCATGCTCGGCGATTTTATCAATCCCGGCCGCGTGGACAACTATGATCTCTACGTCCTGGCCGGCGACTGGCTGAGCGTCTCCAGTCGCTGCGGCGATATCGCACCACCGGAATCCCCCGACGGCATCGTCAACCTGCTCGACTACACTGAATTTGCCCGTCATTGGCTGGATGTTTCCCTCCTTGGCGCAAACCAGGTCGATAACCTGTTGCCGTACCTGTGGACGCCGCCGCGGCTGGTGCTGGCCTGGAACGCCAATCCGCGGATCCTGGTCCCCTACGTTAGTGCTGATAAGCTGACGATGTACTACAGCCGCTACCATGAAGACCAATGGCAGATCCTCCAAACCAGCCGTGTCGATCCGGCGGCCCCCTTCCCCGTCGGCCAGGTCATCCCGGAACTGACCGGCGGCCTGTGCCCTTGGCTTAGTACCGACGGATTGCGGATGTATTACTCGATGGACGTCGCGGGCGACCGGGTCATGCAACTGGCCGAGCGGGCGGACACGGGCAGCCCCTGGCAGCACGTCCGCGCCCTGACGGAGGTCCACGCCGCCGGCAGCGACGACAGCCGGCCGAGCCTGACCGCCGATGAACTGACCCTCTTTTGGACGAGTTCCCGCTTCGTCGATTCCGAGAT
>JAFGFX010000314.1 GCA_016930855.1 Sedimentisphaerales bacterium | reverse complement strand
GGAAGATTCTGGTCGAACTGGATTCCTCGCAGCTGACCGAGCAGCTCAACACCGAGAACATCCAGTACGCCAATGCCGAGGCGAGCTACACCGATGCCCAGGAATCCTACAATATCCAGGAAAAACAGAACGAAAGCGACGTCAGCGCCGGCTCCCTGAACGTCAAGTTCGCCCTGATGGATCTGCAGAAATACCTGGGCCAGGAGGTGGCGGATCAATTCGTGGCCGCCACGAATCAGGCCAGCGGCCAGGACCTGAATCTCTCGAAAATCTGGGAAGATCCCAACCGGCCCGGCATCGGCGGCGAGGCGCTGCAGAAGTGGCGGGATATGCAGGCGGCCATCGAGCTGTCGGACGAAAGACTGGAGCGGGCCAAGGATACGCTGGACTGGACGCAGAAGCTGTACGAAAAAAAGTACGTCGCCCGCACCGAGATGGAGGCGGACAAGCTGGCCTTGCGGCAGCGGGAGATCGAGAAGGAACAGGCCCAGACGGCGATGTTCCTGTTCAAGCGCTACGAGTTTCCCAAGCAGGTCGAGCAACTCTGGAGCGATTACGTGGAATCCCACCGGGAACTGGATCGCATTGAGGCCAAGGCCCGCTCGATGCTCTCCCAGGCCAACGCCAAACTGGCCAGTTCCAAGGCCCAGTTCGACCTGCAGAAAAAGCAAAAGGAAAAACTGGAAAAGCAGATCGCCGCCTGCGTCATCCGGGCCCCGACGGTGGGGCTGGTGGTGTACGGCACCAGCGGGGATTTCTTCCGGCGGCGGAGCGAGCCGATCGACGCGGGGGTGGAGGTGTACGAGCGGCAGAAGATCCTGACGATTCCGAACACCTCGGAGATGATGGTGGAGACCAAGGTTCATGAGACGTCGGTGGACAAGGTGCGCCCCGGCCAGCGGGCCCGCATCACGATGGAGGCCCTTCCGGACAAGCGGTTTACCGGCCAGGTGCTCAAGGTCTCGCCGCTGCCGGATGCCCAGCGGGGGTTTCTCAATCCCGACCTGAAGGTGTACAACACCAATGTCAGCATCGCCGGCAGCGAGTTGTCCCTGCTGCCGGGCATGTCCGCCAAGGTGGAAATCATCATCGAACAATTCCACGACGTGCTCTATATCCCCGTGCAGGCCGTCGTCAACCGCCAGGGCAAGAAATACTGCTACGCGGTGACGTCGGGCGGCCTCGAAGAGCGCGAGATTCAGACGGGTTCCTTCAACGAGAATTTCATCGTGGTGTATGACGGCATCCAGGAGGGCGAGAAGATCTCGCTGCATCCGCCCCGGGTGGTAGTCGGCCTGGAACAACAGCGCTCTGAACCCGCAGCCCCGGACGCCGGCCCGGAAGGAGCCCCTCCTGCCGCCGGCAATCCGCCGACGGGGCAAGGTCCGGATCGCCCGGCCGGCTCCTTATCGCAACCGCAGACTGAAGGACAGGACCGCCGCCTGGGGCCGGGCCAGGACGCGCCGGGCCAGGCCGCCCAGGAGCGATCCGAACGACGGCCGCCCATGGGATTCGATCCGGAGGTGATGCGCAAGCTCCAGGACCCGGAGGTGCAACAGAAGATCAAGAAGGCCATCGAGGACGGAACGCTGGCCGAGGAGTTGAAGAAACTCGGCATCGATCTTCCGGAGGAGATGATCCAACGGATGCAGCAGGGAGCGGGCCAGGGCCGACCCGGCGGCCGATCCGGCAACCGATCCGGCGGTCCGGGCGGCCGATCCGGGGGAACGGACGTCCCGCGAGACCGATCCGACCGGCAGGACCGCTCCGGCGGCGGCGCCCGCCCGACTCCCGGAAACTGATCCAGGACCTCTAACCAAACCGACCCCACCGGCCAGATAAGGGCGTGTAACGCCCGGACGGTGGGTTTTGTTGCAGGGGATCAGGATGATTGTCTTGATCCTGGGAACCCTCCCGCGGGGAACCATCGGAAACAATGATTTCATGGACATCGTGGCGATAGAAAAACTCAGCAAGGTCTATCTGATGGGCGAGGTGGAGCTCCATGCCCTCCGTCAGATCGACCTGACCTTCGAGGAAGGCAAGTACATCGCCATCATGGGCCCGAGCGGCTCGGGAAAATCGACCCTGCTGAACCTGCTCGGCTGCCTGGACCAGCCCACCAGCGGGCGGTATTTTCTGGGCGGCGACGACGTGTCGCAACTGGACGACGACACCCTGTCGATGATCCGCGGCAAGCGGATCGGGTTCATCTTCCAGTCGTACAACCTGATCGCCCAGTTGAACGTGATCGAGAACATCGAGGTGCCGTTGTACTACCAGGGGGTGGGCCAGCGGGAGAGCATCGAACGGGCCCGCGCCCTGGCCCAGCTGGTCGGCCTGGGCGAGCGGATCACGCACCGCCCGACGGAATTGAGCGGCGGGCAGCAGCAGCGGGTCGCCATCGCCCGCGCCCTGGCGAACGATCCGCTGATCATCCTGGCGGACGAACCCACCGGCAACCTGGACTCCGAAAGCGGCAGCGAGATCCTGCAGATCCTCGACACGTTGAATCGGCAGGGAAAAACCGTCATCGTGGTAACGCACGATCCCCAAGTGGCCCAACGCGCCGAAGAGGTCATTCATCTGCTCGACGGCCGCGTCGAGCGGATCGAACGCAACCGGAAATCGTAACCAGACGGGATGCAAACCCTCCAGCGAGGCGTACCGTCTGGCAACCTGAGGACCTAAGGGCGTCCAACAAAAACCGGCGCCAGAGGACCGGACGAGGGTGGTTTTGCTCAGCGGCTTGGAGTTTTGTTTGAGTGAATAAATATCCCAACGCCCGGGCAGGGCGATTGGCCTTCCTTTTGTTAGAGGCCCAAGGATAAAACCCGAACGCGCGTGCCCGGCGGGCCCGAGCCCGCACATGCGCGTGACCGATTTTATCCCGGCCGCGTGGACACGGACATGTTTTGGTTTCGCCTGAAACGCACGATGAAACTGGGCGTCAAGAGCCTGTGGATGCACCGTCTTCGGTCCATCCTGACGATGCTGGGCATCATCTTCGGCGTCTGCTCGGTGATCGCCATGCTGGCGATCGGCGAAGGCGCCAGCCAGGAGGCCCAGGACCAGATCGCCCGGCTGGGCAGCCGCAACATCATCATCCGGACGGTCAAGCCCCCCGAGGACAAGCTGACCGACACGGAAACCTCGATGATGCAGGAATACGGCCTGACCTACAACGACGCCGCCCGCTTCCGCGAGACCATCCCCAACATCCAGGTCGTGGTCCCCTCGCGCAAGATGGTGCAGGAAACGTGGTACCGCAACCGCAAGGTGACGGCGGACATCGTCGGGACCATCCCCTGGTACACCGAGATCAAGCCCATCAAGCTGCTCTACGGGCGCTTCCTGGAGCACCTGGACCTGCACCACCAGCAGCGGACCTGCGTCATCGACGAAAGAATCTTCAACGAATTGTTCGTCCTGGACGATCCGATCAACACCGACATCAAGATCTCCAGCGATTATTACCGCGTCGTGGGGGTGGTCAGCGCCGCGGGGCCCGCCAATACCGCCAATCCGACCGCCGGCGGTTCGGAATCCGCCGGCGCCGAGAAGGCCGGCGGCGGCGTCGCCGGCACCATCTATATCCCGCTGACCACGGTCAAGCAGCGTTTCGGGGAGATCAACCTGCAGATTAGTTCCACCTCGCAGCAGATCGAGAGGGTCGAACTGCAGGAGATCACCGTCCAGGTCGCCGACAACGATCTGGTCAAGCCCACCCGCGATGTCCTGGAAGACATGCTCAGCCAGAGCCACAAGAAAAAGGATTATCAGATCACGGTGCCGCTGGAACTGCTCAACCAGGCCAAGCAGACCAAGAAAATCTTCAGTATCGTGCTGGGCTCCATCGCCGCCATCTCGCTGCTGGTCGGCGGCATCGGCATCATGAACATCATGCTGGCCACCGTCAGCGAGCGCACCCGCGAGATCGGCATCCGCCGCGCCCTGGGCGCCAAGCGCCGCGACATCGTCTTCCAGTTCCTTTCCGAGACGGCCATGCTCACCATGATCGGCGGCCTGCTGGGGATCTTCCTCGGCTCGCTGATTCCCTTCCTGGTCGAACGGTTCGCCGAGATGCCGACCATCATCACCGGCAGTTCCCTGCTGCTGTCCTTCGGGATCTCCGCCGCCGTGGGGGTGACCTTCGGCATGTACCCGGCCTACCGGGCCGCCCACATGGATCCGATCGAGTCCCTGCGGCACGAATAGTCGCGTTTCCGGCTAGACGTCACAGACCTTCACGGCCTCGGCCAGGGACGCCAGGGCGTCCTGCCGGCGCGGAACAAACTCCTGGCCGACGTAGCCGGTAAATCCGGTCTCGACGATGGCCTTCATGATCGCCGGGTAGTACAACTCCTGCGTCTCGTCGAACTCGTTGCGGCCCGGGACGCCGGCCGTGTGGTAGTGGCCGATGCAATCCTTGCTCTCCCGGATCGTCGCGATGACGTCGCCTTCCTGCACCTGCATGTGATAGATGTCGTAGAGCAGCCGGAAATGGTCCGAGCCGACCTGCTTGACCAGCTTGACGCCCCAGTGCGTCCGGTCGCACATGTAATCCTTGTGATTCCGCTTGGAGTTGAGCAGCTCCATGCAGATCATGATCCGTTTCTTCTCGGCGTACCCGACGATCTGCTTGAGCGCGATGGCACAGTTCGCCAGGCCCTCCTCGTCGTCCATGCCGGCCCGGTTGCCGGAAAAGCAGATCACGTTGGGGAAACCCGCCTCGGCCGTATCGTCGATGCTTTTGCGGATGGCGGCCAGGCACTCGGCGTGGTTCTCCGTGCGGTTGAGGCCCTTGCCGATCCCGTGGCTCGGCGTCATGGCGCAGATCAGGCCGTGCTTCTTGAGCACGCCCCAGTCGTTCGGTGCCACCAGCTCGATGGATTTCAGGCCGATCCCGGCGCAGTATTCGGCGAAGGGCTCGAAGGCGACCTTCTGGAAACACCAGCGGCAGACCGACTGTTTTATCCGTCCCTTGGTCACCATGGATTCCACCTCCGCCGCCAGGAGCCGGGGGGCCCCCACGCCCGTCATTGCCGCCGCCACCGAGGCCGCCGAGGCCAGGATCTCCCGCCGATTCGGCGGCGGGGTGTTCCCATTGTATCTTTCTGTTTGTGTCATGGCCAATCCCTTCCTTGCTGATGGTTTTCCATTGTTATCCGCCAAAGGTACGCGTGCATGATTCTAGCTTGGCCCCGGGGGCCCGTCAAGGCAACTGTCCGCCGCCATCCCGACGACAGGCCGGTAAATCCATAAGCCATATCGTGTTATATACAGGGCCGATACCGGATGGGCCCCAGGCGGCTATAATAATATTCCCGGCATAGCGCCCGGACGAAGGCCAATGCCCCCGGTGCGTAAAATGCGATACGCCGCGGGCCGCGTTTCGGGTATAGTGCCTGATATGCACGCCATGGTTTTCCGGCGCCAGGGCGGAAATACTATCGATGGCGAAATACCGGCATGTCCGGGATGTTTTCATCGGCGACTGGACCATCCCGTGCCACGACACAGCCCGCCATTCTCACGCGGTTTTGCGGGCCGGTAGGATGAGAATCGCTGCGTCATCATGTTACGCTGCCGAATGGCAGATTAAAGAAGGTAAGGTTCTTATCGAAAAAAGTTGATAGCAAGATCGTGGCGATCAATCCTATATGCTTTGTTGGCAGAGGCTTATGTTATTTCAGACCCCTGATGTATCCCGGTGGTATTGTTTTCGCCGTAGTCCGCTTTCGCCGCCCTCGCCAGTAGGCCCGCCAGGGCGGTGGGGCGGGGAAAGAAAGGCGGAGGCGAAAACATTTCGCCGGATTCGCGGAGCCGTTCCTTACCAACTTTTTCCGAGTTGATCCGAAGGTTAAGCAAACGCGTGTCCCAGAACAAACCGAACGACCAGAACGAACCGTACATTCCGCGGCTAATCGCCTGGGAGGTGACCCGCAGTTGCTATCTCCACTGCAAGCACTGTAGGGCCGGGGCCCAGCCGTGCCGCTATGAAAAGGAATTCTCGAGCGAGGAATGTTTTAGTTTGCTGGAGAACATTGCCGGATTCGCCCGGCCGATCATCATCCTGACCGGCGGCGAGCCGATGCTGCGCCCGGATATCTACCAGATCGCGCGGCACGGTCATAATCTGGGACTGCGGATGGTGATGGCCCCCTGCGGGGCCCTGGTGGACGACGACGCGGTGCAAAGGATGCTGGCGGCGGGGATCTCTTGCATCTCCCTGTCGCTGGACGGCGCCACGGCCGGCGCGCACGACGGATTCCGCCGGGTCGCCGGGTCGTTCGCCACTGTGACCCAGGCGGCCGAGGCCGCCCGGCGGGGCGGTCTGGACTTCCAGATCAACACCACCATCACCCGGGGCAACCTCGACCAGATCGGCGCCATCATGGAGCTGGCCGAACGGCTGGGCGCGATCACGTTTAATCCCTTCCTGCTGGTGCCCACTGGCCGGGGCAAGGCCCTCGCCGACCAGGCCCTTAGCCCGGAGCAATACGAAAAGGTGCTGCACTGGCTCAACGCCCAGCGGGGCCGGACGACCATGACCGTGCGGGTGACCTGCGCGCCGCATTACCAGCGAATCATCCGGCAGCACCCCCAGCCGACAGACCATCGACCACAGACAACACTAACAGATCCGGCACGAAAAGCCCCTTCCCAAACGGATCCGGAACAAACGGTTCCGGATCGAAAAGACCCGGCGCAGCCGGAGAAGGCGCGGCCGGCAAATCCGGCTTCCGACGGTAGCCGCGCCTCGCCGGCCGCCGGCTGCATGGGGGGCAAGAGCTTCGCCTTTATTTCGCACCTGGGCAAGGTGCAGATCTGCGGCTTCCTGGAGGAACCGGCCGGCGACCTGCGGGAAAACGGCCTGGACTTCGAGGCGATCTGGAGGGATTCGGCATTTCTAAAGCGGATTCGAGCGGTCGACGCCTACCGGGGCAAATGCGGCTGGTGCGAGTATCGCTACCTCTGCGGCGGCTGTCGGGCCCGGGCCTTCGCCCTGACGGGCGATCCGCTGGCGTCGGAGCCGTTTTGCGTCTATGAGCCCAAAAGCAGGCCCGCAGGAAACCTGTAACAACTCATCATGGCCGTAAACGGCGGCGCTAAGGCGGCGGAGCGAAAGGATGGCATGACCGAATTACAAAAGAACATCCTGCGGATCATCCAACGGCGGTTTCCCGTGGCCACCAGGCCCTATGCCGAGCTCGCCGCCGAGCTCGCCGCCAGCGAGACCGATGTCCTCGAGGCAGTCCGGCGGCTGGCCGACGACGGGATCATCCGGCGGATCGGGGCCGTCTTCGAAGCGGCCCGGTTGGGGTATGTCAGCACCCTGGCAGCGGCGCAGGTCCCTGCCGAACGCCTCGAGGCCTTCGTCGCCCGGCTCAATGCCCTGCCGGGCGTCAGTCACAACTACGGTCGCCGGCATCGGCTCAATGTCTGGTTCACCTTGACCGTCCGCCACGAAGAGTCGATCGCCAGGATCCTGGACGATCTCCAGGCAGGGTTCGATCTCGAAACAATCCACAGCCTGCCGTCGATACGGCGGTTCAAGATCCGGGTGGAGTTCGATCCGGACCGGTCGCCGCCGAACGCCTCCGGTCCGGTCGAGGATGCCGGTGAATCGGACCGCGGTTTGCGCGAACCGGCCTGCCGGGCGGGCGAACCGGCCGCGGTATTCACTGACGACCAAAAGGAACTCGTCCGCAGGTTGCAGAACGGCCTGGACATCACAACAAACGAGCCCTTCGCGGCGGTGGCCGCGGTGGCGCATATGGACCCGGATCAGGTCCTTCGCCAGATCAACCGCTGGCAGGCCGACGGGACGATCCGACGGTTCGGGGCGAGCCTGCGGCACGAGCGGATCGGGTATACCGCCAACGGGATGGCGGTCTTCGCCCTGGAGCCGGCCCGAATCGAGGCGGCCGGGCGCCGGTTGGTCGGCTACCGGTCGGTGAGCCATTGTTATCAGCGGCCGCTGGCGGCAGGGTGGCCCTACAACCTGTTCGCCATGACCCACTGCCGAAGCGAAGAGCAATTGCAACAGACGGTCCGGGAGATGGCCGAGCGGATCCGGCCGCGGGCCTACGAGGTCCTGGTCACCCAGGCGGAATACAAAAAAACGAGCGTGAAATACTTCGAACCCGAACAAGGAAACCACGATGGCTGAAACCAGCGAGCAGCTTTTCGAACGCGCCAAGGGACTGATCCCCGGCGGGGTCAATTCGCCGGTGCGGGCGTTCCAGGCGGTCGGCGGCGTGCCCATATTTATGACCCGGGGCCGGGGGGCCTATCTGTGGGATTGCCAGTCCCGCCAGTATATCGACTATGTCGGATCCTGGGGACCCCTGATCCTGGGCCATGCCCATCCGCCGGTGATCGAGGCCATCCAGGCGGCGGCGGCCTGCGGCACCAGCTTCGGGACCGCCACGGCCGGCGAGCTGGCCATGGCCGAGGCCATTATAGAGCGGGTGCCCAGTGTGGAGATGGTGCGGCTGGTCAATTCCGGCACGGAGGCCACCATGACCGCCGTGCGCCTGGCGCGGGCCTTTACCCGGCGGGCCCGGATCGTCAAGTTCGCCGGCTGCTACCACGGCCACGGGGACGGCTTCCTGGTCCAGGCCGGCTCCGGCGCCGCCACGCTGGGCGTGCCGACCAGTCCCGGCGTGACGGCGGCGGCGGCGGCCGACACGCTCATCGCCCGCTTCAACGACATCCAGTCCGTGCGGCAGTGGACCGATCGATATGGCCAGGACATCGCGGCGATCATCGTCGAGCCGGTGGTCGGCAACGCCGGCGTGATCCCGCCGACGGCAGGGTTTCTCCCGGAGCTGCGGCGGCTCGCCGATGACCGAGGCATCGTGCTCATCTTCGACGAGGTGATGACCGGCTTTCGCCTGGCCCCGGGCGGCGCCCAGGAGCTGTATAACATGCGGCCGGACCTGACCACGCTGGGCAAGATCATCGGCGGCGGCATGCCCATCGGCGCCGTCGGCGGCCGGCGCGACATCATGAACCTGCTCGCCCCGGCCGGGCCGGTCTATCAGGCCGGCACCCTGTCAGGCAATCCCGTGGCGGTGGCCGCCGGCCTGGCGAGCCTGGAGGCCCTGACCGGCCCGGTGTATGAACAGATTGAAACGCGGGCCGGGCAACTGGAAGCGGGCCTACGCGACAACCTGAAAAAACTGGGGCTCGCCTGGCAATACCAGCGGGTCGCCAGCATGGGATGCCTATTTTTCACCGACAAGTGCGTCCGCGATTTCGACGATGCCCTCCGCTGTGACACCGCCGCCTACGGCCGCTACTTTCACGCCATGCTCGAACGGGGGATCTACCTGCCGCCGTCCCAGTTCGAGGCGTTCTTTCTCTCGGCCGCCCACAGCGAAGCGGATATCGAAAGGACCATCGCGGCCAACTACGAGTCGCTCCAGGTTGTCGCTCGCCGCGAGGTGGCAAAGCCACCCATTGTTCGCCGCGAGCTTGGTGGGTAAGAAGACGGTTCATACTGAACCTGCTCACTTGGCGAGATTCGAATCGCGCCGATAGAGCGCCTCAACGGATAATTCGCCACGAGGTGGCATCGCCATCCAACGTAACTGCACAGGAAAGGAACCAACCGCCATGTTCCCCATCCACCAGACCAAATCGGCAGCGCACGCCCGCCGCATCCGCATGCCCGAGACCCAGAGCTTCCCCGATAAGCGCCTGGCCCATCCGGCCGGCCGGGCGCCGCGGATCTTCGCCGACACGGCCGTCATCGACGATATCGAACCCCTGTTCCGGGCCGGGATCATCACCGGGGTGACCACCAATCCCTCGCTCATGAAGAAGGCCGGCGCCACAAGCTGGGACGAGGCCCGGGATATCAGCCGCCGGATCCTCAAGCTGATGGAGCCCTATCCCGTGAGCCTGGAGCTGACCGAGGTCGGCCAGCGGGAGATGATCGCCCAGGCCGAGCAGCTGGGCCAATGGGGCGACAATGCCGTCATCAAGGTCCCTGTCGGCGGCTATATCGCCCTGTCCAGTCAGGCGGATCCCTTCACGGGCCTCAAGGTGATCCGCGCCCTCTGGGAACTGGACATCCGCACCAACGCCACCTTGATCTTCAATTCCACCCAGGCCCTTTGGGCCGCCCAGGCCGGGGCCACCTTTGTCAGCCCCTTCCTGGGCCGATTGGCCGATTATGCCTACCAGAATGACCATCCGGAACGGCCACCCGGCAACAGCCTCTACTGGATCGAGGATCATAAAAACACCGCCGGCGATCAGCACCTCTTCAACAGCGAATATGTCGCCTCCGGCGGACCGCGCAAGGACATCGGCATCCGGCTCATCCAGGAAATCGCGGTCATCTTCGGCAATTACGACATTCACAGCGAGATCCTGGCCGCCAGTATCCGCAATTTCGCCCAAATCACCGAATGCCTGCTGGCCGGAGCCGATATTTTGACCGTCCCGGCCGACATTCTCCGACAGATTCCCCATCATCCCCTGACGGAGGCGGGGATGAAGACGTTCTATTCTGATTCACAAGTCTTTACAAAATAGACACTTATATTTATAACGTCCGCAAGGTGCAGCTTGCGAAGACCCTTTGGCCCTTCGAGCCGGCCGCCCTCGATGCACCTGGTCAGGGCTGATTTTTGGCCCGGGAATCGCACTTCGTCCGATAGTATTCAGGACGCCCAGATGACAGCAGGCAGATTCCGTACCCACATAAGTCACGGATGGAGACGCGAAAGGAAATCCCGGCAGCCCCATGAGTCAGGCGGCGAAAATCCTGTCCTTTCTGATCCGGACCCGCAACCACGCGGCCGACCAGGCGCTGCTGCTGGCCTGGCGGCGGGCGGAGGAACCTTATCGCAGCGCCCTGCTGGAATGCCTGCTGGACCGGGGGCAAAATGCCGCAACTCTCGAACTCATAAAGGAATACCACTCATTAAGCCCATCGGACCAGCAACTGCTATGCCTGCGAATCGAATCGCTCTACGGCGGATTGTTTCAAGCGGGCCGCTCGGTGGATTTGCAGACCCGCCTGAACGCCCTGACAATCATTCACCAGACCGGTTACCTCAAGATGGCCGACCTGGTGGTCCAGATGCTGCGGGACCACAACCTCACCGTCCGTCAAAAGGCCGGTCTGACACTGCTGACAATGGCCCGCCGCCTGGCGTGCTGGCTGCACGGACAGATCGCCGCGGCCCCCAGGGACACTCGACGCTCCTTTTGGTCGCTGCCTGAGGGCGAGATAGGCACGGTTCAAACGAATGCCAGTCTCCCGGGGATCGAACCGCCGGTGGCGGCCGAATACCAGGCCTTCCGGGCGTCCTTGGCCCGCGCCGTGGCGGATTTCAGCATCCACCGCCAGAGCGAGACGCTGCTGGCGGCCATGGCCCTGGCCTCGGCCCAGGATGATCCTTTTTGGCAGGATCGCCTCGCGGGTTTCCAGCCGGTCGGCCGGGCGATCCGCCAGATCCTGCCGCTGGCCGATTCCCCGGAAGCGGCCCGTTTCGCCGTTTCGGCCCTGGCCGTGCCCACACTGAGGATAACCGCCGCCAAGGTGCTTTCCAGCCATACCCGCCCGCATTATGTCCTGGCGATGGCCCAGGAATACAGCCGGCAGATCCGGCCGGAAATCCGGTCCGGTCTGAAACTCATCCGCGACGCCCGCTGGCTGCAACCCCAGCTCATCCAGCCTGACAAGATCCCCGCCGCCAGCCAGCTCGAGCTGGTTCTACTGGTGCGGCATCTGCACGTGGCTGCCGAGGAAAAGGCAAAATACCTGGCGGTCCTGGCCCGGGAAGGGCTCGAGGCGACCGCCCGGAGGGCCATCGCCGCCATCGGGCGATTGGACCGGAAGGTGGCCGAACATTATCTGTATCAACTGGTAGCCGACGGCTCCGAGCCGTCGGCCAAGCTCAGTCTGGCCATCATCCAGAAAAGGGGCCTGCAACATACCCTCAGCCGCCTGGTGCATTTGGCGGTCCAGGGCCGATCGGACCTGCCGGATTCGATCCGCCACCGGATCGCCGCCCTGGCCTTCGCCCGGTACCGCGCCACCTTCGATCGGCTGGACGAAGCGACCCGCCGGGCCGGGGGACGGGCCCTCTTCAAGATGGATTCGGTGATCGATCGGCTCTGGCTTGACTGGGCAAGCGACAGCGACCCCCGACAGCGGCTGCGGGCCCTGCAGATGGCGCGGCTGTCGGGCCCCCGGACCGGCTGCCGGGACGCGCTGGGTCAACGGCTGCGGCAGGAGGATCCCCGGCTGCGCAGTTTCGCGGCCGCCTGCCTGGCGGACTATCTGCCCGGGGACCGGCAGGTGCGACAGTGGCTCCAATCGTGCCTGCACGATCCGGATCCGCGGGTGCGGGCCAATGCCCTCGAGGCGCTCGGTTCGGCCGGCGGCCTGGAGGGCCTGGATGATCCCGATTGGCTGGTGCCGTTTGTCGGTGATGACCATCCCCGCATCCGGGCCAACGCCGTCAAGGCCCTGCTCCAAAACAAGGTGCAGTCTGCCCAACAGGCGATCCGCCAGATGCTCGCCGATCCCCGGCCGGACCATCGCCGCAGCGCCCGCTGGGTGGCGAACCAACTGGAGGAGCGGATGATCGGCACACCCATCGCAGCGGCCGGCAGGCAGGAGAGAAAGGCCCCCGCCGGATCGCCGGGGCGGCGTCCGGTCCCGGCCGACGCCCGATAAAGCCTGCCGAAAGGAACGTCACATTATCGATATTGTATATATATTTATATATGAGCCTACCTCTAGGCCGTTGACTCGACAGGGCAGACAATGACACGCTTATGGATCCACTGGATAGTCAGCCATATCGACGGGCCAGGCGAAATACATCTGGATAAGTACCCCTCTCCGGCTCATGTCTGGCTTATCGATCGTCTACCCTACAGCCTGCGCGGCGTGAGGGATTCCTGGCTG
>JAFGFX010000046.1 GCA_016930855.1 Sedimentisphaerales bacterium | reverse complement strand
TATCGCGATAGAGTAGCGCCGTGGCCTCCGGCGTGCGGGCCGCCTGGTCGGCGAAGACCTCGTGGAGGCAGCGGTCGCGGGGGTAGCTACGGTCCGTGGCGTTCCAGGTGACCAGAATCCGTTTTTGTTCCTCTGGGCTCAGCATCGTTATCGCTCAGTGACAACCAAGGTATTGAGGCTCAAGGCCGCCTGCGGGAAACCGGCGGTGGATCAGGATGTTCGTATCTGGAAACCGGTAGCACCCAAAGAATAACGTATAGTATACCATAACGTTCGGGATTCCCGAGTCGAGACGCAACCAAGCCAAAAGAATACCGTTCGAGGCGAATTCCCGTGCCGCCGGAAGCTCCCCGGCGGCGGGGGCGACCCCGGAGGAGTCCTGCCGCTGCAAGTTGCATCTTAGCAGGAACTTCCAACCACAACCAGCGGCAAATCCGCCGGGGCGCCGGACGGTGTCGGGATGCAAGGCGGTGCGTCAAAAGGATTGATCCCGCGGTGTCGGCGCGGCCCGGAATCCTTGTGTTATATCGGTTCGACGTGGGGGGCGGTACAGTCAAATGTCGATTGACAGATCCGGGCGGGACCTATACAACCGACGTCATGTCCGGGCACATGGCGACGGCGAGGCCGTGGTGTTTTCGGCGCCGTGGGGATTATCCCGTGCGAATCCCGGATACTGCCTGCCTGCGGGTGCGCGTGTGTCTGAGATATCGAAGGAAAAACGAGCGGAAAAATACCGGTATGCCGAGGCGCCCTCGGTGCTGCTGTTTTTGGAGACCTCGCGGGAGTTCGGGCGGGGACTGCTGTCCGGGATCGCCCGGTACTCGCGGCTGCGCGGTCCCTGGCAGGTCCATCGCTGGCCGGGGGCGCTGGATTCGTCGCTGCCCGAATGGAGGGATCTCAAGATCGACGGCGCCATCGTGCGCGACGTCAAGGCGGTGGAGGGGTTGGCCCGCTCGGGGATTCCGGTGATCTACGCCCAGCACGACAAGGAGAGCTACGCGCCGTTTCCCGCCGTCATCACCGAGAGCGAGTCGATCGGGACCATCGCCGCCGAGCATTTTCTGGATCGCGGATTCCAACATTTCGCCTATTGCGGACTCGACGATTACATCTGGTCCCGCGGCCGGGCGCGGTCCTTTCGGCTGCGGGTCGAACGGTCCGGCTTTGAGGTGAACGTCTTCCGGCAGCCCGCCGCCAAGGCCCGGCGGGCCTTCAAGGTCGAGCAGAAGCTCCTGGCCAACTGGCTGGGGGCGCTGCCCAAGCCGGTCGCGGTGATGTGCTGCAACGACGATCGGGCCCTGCAGTTGAACGAGGCGTGCAAGCGGGCGCGCCTGTATGTGCCCGACGAGGTGGCCGTGCTCGGCGTCGACAACGATATCCTGGTCTGCGACCTGGCGGACCCGTCCCTGTCCAGTATCGCCCTGAACACGGAGGCGGCCGGCTATGAGGCGGCGATGCTGCTGGATCACCTGATGAAAGGCGGCGCGATGACCGGCCAGGAGATCCCGGTCCGCCCCGTCCATATCGTCACGCGGATGTCCACGGACATCCTGGCGGTGACCGATCCGGACGTCATCAGCGCCCTGCACTTCATCCGCCTCCATCCGAACCGGCTGATCCGGGTGAACGACGTCGTCAGGTCCACCAACGTCTCGCGGCGGGTGCTGGAGATGCGGTTCAAGGCGAGCCTGCGGCGGTCGGTGCAGCAGGAGATCCGGCGGGTCCGCGTCAACCACATCGTGCAGTATCTGGTGGGGACGGATCTGAGCATCACGGAGATCGCCGTGCAGTGCGGCTTCGGCGGCGTGGAGCACATCGCCCGCTATTTCCGCAAGGAGATGGGCATGAGCCTGCAGGAGTACCGCAAGCAATACAAGTCGGGTCCGCCCGCGGCCGTTTCCCTGCGTTGAAAGACCGAACACCGGTGAAATATCCGGTTAGATTGAGCCGTTTGGTCACGTGCTCATTTTGCCTGTCCTTGTCCCGATGCGGCATTGACCCCAAGGACGCCGGCGGGCGGCTTGCGGTGGGGTAATCTCTCGTTGGTATAGTTGTTGAGCATTAAGGCAGCGGCGCCGCCTGCGGCCAGCCGTCGGGCCAGGCCAAGGCAGAGATCTTCAGTTCCGGCCGTCCCGTCCGGCCGTGGTAGGCGTGAAAGACGAGGTAATCGCCGGAGGCGTCCTGCAGGACGGCGCAGTGGCCGGGGCCTTTCCAATGCACATTGGCGGTCGGATCAGCCGTGTCGGCCGGCATGGCCGGCGGTGTCCGGTCCCGTCGGTTCTCCGCCGCGTCTTGGTCGATCCGGTTTGAGTCACCGGCGTCGTTCTCGTCGGCGGCCGCGACGACCAGCGTCGCGCCGCCGGCCATCATGGACGTGCCCTGGCGGTCCACATAGGGACCGGTGACCTGCCGCGAGCGGCCCACCATGATCTTGTAGGTGCTGTCGGCCCCGCGACAGCAGAAATCGAACGATACGAACAGATACCAATAGCCGTCCCGCCTGACGATGAAGGGGGCCTCGATGGCGTTGCGGGAGGGCGAACCGGCGGGCAGGGCGTCGGCCGGCCGGCTGGCCAGGGAATACAGCGTGGTGTCCTCGGCGGACGGTTTGCCGGTCGCGGCGTCGATGCGTCTCATCTTGATGCCGCCCCAGAAGCTGCCCCAGCAGAGCCAGATCCTCTGGGCGTCCTCGATCACGATGTTGCCGTCGATGGCGTTCCAGTCGTCCCGGCCCGGCTCCGAACGGATCACCAGGCCCTGATCGATCCATTGGTAGTCCGGGTGGTTCGGATCGAGGCTCCGGTTGGTGGCCAGGCCGATGGCCGAGAGGTTCCTGCCGAAGGTGGATACGGAGTAATAGAGATGGTACGTGCCGTTGAAATAGGAGATATCCGGCGCCCAGGCCCCCCGGGCGCCGGGGACGGCCTCGGCGGTCCAGGCGGGCAGTTGCTCAAAGACGCGGCCGATGCGGCTCCAATGGCGCAGGTCGCCGGAGCGGCGGATGGGGATGATCCCCTCCCGCCGGTTGCCGGTGGAGAACAGGTACCAGCTGCCCGCCTGGCGGATGATGGCCGGATCGTGCACCCGCAGTTCGCCCTCGAGCTCCAACAGCCGCGGTTCGGCCCCCAGCGCGGGCAGGCGATAGTGCAAACCCAGCAGGAGCAATCCCAGCAGGCAGGCCCGCAGCCGATGGATCAGCACGTTCGATTTTTCCCTCATGGGGCGTTCCTTGTTACGGGGCGGATTCTAAAATGGATATACGGCGGGTGCACGACATAAGGACGTCCAGTAAAAGCAAGGCATGGGAATCCGAGTGTTGCCCCGCACGGTGTGTACGGGAGATACCCTCGCTTGACGGTCTCTTTCGGCCGTTGAAAAATAATAATCGATTCAATGCGAACCTGATCGCGGCTATTTTCCCAGCCATATCACGATATCCACATCACTGATCATGTCCATCTTCTGGAGTTCCGGAGCCTTGCCAAACTCTATCATCAACCGTTGAGAAATTTCTCTCGCTTGACTTTCGGATTGATCCCGGTAGAGGATTTTCGTGCCGGTCACCTCTTGATTCAGCGATTCCGAGGTCGTTACGACATGATATCTGCCTTTTTGGACGACTTCCTTTGCTCGCGAAAGCGTCTTATCGTCAATGTTGGTGGTAATGTGGACGCTGTACAAGCGATCCGGGCCGATACGATAGGTTAACGGCTCGGCGACGCCGAGCCGATAGAGCTCGATGATTTCGACGTCTTTTTCGATGAACATCGCCAGGGCAAAACGATTCTGACCGTTATGCATTTTTGCCCAGGCGTAGTCGCTGATAACGAATTCACCCATATTCAACATATTCTCTGGTGTTGTCATCTCGGATACCGTAAGAGCCTCACAGGTGGTCCGGTCTTCGCTTTTGTCGATGTGAAAATATCGTAACGTAAAATCAGGGGCGAAAATTTTCCCTTCTTCTTTCTCCAGGGTCGCCGACAGCACCAAGACCAGATAACGTACTTCTGAGGCGTCGGTCGTGAAGATCGTTTTTTTTCTGTTTGAAATCCCGGTCGTAAAGAAGTGGCCCTCGATTTTCAGGTTTTGGATCTCTTTCACGGTGGGCGTTGTTGCTGCTGTTGCTGGTACGGGCGGGATTGAGATCAGGAGACCCGCGGCGATCGCTCCCCAAACGGCAAGTTTGGCTCTTCGCGTTATTGTGTACGTTTTCATGATCGACCTCCATAGCATGACCTGCATTTTTGTAACCCTCTGGATGTCATACAACTTTCGCCATCACGGGATGGTTGCTGAATATATAGCCCATGTGACATCATCTGCTCTTTATAGGATGTAAACACGGCGGATGCAAGCCATAAAGGCGTCCAGCCAAAGCGAGGCCAAGGGATAGATCGGTGGGGCGGCAGATAGGATGTTTTGCGGGGGCGGGGATTACCCCCAGGGCGTTTTTTTTGCCTTTCTTTTCCATGGGCCCGTTGCGTCCGGACACTTGGGAAAGACGGTTCGTCCGGGCGGAGCAACGCTTTGGTTCGTAGGGGGTGATCGGTTTGTTGAACACTTGTCGCCGAATCCTGTCGGCACGGTCGCCGGCTGGCGATGCGTTTTCCCTCGCAAGCTACGGGCCGGCCGGCGAGTCGAGCGCTACGTCACCTCCCCGCCCCGCGGCGCCGGCGCGCCCTTAGCGCAGGGCCAACTCGTACAAGGTGACGCTCAGGGGGCCCGCCTCCAGTTGCCCGGGCGCCTCCCGCAGCGAGCGGTGGCGGATGTCCACCTGGCGCGGCCGGCCGGGGGCGTTGTACGACCACTTGCCCTGGCCGGTGAGCGTCCATACCTGCCCCGGGCCGGCCAGCGTCCCGCCGGCCAGCTTCAGCGAAAGGGATTGGCTCTGCTCGGTCGGATTGACGATGGCGACGGTGACGGCCCGCCGGTCGCCGGTCAGGGCCGCCGCGACGTCCAGAGGCGCGACGTCCCCATCGAGAGCGACGGGGATCTCGCCGTACCGTTGCCGGTAGAGTTTCAGGACCAGTCCGGTGGTCTCGAATTCCGCCTGGGTTGTGGTCGTCTTGATGGCCCCGATGACGTTGACGGTCTGGGCGTAGTTGGCCATGAAATAGATATCGCTGTTGCGGAAGAACTCGTGCAGGCCGGCGGCGATCCCCAGGGCGTCCTGGAGGAAGTAGCGGGTGCCCAGCTCCCCGTATTCGTTGGGGCCGTACCAGAAGTTCCATTCGTCCATGGCGATGCGGATGTCCTTGTCCGCCAGGGAGGCGATGCTCTTTCGGTAGCCGCGGTGGGCGTCGGCAACCTCCCGGATGACGGCGGGGACCTGGCGGACGTGGGAGACCACGTCGTCTTTGTCCTGCCAGTAGAGATGCTCGCTGATCAGGCTCATGTGGTCGGCGCAGCTGGCGAGCATCTGCTCGCTCCAGCGGCCCTTGGCGCCCACGGCGATGGGCTGGAAGTCACCATCGACCTGTCGCATGGCGTCCACTACGCGGTTGTGTTTCTTCATGTAGTCCTCCAGCGGCATGTGGCCCAACTGCCAGTCGCCGAACATCTCGTTGCCGATGGCCCACCACTTGACGCCGAAGGGCTGGGAATGGCCGTTTTCGGCCCGCAGTCGGCCCATGGGCGTATCGGGGCCGCCGTTGACGTACTCGATCTCCTCGGCGGCCGCCCGGACATCGCCTAGCCCTGTGTTCACGGCGATGTAGGCCTCGGCGTCGATTTCGCGGCAGAGGTCCATGAATTCGTGGATGCCCACGTCGTTGTGCTCAATGCCCTTCCAGGCCGGATTCTTGCGGGGGGGCCGCCGGTCCGGATCGCCGATGCCGTCCTTCCAGTCGTAGCCGCTGACGAAGTTGCCGCCCGGCCAGCGGTAGACGGGCGCATCGAGTTCCTTGAGCAGCGCCACCGTGTCGGCCCGCCAGCCGAGGATGTTGTCGGCGGGCATGAGGCTGACGGTACCGATCAGAAATTGTCCCTTGGAGCGGCTGACGATTTCCAGGCGGCCGTTGTCCGTGGATCCGCCGGCGGTGAACTGCAGCGGATACTTGGCGTAGCTGGTTGTAACGGCGTTGATGGTGATCGTGTCGCGGTCGCTGGCGCCGGGGCCCCAGACGAGGCTCACCTCGATCGGGGCCGCCGCCGGATCGCCCGCCAGCACGATGCGTCCGGTGTAATCCTTCTGGTTGACCAGTCCCAGCCGCTCCTGCAGGAGGCCGGCCGGCGACCCGTCCCCCGCGAGGGTGATGCGGGGCGTGTGTTCGCCCACGTAGGAATTCTGGGTCACCATGGATACGGCATCCGGCGGGCCGATGATCATCCAGGGCGAGCGGCTCAGCAGCTCGTAGGGATGGCCCTCGCCGTCCCAGGAGCGCGGTCCCGGCTTGTACATGGTCCAGGTGGGCGCCCGGCCGTCCACGGGGTAGAAGAATTTCCGGTCCTCGAGCATCTGGGCCCAGAGACCGCCGTAGATGCAGCGGCCCAGGTGCTCGATGAACTGCCCGTAGATGTAGCGGCTGATGGGCGGGGTCGTCTGGGACAGATCCACGAGGACATCGGCCGCCCGCGCGCGGCTCGCCATTGCCGAACCGGCCAGCCATAGCCCACAGATGATCATGACGGTTCTGTATATTCTCTTCATGACAACTCCTCTTTTTTTTGTTTCGCGCCCCCGGATCTCCGGCGGAAATCCCTGTGTGACACTTCCTGATTTTTTGGACGGCAGGCGCCAGGATGCTGCCGGCAAGAAGGAGACATACAACTTTATATGTCGGAGTGCGGAGGTAGTGTAACTGCGCCATTCATTTTATCATTCCGACCTGCCGTTTCAAGCCTTTTACGGATA
>JAFGFX010000313.1 GCA_016930855.1 Sedimentisphaerales bacterium | reverse complement strand
GGTGCCTGCTGGCCATGCATCTGCGGCGTCCCTACGACGTGATTCACGTGCATACCGTGCCGGACTTCGAGGTGTTCGCCGCGTTCCTGCCCAAGTGCCTGGGGGCGAAGGTCATCCTGGATCTCCATGAGCTCAGTCCTGAATTGTACCTGAGCAAGTTCCGATCCGACCAGGATTCCGCTATCTATCGCCGCATGATCCAGGTGGAGAAGGCGTCCGTGTCGTTCGCCGATTACGTCATCATCGTCAACGATTTCTGCCAGAAAACCCTGCTGGCCCGATCGCCGTGCCAACGAAAATGCACCGTGTTTCTGAACTATCCCGATCCGACGATCTTCCATCCGCGGCCCCGGCAACCCGACCGCGGCAACCATGAATGCCGCCTGCTGTATCCCGGCACGCTCAACTGGCACCAGGGGCTGGACGTGGCCATCCGGGCCTTCGCCCGCATTCGCGACGCCGCCGGCCAGGCCCACTTCTACATCTACGGCCAGGGGCCGGAAAGGTCCCGGCTCGAGGCCCTGATCCGCCAGTTGAGCCTCGAGAATCGGGTGCACATCCTGCCAATGCAGCCGATCGAGGCCATCGCCGGGATCATGGCCCAGTCCGATATCGGCGTGGTGCCCAAGCGCAAGGATTCCTTCGGCAACGAGGCCATCAGCACCAAGATCTTCGAGTTCATGTCCCTGGGCGTGCCGGTGGTGGCCGCGGACACCCGGATCGACACCCATTACTTCAGCGACGCCACCATCCAGTTCTTCCGCTCCGGGGACGAGCAGGACCTGGCCGACAAGCTATTGGACCTGATCCGAAACCGCCGCAAGCGGAACCGGCTGGCCCGCGAGGCCCAGCGGTTCGTGCAGCGGTATTCCTGGCGGTGGCACCGGGACCGCTACCTGGCCCTGATCGACCGGTTGAGCGGGCGTGCCGCCACCGGCGGCACCGCCGAGCCGGACGGCCCGTCGGGTCCGGCTCCCTAAAAGCCGGGATTATCGGTCCGATCCGATTGGGGATCGATCCGGAATCCAATCCCTGCTAGGCCGGTTTTATGCCGCCGGTAGCGTGCCTGAGGCCCCGGATCGATCCAGCCGCCTTGTCAGGTGCCCAAAATGGCACCGCCGGGAAAAATATATCAAACTCGGCCGGCCGATGCGTCGTATAATGTAACAAACAAGGAATGTACGGATACCTTCCCTCGGTAACCATGACAACCATCAAGGCACAAATACAACCGGCGCCCGCCCGCAGAAATATTTGGCACCAGGCGGCGGGACTCGGCATCCTCGCCCTGGCGTTCCTCTGGAGCCAGTGGCCGACGATCCGGGATCTGGCGGACATCTGGCTGCGGAGCGACGAGTATTCCAGCGGCCTGCTGGTGCCCTTTTTGGCGCTCTATCTGCTCTGGACGCGGCGGGACAAGTTTGCCGGCGTCCCATTTAGGCCGACCTGGGCGGGTCTGGCGGTCCTGCTGTTCGCCGAGCTGGTCCGCCACGCGGGGGTGTATTTCATGTACTCCTCGGCGGAGCGGCTGGGGCTCGTTCTGGGCCTGGCCGGCCTGGTGCTCTTTTTGGCCGGCTGGCGGATCTTCCGGTTGGCGCTGCCCGTTTTGCTGTTTTGTTTGCTGATGATCCCCCTGCCCCGCCGGCTGGAAACCCAGATCACCCTGCCGCTGCAGAGCGGGGCGACGGCCTCGGCCGTCTTCTGCCTGGAACTGCTGGGCTACAACGCCATCCGGGAGGGCAACGTCATCCAGATCGACGACACCATGGTGGCCGTCGCCGAGGCCTGCAACGGCCTGCGGATGATCATGGCCTTTTTCGTGATCAGCGCCGTGGTGGTCGTGCTCGTGCGCCGCAGCGGCTGGGAGAAACTCATCCTGTTCCTGTCCGCCCTGCCGATCGCCCTGCTGTGCAACACCATCCGCCTGTCGATCACCGCCATCGCCTTCACCTATCTGCAGGGCGAGGACTGGGAGAAGATCTTCCATGATTTCGGCGGCTACGCCATGATGCCGCTGGCCCTGGCGCTGATTGTATTGGAATTATGGATTCTCGACAAGATGACCGTTTCCCCGGAACCACTCGACGGGCCGGTCGACGGCGGGATCCTGGTGCCCCGCGGCCGCTCCTAACGCGGCCGGGGCCGACACGGAGAACCGAAGAAAGACCCAAGACCTAATCCGGACCCGAAAATACCGGTGGTGCCGCTCACGGTGTGAGACGGCCGTAATCGCGTTCGCCAATGGAGAAGAAAATGAGGATGTACGATATCGACCATCTGCCCGCGCACCCCATGCTGCACGAGGTGTCCCTGGAACAAGCCGCCCCAGCGCCCGCCGAGTCGGGCTCGCTCGTCTCGGGGATCCTGCGGCGCTGGCCCATCATCCTGGTGACGTTTATCCTGCTGGGAACCGCGGGCGTCGCGGCGGTCTGGCGCTTCGTCCAGCCCAAGTACCGCGCCACCGCCGCCATCCGCGTGGCGCCGATCCTCTCGGAAATCCTGTTCAGCGACCAGGAAACCGAGGGGGTGCTGCCCATGTACCAGAATTTCATGTTCACCCAGGCGGAACTGATGGTCAGCGAGCCGGTCCTGCAGAAGGCCGCCGACGACCTGTCCGGCCGCGATCTGAGCTTCTTCCAGAAGCAGACCCTCTGGGGCCGGCCGGCCAGCCGGATGGATCCCTACCAGGCCCTCCAGGAGGCCATCCGCAAGGGCGTCATCGAGATCAAGCCCGGCGAAAAGAGCGAGCTGGTCAAGATCTCCGTCACGGGCCCCTCGGCCCAGGAGGCCGAATGGATCGCCAACGCCATCCTCGACGCCTACAACTTCGAGGTCGTTGACAACAATCAGCAGAGCGACCAGGACAAGCAGTACATCCTCCAGAACGAACAGACCGCCAAGCAGCAGGAAATCGACCGCCTGAAGCTGGAAATCAGCAACCTGGCCAAGGAATTCGGCTCCACGGACATCACCGGCCTGCGGGACATCACCCTCAACGACGTCGCCGAGCTCAAGAGCGAACTGCGCAAGGTGCAGACGGAACGCCGGA
This sequence comes from Sedimentisphaerales bacterium, assembly GCA_016930855.1. GTDB lineage: Bacteria > Planctomycetota > Phycisphaerae > Sedimentisphaerales > SM23-30 > JAFGFX01. The sequence goes on along the minus strand of JAFGFX010000313.1, from coordinate 2,071 downwards.
TCGTGGAAGCCAAGGTGAAGATCCTGGAGCAGTCCCAGGACCACCTGTCCACGCCCGCCAACCTCCTGGAACGCCGCCAGCAGTTTCTCCGCAGCGATCCGGAGGTCCAGACCCTCACCCAGCAGATCCTCCTGCAGCAGCAGACGCTGGAGGCCCTCCGGCCGCGGCTGGCCGCCCAGAACCCGGAACTGCAGGAGCGCCGCGACATGATCGAGACCCTGAAGAATCGCCAGCAGGCCCGCCAGCAGGAGCTGGAAACCACCTTCGACGAAACCGTCTCGCAGGAACTGACCCAAAACCGCCAGGAAGAATTCAAGCAGGCCCAGACCATGCTGGCCCAGCTGGTCGAACAGGACGACAAGCTCGTCAAGATGATCGCCGAGCAGGAGGCCGACGCCATCAAGCTCGGCCGCAAGCATCTGGAGATCCAGGAAAAGATGGAGCAGCTGGCCCTGTTCAAGGACCTCTACGACGAGGTGCGGCGCAAGCTTGAGGTCCTCAAGGTGGAAAACAAGCGCCCCGCCCGCATCTCCCGGGCCTTCAACGCCTACAGCATCGAGCTGCCCAACAAGCGGAACAAGCTGTTCGCCGCGTCCCTGTTCGTCGCGTTGGCCTCCGGCATCTTCCTGTCGTTCATCCGCCACCGGTCCGACCATCGCCTGCGGACCCCCGAAGACATCATCCGCCGGATCGGCGTGCCGGTGATCGGCACCATGACCAGCCCCTCCCAGCTGAACAAGAAGCTGCTGCCCCAGCAGGTGGCCAACGAGTACCAGACGATCCGGGCCAACATCGGCCTGCTCAGCGGCGGGCAGATCCCCAACAAGCTGGTCATCACCAGCGCCAGCGCCAGCGAGGGCAAAACGACCTTTTCCATCAACCTGGCCACCAGCCTGGCCAAGGCCGGCAGCAAGGTCCTCCTGCTGGACGGCGACCTGCGCAAGCCCGACGTCGGCCGCTTCCTGCACATCCCGGAGGGCACCTGGGGCCTGGCGGACGTCCTGTTCCGCCTGACCAAGTTCGAGGAGGCGGTCTACTCGATGCCGCTGCCGGGCCTGGACGTGCTCTGCACCGACGGCCGCAACGCCTCGGAGATCATCGAATTCCTCTCCAAGCCCCACGCCATGCGCTGGATCGACGCCATCAGCCAGAAATACGACCACATCATCATCGATACGCCGCCGATCCTGACGGCGCCCGACGCCATGCTCTGGGCCAAGCTGGCCGATGCCGTCGTCCTGTGCAGCTTCGCCGGCCAGTCGGAGAGCCCCAACATCAAGGAGGCCCTCCAGCGGCTGCGGCAGATCAACGTCAAGATCCTCGGTAACGTGCTCAACAACGTCCGTGTCTCCGACAATTATTATCGCTACGGCTACGGTTATTACGGCCAACCGGCCGATGCGGACCATAAACGCGATCCCAAGCGCGACCGGCTCCTGATGGCCATGCAGAACGACGCCCCCCAGGACGGCTAAGCGGACCGAAAGGTCTCTCGACCGGCCCGTAGAACTACGGGGGAAATCCCGCCGCCGGCCGGCCCGCGGAACGATCCGACCACCGATTGGCCCTTTGCGGCGCGAACCGGTCGGCAGGATCGCCCTCACGGGGTGAGCACTTACATGCATAGGGGAATCCACCTTGTACGGGACACGTAACCGGTCTTCATAGATCGGACCGCTCCCCTCTACGCAGGGCAATCCATCCCTACCGCCCAACCGCGCGTTGGACGGCAGCACGACTTTTTATTCGACAAATGCATCCTGGCGAGCACGACCATTTTGGGGTATAAAACGGGTCTGGGAATTCCGAAAGGGGTAGTCATGGCAAAACGCGCTTTCAATTGGAAATTTGCGCTGTTGTTACTTCTGATACTGGTCGGGTTGGCGCTGTCCGCCTGGGGCGTCCATCAATGGCGGCGGCAGCACATCGCCAAGCAGGGACTCAAGCGGGGCCTGGCGGCCTTCAACGAACAGCACTGGGACGACGCCGCCAAGTACCTGGCCCAGTACGTCGCCCGCTACAAGAACGACGTGCCGAACCTGTTCATGTACGCCGAGGCCCAGATGAACAT
>JAFGFX010000045.1 GCA_016930855.1 Sedimentisphaerales bacterium | reverse complement strand
TCGGCCCGGGCGGCGGCTCCGCCGGGGCCGCTGCGGCCGCCGGCGACGCCGCTGGTCACGAACGATCCCTATATGAGCGTGTGGTCCTTTTCGGATCACCTCTACGACAGTTGGCCGGTGCACTGGACCGGCCAGGTGCACGCCATGGCGGGGATGATCCGGGTGGACGCTACCGCCTATCGGTTCATGGGGCCCGAGATCATCTGCGCACGGGCGGTCCGGCAACTGGAGCTGCGCGTCATGCCGACGCAGACGACCTATCGATTCGCGGCGGGTCCGACGGAATTGACGGTCGAGTTCACCACGCCGATGCTGCCGGACCATTTCAACTGGCTGACCTGCCCGGTGACCTTCGTCCGATTCGAGGCCAAAGCCACCGACGGCCAGCCGCACCGGGTGGCGCTGTACTTCGACGCCTCCGCCGAATGGGTGGTCAATCAGGCGGACGAGCAGGTGACCTGGCAGAGGCTGGATAAACCGATCGCCGGCCGGCGATGGCTTTCCTTCGGATCGGTGGCCCAGCCGATCCTGGAGAAATCCGGCGACAACATCCGGATCGACTGGGGATATTTTTATCTCGGCGTGCCGGACGACGAGCGGTGCCGCTCGGTGATCGGATTCGCCGACACGACGCGGTCGTCGTTCGTGGGCAACCAGAGTCTGCCCCGGCAGGACGACGCGGACCAGCCGCGGCCGGCCAATCAGAACTGGCCGGTGCTCGCCTGCGAGATGGATCTGGGCGCTGTCAACCAGACGCCGGCCGCAGTTATGCTGGCCCTGGCGTACAACGACATCTACTCAATCGAATACATGCACCAGAAGCTGCGGCCCTGGTGGTACAAGCAATACCTCGATTTCGACCGCATGCTCGCCGACTGCGTGGGTCACTACGAAACGATCCGGCGGGAGTGCGCCGCCTTCGACGAGGCCCTGACGGCCGACGCCCGGCAACTCGGCGGCGAGCCGTACGCGCGGCTGGTGGGCATCTCCTACCGGCACACCCTGGCCAGCGGCAAGGCGGTGGTCGCACCCGACGGAACCTGCTGGTACTTCAACAAGGAGTGCTTCTCCAACGGCTGCATGGCGACGGTGGACGTCTCGTACCCGGCCAGCCCCTTCTTCGCGCTGATGAGCCCGACGCTGCTGCGGGGGATGATCATGCCGATCCTGGATTACGCCGAGTCGGGCAAGTGGCCCTTCGAGTTCGCCCCGCACGACATCGGCCAGTATCCCAAGGGCAACGGGCAGGTCTACAACCGTACCCGGCGGGAGGGACAGATGCCGGTGGAGGAGTGCGGCAACATGATCCTGATGACGGCCCAATTCGTGCGGGCGACGGGCAAGGCGGATTTCGCCCGCCGGCACTGGGCGATCCTGACCCAGTGGGCCGACTACCTCAAGGCCAAGGGGCTGGACCCGGAGAACCAGTTGTGCACGGACGATTTCACGGGAAACCTGGCCCACAACACCAATCTGTCCTTGAAGGCAATCAATGCCATCGGGGCATACGGTATGATGTGCGAAATGCTGGGGAACAAGGACGATGCCCAGACGTATCGCCAGGCGGCGAAAGAAATGGCAACCCAATGGCAGCAGATGGCCGCGGACGGCGATCACTACCGATTGACCTTCGACAAGCCGGGCACCTGGAGCATGAAGTACAACCTGGTCTGGGACCGGCTGCTGGGACTGGGCCTGTTCGGACCGGACGTGGCGCGAACGGAAGTGGCGTATTACCTCAAGATCCAGAATCCCTACGGGCTACCGCTGGACAACCGGGCGGACTTCACCAAGTCGGACTGGCTGGTATGGTGCGCGACGCTGGCCGAGGACAAAGAGGATTTCCAGGCGTTGATCGGGCCGCTGTACCGGTTCGTGCACGAATCGCCGGACCGGGTGCCGTTCAGCGATTGGTACTTCACCAGCACGGCCAAGGTCCGCGGCTTCCGCGCCCGGCCGGTGATCGGGGGGATCTTTATCCCGTTTTTGCGGGACGGCGCCCTGTGGCAGAAGTGGGCCCGGCGGGAAAACGGACCGGGGGGCCGGGGATCCGACCAGCCGTAATTTGTAAAGACAAATCGCCAATCGGCCTTTATAATGACCGAGCAGAGGCTCCGGGGAGTTGGTCTCCGCGTGCAAACCGCGCGGGGCCATACGAGGCAAGCGAGATGAGCGAGAAGCTGACCGCGGAACAGGTTCGACACGTGGCCAAGCTGGCGCGGCTGGCGTGCACGGACGAGGAGATCGCCGAGTTCACCGAACAGCTCGCAGCGATCCTCCAATACGTCGGGCAGTTGGAGCAGGTCGATACTGCCGACGTCGAGCCGCTGGCGCACTGCCTGCCGGTGCACAACGTGTTCCGCCGCGACGAGGTGCGGCCGTCGCTGACGAACGACCAGGCGCTGGCCAACGCCCCGCAGCGGGACGGGGAGTTCTTCGCCGTGCCCAAGGTGCTGGACGATGCCAGCGCCTAGAGACACCCGAACCCTGTGCCGACAGGATTCCCTGCTGTCGGCCGGACCATGGATCGTCGATAGGTTGAAACGTGGGGTGAGCACCCCGTCCCCCATGAACCGCAGGATTTAGGAGGGTTGCGATGAAGGCGTTATCGCTGGTTTTATTGTTGGGTTGGGCAACGTGGCTGGCGCAGGAGACCCCCAACGCGACGGAGCAGGCGAAGGTGAAACCGGGACAACAGGCACAGACGATGAACCGGCCGGTCATCATGAAAAGCCAGTATTGGCTGTACCTGCCGGCGGAATACGGCAGGACCGAGAAGAAATGGCCCCTGATCCTGTTCCTGCACGGGGCGGGCGAGCGGGGCGACAATCTCGAGCTGGTGACCAAGCACGGGCCGCCGAAGCTGGCCCGGCAGGGCAAGGCGTTTCCCTTCATTATCGTCTCGCCGCAGTGCCCGACCAATTACTGGTGGCCGACGGAGCTGGAGGTGCTCAACGCCCTGCTGGACGAGATCATCGAGAAGTACCCGGTGGACACGAGCCGGATCTACCTTACCGGCCTGAGCATGGGGGGCTTTGGCAGCTGGTCGCTGGCCTGCCGCAATCCCGAGCGGTTCGCGGCGGTCGCCCCGATCTGCGGCGGAGGCCAGCCCTACCTCGCCGGGCAGCTCAAGGACGTTCCGGTCTGGGCGTTCCACGGGGGCAAGGACCCGGTCGTGCCGCCCAAGCTGTCGGAGGAGATGGTCCAGGCGGTCAAAAACGCCGGCGGCGACGCCAGGCTGACGGTGTACCCCGAGGCGGGCCACGATTCCTGGACCGAGGCCTACAACGACCCGAAGCTGTACGAGTGGTTCCTGTCGCACCAGAAAAAGAAAGATAAATGATCCCTGCTGCGCCTGTCCTCGCCGGGCAGTATGGGCGTGTGGCACAGGCCAACCGACGAGCAGACCGGCGGACATCTTGACGAGTTTGCGAGCGAGCGATGGAAGAATGCACGGCGTTACAATTGCGGGACGGGATCGCCCGGGGCCAATACAAAAGCTTTGAGGTAACCGAGCGGATCTTCGAGCGCATCGAGCGACGGGAAGCAACGATCGGGGCCTTCATCTCCACCTTTAAAGAGGAGGCGCTGGAAAAAGCTGCCCGGGTGGATAGCAACATCGCCGCGGGCCGGAAGGTTGGTTCCCTGGCGGGCGTGCCCATCGCGATCAAGGACAACCTCGCCACCCGGTTCGGCACGACCACCTGCGGATCGAAGATCCTGGCGAATTTCGCGGCGCCGTACGACGCCCACGTGGTCGAGAAACTGGAGGCGGCCGACGCCGTGATCGTCGGCAAGTGCAACCTGGACGAGTTCGCGATGGGCTCCAGCTGCGAGAACTCCGGCCTGCAAAAGACGGTGAATCCCTGGGACGCCAGCCGCGTGCCGGGCGGCAGCAGCGGCGGCTCGGCGGCGGCGCTGGCCGCGGGGATGTGTTACGGGGCCCTGGGCAGCGACACCGGCGGCTCGATCCGCCTGCCGGCGAGCTTCTGCGGCGTCGTCGGCCTCAAACCCACCTACGGGCGGGTCAGCCGCTACGGCCTGGTGGCCTACGGCTCCAGCCTGGACCAGATCGGCCCCTTCGGACGCACCTGCGCCGACGCGGCCCTGCTCCTACAGGCCATCGCCGGACACGACGAACGCGACAGCACCTCGATCGGCGAAACCGAGGCGCCGGTTCCGGATTACCTGGCCGATCTGGACCGGCCCATCGAGGACCTGAACATCGGTGTGGCCAGGGAATTCTTCGAGGCCGAAGGCCTGGACCCGGCCGTCGAGCGGGCGGTGCGCGAGGCCCTGAACATCTACGAAGGGATGGGGGCGCGGCTGGTGCCGCTCTCCCTGCCGCATATGCAGTATGCCATATCCGCCTATTACCTGATCGCCACGGCGGAGGCCTCGAGCAACCTGGCCCGCTACGACGGGGTGCATTACGGCCACCGGACCGGCCGGCCGCGGGACTACCTGGACGTGTATTATGCCTCGCGGGCCGAGGGATTCGGCGCCGAGGTCAAGCGGCGGATCATGCTGGGCACCTACGCCCTCAGCGCCGGCTATTACGACGCCTACTACCTCAAGGCCCTGAAGGTGCGGAACCTGATCCGGCAGGACTTCCAGGCGGCCTTCGAGCGGGTGGACGCCCTGTGCTGTCCGACGTCGCCGGAACCGCCCTTTAAGATCGGCCAGAAGGTGGACGATCCGCTGACGATGTACCTGTCGGACATCTATACGATCTCGGCGAACCTGGCGGGCATTCCGGCGATCAGCATCCCCTGCGGCCTCGCCGACGGCCGGTTGCCCATCGGCCTGCAGATCATGACGCCGGCGTTCACCGAGGACAGGATCCTGCGGATCGCGCGGATGTTCGAGGCGGCGACGGATTACCACGCCCGGCGGCCCGAGTTGAAATTGTAATCGAGAAAGGTGGTGCTTGGAACATGTTCAAAAGCATCAAGATCAAGAATCTACGCTGCTTACGCAATATTGAGATACAGGATTTGTCCCAAGTTACGTTGTTCGTAGGAGAAAACAACTCAGGCAAAACAACCATATTGGAAGGATTGTTTTTCCTGGCGGGAGCGACAAATCCCCTCCTGCCTCTCCAAGCCAATTCCATGAGAGGCCTTTCCTTTCTAAGGAACGATTTATGGAATACCTATTTTCATAATATGTATGAGGATATCTCCATAGATATTTCGGGCAGGGACCTACATACCTCGGACGAACATTCGTTAAGCATAAAACTGAAAAAGGAGATTGCCAAGGACAATGAGGTCGTTACCCGTGACACCATATCCCTAAAAACGGAGAACGGCAGCTCCAGACCTACATATGTAACGAACGGATTGATCCTTACATATCGTCATGGCGGCAATGAAAAAGAGGAGCATACATCCTGGATACATTTGAAGGACAATCAACTTCACCCCGAAAAACTAAAAGAGCCTCCGGCCAAGGCTTACTACCATGGACCTTCGGAACATGTGGACTGGAAAGCGATGTTCGGCTCCATACAAAGGAAGAAATTGACGCAGGACGTCGTGTCATGTTTACGGAAAATCGATCCTACAATAAACGATTTACGACTAAACGAGATCGGCCTATTGGAGGCCGACATCGGCCTGTCGAACTTGATCCCCTTCAATCTTATGGGAGGCGGCCTGAACCGCCTACTGTCCATCGCCTTGTCTCTCCTTGAATACAAGAAGGGAATCGTGTTGATAGATGAAATCGAGAACGGTCTGCATCATTCCGTTCAGGAGATCCTTTGGGACGCGGTATTTACCTGGGCACACGAACTCGACGTACAGGTTTTCGCCACGACGCATTCCTGGGAATGCGTCAGCGCCTTTGCGAAGTGCTCCAAGAAATCTCTTTTCCCCGACCTAGGCAAGGTATTTCGCATCGAAAGAGATAAAGACCACTTTCATGCCGTCGCGTTCGACAGCGAAAAACTGGACCGTTTTGTTGAAAAGGGATGGGAGATTCGATAGACGATGTGCACAACAGAACGCCGAGAAATCAAACAGCCAAAATTATTGGTCGTCGAAGGGAAAGACGATGTAGATTTTTTCGTAAACCTGCTCGATACGCTGAACATACACAACTACTTTGTGTGGGGCATAGGTGGAAAATACAAATTTAACATAGACCTGGAAGACCTGAAATCTGCTCGGGGCTTTTCCGATCTTACGCATCTTGGAATCATTCGTGACCGGGATTCCGATGATGCCTTCAAAAGTATAAAAAATATTTTGTCCAGAAAAATGGGGTTCTCGGAGGAACATTTACCGAAGAAAAATGCAACGTTTGGGCGGGGTTCACCGAGAATCGGGATCTTCATCACGCCTGGCAGCAACATAGACGGTACCATGCTCGAGGATCTATGCTTGAAAACCGTGGAAAATCACCCTGCAATGCATTGCGTAAATCAATTTGCAGATTGCGTTGCCGCTCTTGCTGATCCCCCAAAAAATCTTTCCAAGGCAAAAACACTTGCATTCCTCGCCGCTCAGCGGGAAGAGGCAAATACAATCGGGCTCGGTGCAAGCAAAGGCTACTGGGACATGAGTGCGTCATGCCTGGACGAATTAAAACATTTTCTTCAGCATCTGCGTTAGATGTTATCTGGTTGTTCGTCCCATTGAAAGCATCGGACAAAGAAAACGCTGTAGATTAAACCGTAGAGATGTTCGCATGGATGGAGTTACAATGGAATATACACAGGGTTCTTGCGAAAGGAGACTGATATGAGTCGGACGGTTTTGGCGCTGATGGCGTTCGGGGCGTTGCTGGCCACGGCGAACCTGCGGGCGGACGTGGAGAAGGGCGACCAGGAACAGGATGTCCTGCTGGGGTTCGGCTGCACGGCCTATGACGAGTTTCGCCGGGAGGGCTCCAGCAACGACTACCTGGTCCAGTACGGGCGGGGCTACTTCTTCACGGACAACCTGTCCGCGGGCCTGCGGATCGGGGGCCAGTGGATCGACGACGGATTCTACCCGGAATGGGCCCTGAACGGCGGGCCCTACGTCAAATGGAACTTTTTCACCCACGGCGACTGGGTGCCCTACGTCGGGCTCCAGCTGCATTACTGGCTCCAAAAGAGCAATTACTTTCGGCCCTTCAGCACGGACACCAACCAGGGGATCATGTACGGGCCCATGCTGGGGATTCGCTATTACCTCAACGAAGGGACCTTCCTGATGGCGGAGTACCAGTACCGCTGGTTCTGCTGCGACGCGGGCCAGATCGCCGAGGGCTCGAACGCGGGCCTGATCGGCTTCGGCTTTACCTACTGACGCGCCACAGGGGATACCGCCGGGCCAAGTGTACCGCAGGGGAAAATCCCCCGCCCGGACGGCCGCCGGGGCGGGCCGGGTGAACGGCCGGTCCGCTGCGCGGCCGGCCAGACGAGGAGATCATGAACGTCCAGACGATCGTGGGATTGGAAATTCACGTGCAGTTGGCCACCCGGACGAAACTGTTCTGCGGATGCAAGCTCGGATTCGGCGATCCGCCCAACAGCAATGTCTGTCCGGTGTGCCTGGGCCTGCCGGGGACGCTGCCGGTCATGAACCGGACGGCCTACGAATACGCCGTCCGGACCGCGCTGGCCCTGCACTGCCAGATCGCGCGGTTCACCAAGTGGGACCGCAAGGGCTATTACTATCCCGACCTGCCCAAGAACTATCAGATCAGCCAGTACGACCTGCCGCTGAGCTTTGACGGGCACCTGGAGATCCCCCTCGAGGATGGATCGGCCAAGACAATCCGCATCCTGCGGGCGCACCTGGAGGAGGACGCGGGCAAAAACCTGCACGAGGGGCTGGACCATTCCCGGGTGGACCTGAACCGCACCGGCACGCCGCTGCTGGAGATCGTCACGCAGCCGGACCTGTCGGACCCGGCCGAATGCCGGATCCTGGCCGAGCAGCTGCAACGGCTGGTGCAGTATCTGGGCGTCTCCGAGGCGAACATGCAGGAAGGGCACATGCGCTTCGAGCCGAACATCAACCTGCACATCACCGACGACGACGGCGCCGAGTACCGTACCCCCATCTGCGAAGTCAAAAACCTCAACAGCTTTCGGGCCCTGGAGCGGTCCGTGGCCTACGAGCAGTGGCGCCAGAAACAGCAATGGCAGCGGGACCACGCCTACACCCAGGAGAACCACGGCAAGCAGAACCGCGGCTGGAACGACGACCGCGGGGAAACGGTCTTCCAGCGGGCCAAGGAAGAGGCCCACGACTACCGCTATTTCCCCGAGCCAGACCTGGTGCCCATCGAGATGGACGACGCCTGGCTGGCCGAGATCCAGGCGAGCGTCTGCGAACTGCCGCTGGCGCGGCAACGGCGCTTCATCGAGCACTACGGTCTGAGCGCCTACGACGCGGGCGTGCTGACGGCGGCCCGCTCGACCGCGGAGTTCTTCGACGAGGCGGTCGCGGCGAGAGGCCCGGCCAAGCGGGTGGCCAACCTGATCACCCAGCAGGGCTTGAAGATCGCCAACGAACGCGGCTGCGCGGTCGGCCAGATCGGCATCAGCGCCGCCCGGATAGGACAGCTAGCCCAATTGATCGAAGACGGCACGATCAACGCCTCCGCCGCCGCCGCCGTATTCGATACCATGCTGACCGACCAGCGCGATCCGGAGACCATCGCCCGGGAGCACCGTCTAATTCAGCAATCCGATGCCGCCGCGCTGGCCGTGGTCCTGGCCGAGGTGCTGGCCGCCCACCCCCAGGCGGTCGCCGACGTCAAGGCCGGCGGCAAGAAAACCAAAAAGGCCCGCGGGTTCCTGCTGGGCCAGGTCATGCAGAAAACCGGGGGACAGGCCAATCCCCAGATTGTCAATACCTTACTCGACGAATCGCTGCAATAATACGTACCGTTTCCGTGCCCCCACGGTCTAAATGGAAACGCAAAATGAATCAGGGAATAGGCGAGCCGCTGCCAAGCACGCGGTAATGTTTCTCGCCAAAGCGCAGCGACCAACGGGAGCGTCGGAACACCACCTGCGAAAGGAATGCGTATGCGTGTCATCATTGCCGGAGCGGGTGAGATCGGCTGGTACGTCGCGGAAGTGATCTCCGCCGACGGCCACGATGTCACCCTCATCGACGACGACGACGAAAAAATACGCCAGGTCGCCTCCGATCTGGACGTGCAGTGCCTCTGCGGCTCGGCGGCGTCGGCGGCGATCCTGGAACAGGCCCAGGTGGCCCGGGCGGACCTGTTCGTGGCGGTGACCGGCCGCGACGACACCAACCTGGTCAGCGCCTCGCTGGCCCGCAAGCTCGGCGCCGCCCGCAGCATCGCCCGCGTCGACGAGGTGATCTACCGCAAGGCGCCGCAGATTTCCTACTTGGAGCATTTCGGCATCGACGAACTGGTCAGCCCCGAGATGCTGGCGGCGCTGGAGCTGGCCTCGGTGGTTCGCAATCCCGGCACCCTGGCGGTCGAGCATTTCGCCCGCGGGGCGCTGGAGATGCAGCAGTTCGTCGCCGACCGCGGCGCCCGGCACGTGGGCAAACCCCTGACGGAATTGTCCCTGCCGGAGGGCGTCCGCATCGCCAGCATCCAGCGCGGCGGGCAGTTTTTGATCCCCACCGGCCACGATCACGTCGATCACGGCGACCTGCTCACCCTCATCGGCAAGACCGAGCAGGTCGTCGAGGCCCGCTCCGGATTCGAGTCGGACAAGCCCGCCAGCCAAAAAGTCGTCATCATGGGCGGCGGCCACACCGCCCTGAGCCTGGCGCGGCGGTTGCGCAGCCATTCCTACCGGCTGACCGTCATCGAGCACGATCCGGATCGATGTCAGATGCTGGCCGCCATCCTCTCGACGGCCACCATCCTGAACGGCGACGGGACCAAGCTGTCCTTCCTGAAGGAGGAGCGCATCGACAACGCCGATTTCTTCATCAGCACGACCGCCAGCGACGAGGCGAACATCCTCTCGGCGATGCAGGCCAAGAACCTGGGCGTCAAGAAGGTGCTGGTGGTGATCCACCGGCCGGACTACGCCGACTTGATGGAACGGCTGGGCATCGATCGGGCCGTCAGTCCCCGGGCGGTGATGGCCCACGAGATGCTGTCCTGGCTGCGCAAGGACAGCGTCTCGGTCCTGGCCCGCATCGAAAACGGCCGGGCGGAGATCCTGGAACTGCTGGTCAAGGGCGAGGATTTCGTGGGAAAGACCCTGCGCCAGGTCACGCTGCCGGCGGGCTGTCTGGTCCTGACGCTGCAGCGGCCCGAGGAGATCAGCGTTCCGGCGGCCGACACGGTCTTTCAACTGGAGGACATCATCCTGGTCATCTGCCTGCCCCAGGTGCGCAAAGAGGTGGTCCGCCTGATCACCGGCAAGGCCTGACCCGTCTTTTTTTGGTATGCCGTGAACTATCGCCAGATCATCAGACAATTGGGGACCCTCGTCCTGCTGGTGGGCGCCTGCATGGCCAGCGCCCTGGTCTGGGCCGTGCTCGATCGGGCGCAGGCGGATTCCGGCCGGATCGTCCGCGCCCTGGTGCTGTCGGTGTGCCTCTGTGCGGCCGCGGGGCTGGCCTGCTGGAAGATCGGCCGGCGGGCCGCCGGCGAGATCCTGCGCAAGGAGGCCATCGCCATCGTCGGGTTCGGCTGGCTGCTCTGCGGCGTACTGGGCTCCCTGCCGTTTATCTTTTCCGGCGTCTTGGGGACCGGCGATTCGGGCCTGTCCCACGTGATCGCCTCGGCGCTGTTCGAAAGCTTCAGCGGCTTTACCACCACCGGCGCCAGTGTCTTCCCGTCGCCGCAGGACCTGCCCCGCGCCATTCTTTTTTGGCGCAGCCTGACCCACTGGCTGGGCGGCATGGGCATCGTGGTGCTCTTCGTGGCCCTGCTGGGGGGAACGGGGGCGGGGGCCAAATTCCTGTTCAGCAGCGAGGTGCCCGGCCCCATCGCCGAGTCGCTGCGGCCGCGGATCCGTTCGACGGCCCTGCTGCTCTGGAAGATCTACCTGGGGATCTCCGCCGCGGAGGTGGCCTGCCTTCTGGTCCAGGGGATCAACCTGTTCGAGGCCCTCTGCCACACCTTCGGAACCATGGCCACGGGGGGATTCAGCACCTTGAACGGCAGCATCGGGCAATACCACGATCTCGGCATCGAAATCACCGTGATCGTCTTCATGATCCTGGCGGGGACCAATTTCAACCTGCACGCCGCCCTGCTGCAGCGCCGCTGGCGGATGGTCCTGCGGAACAAGGAACTGCGGATCTACCTGCTGCTGCTGGCGGCCGCGACGGCGCTGCTGACGACGGACCTGATCGTGAATCGCTCGGGCCAGTATTCGCCGGGCCGGGCCCTGCGGGACGCGGGCTTCCAGGCGGTCTCGATCATGACGACGACCGGCTACGGCACCACCGATTTCGACCAGTGGCCCAGTCTCTCCCGCTGGCTGCTGGTGATGCTGATGTTCATCGGCGGCTCGGCCGGCTCCACCGGCGGCGGGATCAAGGTGATCCGGATCATGATCTTTGCGCGGCTGGTCTGGCTGGAGGTGGAGCGGACCTTTCGGCCGCACGTGGTGCGCCCGCTGAAGGTCTCCGGCCAGACGCTGGACGAGGACCTGCGCCGCAGCTTCGGGCTGTACATGGGGATCATCCTGGTGATCTTTTTCCTGGGGACGGTGCTGCTGATGGTCCTGCACAACGAGGCGCACGTGGAGGAGCATCGGTATCTCAATTTGGAGACGGCCTTCAGCGCCGTGGCCGCCACTCTAAATAACATCGGTCCGGGCCTGAGCATGGTCGGGCCCACGCAGAACTACGCCTTCTTCACCAGCCCGGCGAAGATCCTGCTGGCCCTGCTGATGGTCATCGGGCGGCTCGAGGTGATGGTGATCTTCTGCCTGTTCGTACCCAATTTCTATCGGCGCAACTGACCGGCGGACCGGCCGACTGCATATACTCAGGCCGTTCGCCAGATACCAAATGCACCCAGGCAACAAAGCATGACGACGACACAATGAGCCAGAATCCCCAGACGTTGAGAAACGGGGATAGTGTAACGACTCCGATAAAACTCGCATCGTTTTTTGGCGTAGAGTTCCATCGCCTTTTTAGGATTCTCAATCCCGCTTGACTATTTAATCGTCGCACCTGTAAATCGGTACTTCGATCCCACAACGTACTCATTATTGATCTCAACTGAAATCCATCGGCGCCGAAGGCGTTCAGCGACTTGGCCGACCATGTTGCTTCCGGCAAAGGGATCAACAACGACATTGCCTGGTCGTGTCAGAAACGTAATAAAAAACTCGGGAACCCGTTCTGAAAATCGGGCAGGATGTATCTCCAGACCACGTTCCCGACATGCCCTGATGTAGGGATCGTTACTTCGCGTGTTCGATGTCTGAATGATATTCGGTGGTATTGCGCCACCATTGTCTTGTCCCCACTGTTTCGAAACTACGTGGCCGGATGGACGCACGCCTGCGTTGTATCCCTTGCTTAGCAATTCCTTCATGCTGTTTTTGTATGGTGTCAAGACCCACCGGTTATTTGCTTTCGGTCGAGCTGTCTTCGAGAGCCACCAGATCGGCTGGACTGCATCCTTCACTCTAACACGTCTTATAGTAACCCATTCTGCAGGCGCTGGCATTTTGGCGGGATTGTACCAATAGAACTCCTGGGCTAGCTTGAAGAGGCCCTTCTCGCCACACAGACGGAGGAGCAAATCGAAGTGATAAAGACTTCGCGTTGGTTCGCCTTTGTTCCATGAGCCGCCTATATCAAGCACGAAGCTTCCATCTCGCTTCAGAACACGTAGTATCTGCTCTGCAAAAGGCCAAAACCAGTCAATATACTCAGCCGCCGAAACATTGCCGTAGGATTTCTTCCTGCGAAGAGCAAAGGGCGGTGATGTAATGACAAGATTCACAGAGGAGTCGGGAATCCTGGACAGGAATTCGCGCGAATCAGCGCAGTACGCGCTGCCAAAGTCAGTAGTATAGACCGGATCAGGGGAGCCCGCTACCGCTAACGACTTATCTGGTTTAACGCTCATCTATCCGTGCCTTTATGTGTTCGATCTCTAACTTGAAACGATCCTGGAGAAAGGAGTGAGTCTCTTCTAGAGTTTTTACATCACCAGCAGCGAACTCCGCAGAGCCATGCTTCATGCGGACGGCCTCACGTGTTGACAAAGACTCACCGGCTATTGCAAGTATGCTTTCAACTTCAGCGAACCTCCCCCACAGGTCCTTTGCATTGCTGCCAGCGCTGATTCCCCAGAATCCGCAAGCGTCAAAGAATGAAATGTCTTCTCTTTGACCAGCGCGAAATTTCGCCGCCGCACGTGAATCAAACAGCCTTCGAATGAAATCAACCTGTTCACGAGCCAAAGCCCACTTCGTAGCGGTTTCGGGTTTTGAAATGCAATAAACCGAACGTGCATGAGACCGGCCCGCTTCTGTAAGCTGATACATCTTACTGCCGACTTTTCGGAGCCACCCGTTTTTTCTCAGAGGCTTGCTACCCATAATCTCAGCATATACACGGTTGGAGTTTGGGTAGAGTGGACGGCCGTCTTTGCCCGTGTAGCCCGATAGACCAAAGGCTTCAGGATACTTACTCCATGCCATCACCACTAGGTCTTCGGCAGAGAAACGTTGCCGGCCTTCCTCCTCCAAAGCGTTGGCGGCGACCAGCAATTTGTCTTGTATGCTCAGATCATTCTTCATGTATACCTCAGTCTAAACTTTCCGTATCGCCGGATTCTATGAACTTCCTGAGTGACTCGGCGGCTTTCGCCCTGATGTCGGCTTCGAATCCGGCGGCACGATAGATCCAGTCCCTTGAG
>JAFGFX010000312.1 GCA_016930855.1 Sedimentisphaerales bacterium | reverse complement strand
GAAACGCGGCCTAACGATCGCCGCGGGTCTGCTGGCCAGCCGGCTGGCCGAACAGGCCGCCGAGGCCGCCGAGTCCGTCCCGGCCTCGGTCATGCAGGAACTGGGCAAGATCGCCCTGGCCTCCCAGGCCCCGCCGGCGGCCGGTCTGGCCTCGGGCGGCCATTTATCGACCGCCCCCGCCAAGTCGCTGGCCCTGTTCGCATCCGTCGCGGCAAAGGCCAAGCTCACCACGGTTTTGACCGTTGCCGTCGGCTTGCTGGGTTTGGGTGGATTTGCCCTCTATCAACATTATGCCGATCAAGCGACGCCCGACGGCGAATCCTCCCCGCCGGTGCACCGGATGGATACCACCCCCATGCCGGCCAGGCGGTCGGCTCAGCCGCCGGAAGAAAACAAGACCTTCTGGCCGGATTTGCCGTCGGAGACACCGGTCGAAACGACCGGGCAAACACCCGCTGACCATGACGACCAACCGGCTGTTGCTGGGCCAGGTAATCCGGCGGTGGCGCCCGCCGGCCGGGAATCCATCGAGCCGGCCGCCCAACCGGCCGCGCCGGATATCGATCTTAGCTCGCCGGAGGCCACGGTCCGCAGCTTCGTCCGCATGGCGGCCGCCGGCGAGGTGGAAAAGGTCCTCGCCTGCTTTGTGCCGGGCGGCACCGATTACGACGACATGCGGCAGATCATCACGGCCGCTCCCGACGACCCAAAATTTGAATTGAAACGCTGGTTTACCAGCCTTGATCCGGATGCCCCGATGCCCATCCTGAAGACCGTCGAGACGGACCGGGGCCTGGAGATCCTCTGGGAGGTGACCTTTCGGACGGACCTGGAACTCGAAGGCCGCCTGTTCCGCGCCGGCGATACCATGCAACTGGATGCCCGTCTGCAAAAGATCGACGAGAAGTGGCTGATCGACGGTCTCTAAGGCAAACTGTTTGCTGACCAACCGCGCCGGTGTATCACTGTGAAAATCCCCCTTGCCGCATTGAAGTGCGATCCCCGCTAGGATGGGCGATAGAAAGCACCCCGTCCATAATAGGCCCGATTGCCTTCAGTGGCCGGACGGCCTCTAGTGTTTAAAGTGCCGTTTGCCGGTAAAGACCATGGCGATCTGGTGCTTGTCGGCCTCGTCGATACTGAGCTGGTCCTGCTTGGAGCCGCCGGGCTGGGCGATGGCGGCGATGCCCGCCCGGGCCGCCTGCGTGACGTTGTCCGGGAAGGGAAAGAACGCGTCGGAGGCCATCGCCGCACCTTGGGCGTGCTCCTTGGCCTGCCGGATCGCCAGCATCCCCGCATCGACCCGGTTCATCTGGCCGGCCCCCACCCCGACGATCCGGCGGTCCTTGACCAGCACGATGGTGTTGCTTTTGACGTGCTTGACCGCGGTCCAGGCCACCTGCAGATCAGTCCATTCGGCCTCGGTGGGCCGCCGCTTGCTGACCACCCGATTCTGGTCCGGCTCCCAGCCGATCAGGTCCCGCTGCTGGCACAGCATGCCGCCGACCAGGCAGCGGACGTCCAGCTCGGCGGGGTCGATCGCGCCGCGCCGCAGGTCGCCGGCCGCCAGCAGCCGCACGTCCTCGCGGCCCCAGCGCTTGCGGCCGCGGATCAGCTCGACGGCCGGCTCGTCGAACGACGGAGCGATGATCACCTCGGCGAAGAAGCCCCCCGCCCCGAGCGCCTTGCCCCAGCGCTGGTAGCATTCGCAGATGGCGTCGGCCAGCGGCTCCGTTACCGGCCGGTTGACCGCGATGATCCCGCCGAAGGCGCTGATCGGATCGGCGATATAGGCCTTGCGATAGGCCTCGACGATGTCGGCGTCGATGGCGCAGCCGCAGGGGTTCATGTGCTTGATGATCGCCACCGCCGGCTCGTCGAACTCCTTGACCAGCTCGAAGGCGGCATTGGTGTCCATCAGGTTGTTGAAGCTGATCTGCTTGCCGCCGGGCAGTTGCCGGGCCCGGGCGGCGCAGGGCTCGCCGCTGTCGCGCGCCAGCCGGTAGAACGCCGCGGCCTGGTGCGGATTCTCCCCGTAGCGCAGCTCCATCCCGCGCTGCAGGTTGATCGTGAGGCGCTGCGGAAACGTCTGGCCGTCCCTACCCGCCAGATAGCGGCTAATAGCCGCGTCGTAGGCCGCCGTCAGGGCGAAGGCCTCCCGCGCCAGTTGACTTCGGGTCGCGCCGCCGACGGCGCCCTGGTTGGTTTTCATCTCCGTCAGGACCAGGTCGTACTGCTGCGGGCTGGTGACGATGGTGACGAAGGCGTGGTTCTTGGCGGCCGAGCGGACCATGGACGGACCCCCGATGTCGATATTCTCGATCGCCTCGTCCGGCGTGCAGCCGGGCCGGGCCACCGTCTGCTCGAAGGGATACAGGTTCACGCACACCAGGTCGATGGGATCGATCTGGTTCTGCCGCATCGCCTCGACGTGCTCGGGATTGTCCCGCCGGGCCAGCAGACCGCCGTGGACCTTGGGGTGCAGCGTCTTGACCCGGCCGTCCATCATCTCGCCAAATCCGGTCACCTTCTCGATCCCGACTACCTCGACGCCGGCCTCCGTTAGCGTGCGGGCCGTCCCGCCGGTGCTGATGATCTCGACGCCCATCGCCGCCAGGGCCCGGGCAAAGGGGACGATCCCGGTCTTGTCGGAAACGGAAATCAGCGCCCGTCGGATGGTAACGGTCTTGTGCGTCATGTTGGTTTTCGATCCTTCCTTCGTTCGTCCGGCAGTTGCCGTGATATGTTAGACACTATATCTAATCCGGCCATCCCGACATGTGCACCGCAACCATCGCCTTTTGCCGGGTGCAGGAAACGGCCTCTCGTCGCCATCGTTCCGTCTGCCGCCCGGCTAGCAGCCGCTTGTCTGGCCCTTGCCGAGCGCGGGAAATGACCTCTCGTTACGATTCGCCCATCCGCTGCGCCGATAGCAGGCGCACCGGTCAGCCTAGGCTGGCCGGATGGCCCCTAGGGATTCCCGGCGGGGCGGGTGGTCGCTTGCCGCGACCGGCAATACGCCGCGAGGTGCGAATCGCACCCATAGATCGCCGCGAACTCGGCTGGCTAGTTGACGCTCCCGTTGGTCGCTGCCACTTGGCGAGAATCGCTGCCGCGAGCTTGGGGGGGGATCGCCTATTCTATGATTCATTTTACGTTTCTACTTAAATTAGCCAGGTGGCCCCTAGGGATTCGCCGGCGGGGCGGGTGGGCTGACCGGGGCGGCAGTGTCAGGAGCGACTGCCGGCGTTTCGGTTGTCGCCGGTTCAGCCGCGGGAGCGGCGGCCGGCTTGCCGGCGATCTGCTTGGGCCGCAACACCACGATCGTGCCGGACCGCGAGGCCAGGAAGATCTTGGCGTCCTCGTTGTTCCGGGCGAACAGGTTCAGGTTCGGCACGAAAAAGGACAATACGGTTTTGCCCGTGCGATTGCTCATCAGCGTCAGTTCGTTGTCGTGGGTCATGCAGTAGCTGACCGGTCCGTTTTCCGCCAGCAGGCAGTAGCCGTTTTTCAGTTCCCAGCGGAGCCGCTGCTGGTTCTCCTGCGGCTGGCGTTCCAGGCACACCAGCGAGGTATGCCCGACCGGCTGATAGATGGCGTCGGCCGTGAGCACCGGCAGTTCGATCAGGCTGCCGCCGGCGAGGTATTCCCACAGCGGCGCGCCGGTTTCCGGATCGAAGCAGTACAGCACCGTATCGGCGCTGGGCAGCAGGCACTGGCCGCCATCCACCACGACGCCGGCGACGGCGTCCTGGGCCTGGAACTTCCATATCAGGTCGCGATAGGTGCTCTCGGAGACGAACAGGTGATGGTCCCGCGTGACGAAATAGACCTTGTCGGTGGTCACCACGATATTGCCGAAGGGCATGTCCGGGCAGAGATTCTGCCAGACGGGGATGCCGTCCTGGCTCCGCAGGGCGTAGAAGCGCTGGTTGGTGCTGCCGACGAACAGCGTCTTTTCCGAGCGGGCCGCCAGGGTGGAAACCGGGTAGCGGATCTCCGTCTGAAAGACGATCTGGCCGTCGCTCTGGCGGACCTGCACGAAGGAGCGCCCCAGCAGGAACAGCAGGTTGTCGCCGTAGTACTGGGGCGGCGTGCAGGGTGTTTCGGCCGATCCCAGCGTGGTGGTCCAGAGGATCGTGCCGCTGGCCGGGTCCACGGCCGACAGCAGGTTGTCCTGGGTCAGGATGAACAGCCGGCCGTTGTGATAAAAGAACTGGTTGATCGTCTTGGACCGGCCCAGCGGCAGCCGGCTCGCCCAGTCCAGCTGCAGGTCGGCCTTATTGAGCACCTCCAGCGAGATCCCGGCGATGTGATATGGTTGGCCCAGCATTGAGTCGGCCGCGTCGGCGCTGCCGGCCGGCCGGGTCGATGCCTGCTGGGGGGAGGTTGAACGGGCGTTACAGCCGATCAGGCCGATCGCGACGAGGATCGCCCCGATCCAGGTCCAAGCTCTTTGGTGTGGATACGACATTGTATGATTCCCTACGTTTGGTGGGGTGGCATCACCACCCCTTGTTCGCCGCGGTCGCTTGCCGCGACGGGCAATTCGCCGCGGGGTGGCATCGCCACCCTCTGATCGCCGCGATCTCCAGTAAGTTTCGACGCTCCCGTTGGTCGCTGCGCCTTGGCGAGAAACACAGCAGCCCCGGGTGGCACCGCCAAGCGAGTCCGCGAGCTTGGGGGTGGGGTGGCATCGCCACCCTCTGTTCGCCGCGGTCGCTTGCTGCGACGGGCAATTCGCCGCGGGGTGGCATTGCCACCCTCTGATCGCCGCGATCACGGTCGGCAAGTTGACGGTTCATACTGAACCTACTTGTGGGCGAGAAACACAACCTCCATCACGGACAAATACGGTGCCATGCCCACGCTGGCATGGGCATGCATGATGCATCCGATCAGGGGGGTTTTACGTAATCGGACAGCTTGACGTTATGTTCCCGCTCGAAGGCCTGTAGCTTCTCGATGCGGGTAATATCATCCTGGATGCGATGGGCCAGCTTGAAGATAAAGGGCTTGCCGTCCAGGCGATTGCGCAGATCGTTCAGCATGGCCTGCCAGGAATGCTCGTACAGTTCGCTCTGCAGGAGGACCAGCATGCGTTCTTGCTCGCTGAGCCGGGCGACGAAGTCCTCGGTCAGGTCCGTTGCGTTTCGGCCTTCCTGGCCCTGACGGTGTTCATCTGCTTCGGTCATACGCTTGCGGCTGCATGGTCTGGCTACCGGCCGGCCGGCGCCCCGGCCGGCGAGGCAAGGTACCCGGTGTGGCGTTTCCTCGCCTGCGGTGTCTTCTGCCGCGATTGTCCGGTTCGCCGCGTCGCGTGCCGGAAGGTCCTTCTCCTGTACCCCAGCGACCGATCCGGCCGGGCGGGGACGCTTTTAATACGCACGCAATTGGCCCCGGCACCGGGGCCGGCTACCGGTTTTCCGGCCGATCATAGCGGTGACAGGCGGTCTTTGCAACCGAAAAACGGGCAGTCTGTGCGGCCTGGCGGCCCGGCGTTCTGCCCCGGCCCGGCCCGCCGGGTGCCCGGCCCGCCGGCGGGCCGGATTAATGGTCCACGGGCTTGCCGAGCTTGGTTTGGAACTCCTGGAGTTTCTCTTCGAGCAGCTCGGCGGTCCGGGCCTCGACGTTGAGCCGCAGCAGCGGCTCGGTATTGCTGGGCCGGCAGTTGAACCACCAGTCGGCATACTGGACCGTCACGCCGTCCAGGTGGTCGATCTCGGCGTCCGGGTAATCTTGTTCCAGCTGCTTCATCCGGCCCTGCTTGTCGTCCACCTCGAAGTTGAGTTCGCCGCTGCTCCGGTAGCGGGCCAGGGGCTCGATCAGCGCGCTGAGGGGCTTGGTCGACGCCGACAGGATGTTGAGCATGTGGACCAGCGTGATCATGCCGCTGTCGGCGAAGAAGTTGTCCCGGTAGTAGAAGTGGCCGCTCAGCTCGCCGCCGAAGACCGCCTTGGTGTCCTTGAGCGTTTTCTTCATGAAGGAGTGTCCGACCCGCTCCCGCCGCGGCTGGCCGCCGTGGCGGGTGACCTCTTCGGCGACGACCCGGCTGGACCGCAGGTCGTACACGATCGTGGAGCCCGGGTGTTTCTTGAGGAAATGCCCGGCCAGCAGGGCCGTGATCAGGTCGCAGCCGATCGGCCGGCCGGTCTCGTCCAGGACGATCAGGCGGTCGGCGTCCCCGTCGAAGCATAGTCCCAGGTCCGCCTTCTGCTGCTGGACCGCCTGCTGGAGCTCGACGAGGTTCGACTCGACCAGCGGATTGGGATCGTGCCGGAAGGTGCCGTCGCATTCGGGATTCAGCAGCACCAGCTCCAGGTTCAGCTCGCCGAACAGCAGCGGAACCCATTTGCCCGCCATGCCGTTGGCCGCGTCGATGACCACCTTGAGCTTCTTGAGGTTGCTTTGCAGAAAGCTCAGCACGTGGCGCTTGTAGGGCTCGGTCAGGTCCTGCTGGGTTACCTGGCCCTGGCCGGCGGACTTGGTGTGCCGCATGGAGGTGGCGATGTGCTTGATTTCCTGCAGGCCGGTCTGGCTGCCGATGGGGCGGGCCTGCTGGCCGCTGATCTTGAAGCCGTTGTATGGGGCCGGGTTGTGGCTGGCCGTCACCTGGATCCCGCCGCAGGTGCCCAGGTGATTGATGGCGAAATAGATCTGCGGCGTGTCGATCATGCCGATATCGATCACGTTGGCGCCGGAGCCGGTGATCCCCTCGATGAGGGCCTGGGCCAGGGAGGGGCTGTGGGTGCGCATGTCCCGGCCGACGATCAGCGACTGGGCGTTGGCCTGGCCCCGCTCGTAGCCGTGCAGCAGGGAGCGGAGAAACTGGGCCGCGGCGTGGCCGATCTTCCAGGCCGCCTCCTCGTTGACCGCCTCCGGGTAGAGCCCCCGGATGTCGTATGCCTTGAAAATCGATTCATCCATGGCGGATTTCCTCTCTGGTATCGACCTTCCGATTCCCCCGGCGCAGGACGCTAACTCAATGCCCGGAGTCGTTGCCGGGCCTGCCGGTTATGGCGGCCCCTTCGCGGGGATGCCGCGTCATCCTCAGGGAGACTTCTCCTCCGGCTCCTCGCCGTCGTCCGGCCCCGGCTCCTCCTCGTCATCATATTGATATTTCCAACTGTCCGATTCGTCAATATCCTCGATCTCCCGCTGCATCATCTCGAACATCTTTTCCTGCATCGGCGCCAGCTTCTGATACCACTGCAGTTGGGCGTGGTAGGCCCCCAGCAGGGCGTCCAGCCGCAGCAGCTGCCATTTGGCCAGACAGCTCGGCTCCTTGACCGTCCGGAACGGATCGCAGCGCAGGGTGATGCGCCCGCTGCCTTCGTCCCGGGTAAAATATTCGCATTCCTCGCATTGCAGCATCGGCGGCTCCTGCCGGTTGGACCGGGCCCGCCCGCGCCGGCGGGCCGGGCCGGGCATGGGACCATCTGGTTTGGATCATTGGGCTTCGGGTGATACAACGGTGTGTATCCCGTATCCCGCAAATAATCAAGGATAAGACCGCCGGCCGGGAAAATCAAGCGGCCTTTGACGCCGCCCGATCGGTGGGCAAAAAAATAAGGCAGGTTTTTGAGGCCTGCCTTATATCAAGGAAAAGGGGCTTAACCAGCAGGAAACCTTATTCCTGCCCGTTTTCTTCCAGTAGGCGATCCAGGGCGATTGACAGCTTTTCGGGCGTGTCGTACTGGCCCTGGGCGATGGCCTGCCGGACCTGCTCGACCTTTTCGGAGCGGATTTCCGGCAGGGAGGCGATCTTGTTCAGGAAATACGCGTAGTCCGATATCTCCACCGGATCGGTATTGCCTTTCGCGATCGACGGCCGGGACTGGGCTGGTCCGGACGTCATGGAGTTTTGACTCCGCAGCGGCGGGGGGGCGCCGAAACCATTGACTCCATAAATGTTGTTCATACCTAAGGTTCCTTCTGCTTACTCTGCAACAGGCACATCATCTGCCTTCTTCCGTGAATTACCCCGTAAGGACGTCCTTGCCCGAACAACATATTGTTTTGACGGTCTGGGTTGGTGGGCGATTTTGTTAGTACCCGCTTTCAAACGCCCACATTTCTGCTAGTAGGGATATCGTCGAGCGGCGAGAAAAAACTTGAATAAATCGATTGCGCCCGGACCGCCCGCGTCGATTTTTGGCCGGTTCCGGCGGGGGGATTTTAGTGTCAGGAACACGTTTTTTTGCCCCGGACCGATCCGGCCGGGCCGGGATGCGGGCGATTCGAGCGGCCAAAAACGCCCGCCGGCGTATCCGCGTTTGGATGGCCGCGGCCAAGATATACCGGCGGCCGGGGTCGGCCAAGGCCGATAATTGTTTATACCATATATGGTTATGGCGTTTTTTCGAGGGAGGCCGATCTGCCGTCCCGGCCGCCGGCGGCCGGCCAAAGAAGGTGTCGCTTTCGGCCCGGAAGGGTGCTACAATACCTCTGGGGTGGAATTAAATTCGATAATGAGGCGACGATCAGGTCCGCCCGGTGCCTGCCCAAAGGTGCCATAATGCCTCTGGGGAGGATATAAAGGGCCAAAAAGAGATGACCAAACGGGACTATTACGAGGTTTTGGGCGTATCGCGCGGGGCGTCGAAGGAGGAGATCAAGAAGGCCTACCGGCGGCTGGCCAAGAAGCTGCACCCGGATCACGCCGGCAAGGACAAGTCCGCCGAGCAGAGGTTCAAGGAGGTCACCGAGGCCTACGACGTCCTGGGCGACGCCAAGAAGCGCCAGGCCTACGATCGCTTCGGCCACGCCGGGGTGAAGATGGAGGATTTCGGTAGCGGCTATCCCGGCGGCTCGCAGGCCTACTCCTACCAGGGCGGCTCGCCGGCGGGCGGCGTCCATTTCGATTTTTCCGATATCTTCGGCGGCGCCGGCCAAGGCGGTAGCCGCGCGGATCCATTTGGCTTTGGCGGAGTGGATCTGGGCGATATCTTCGAGCAGATCCACCAGCAGCAGGGCCGTCGGGTCGGCCGGGCCGGCCGGACCGGTCCCGCGCCCCGCGGGCAGGATATCGCCCACATCCTCACGATCGGCTTCGACGAGGCGATCCGGGGCACCGGCCGGCAGATCGAGGCGACGGTGGTCCAGACCGACGGCGGCCGGCGGACCGAGCGGATCACGGTGAAGATCCCGCCGGGCGTGGACAACGGCAGCAAGATCCGCCTGCGGGGCAAGGGCCAGCCCGGCCCCGGCGGCGAGGGGGACCTGATCATCACCATCCAGGTGACGCCGCACCCCTATTTCCGCCGCGAGGGTGCGGATCTCTATCTGGACGTGCCGCTGACCTTTCGGGAGGCCGCCCGCGGGGCCAAGGTGGATGTGCCCACCCTGGACGGGGCCACCACCGTGACGATCCCTCCCGCCAGCAGCAGCGGCCGGAAATTGCGCCTCAAGGGCAAGGGCGTCCCGGCCGCCAAGACCGGCCAGGTGGGCGATATGTACCTGATCCTCAAGATCGTCCCGCCGGAAACGCTGGACGAGGAATCCCGGCGCCTGCTGGATGAGTTCGAACGGCTCAACCCCCAGGGCGACCTGCGCCGCCAGTGGAAATGACCGGATGCGCACCCGGCTGGCACGACCCGGCAGTGGAGCCGGTGCGGGGGGCATCCTGCGGTGTCGAAAAGACCGCTGCCGGGTTGGTTGGCGACGAGAAAAATCGTTCGGGGCCCCAGACGTCCAAATTGCCCCCCTGGTTGCCCCAATTTGCACGTCTGCCCAAACGATTTTTCTCTGGATTTGGCCGGGCAGTCAACAACCGGATTGCAATGAGAGTTGAACAGGGTACTTGAACGGGCATGAACGGGACAATATGACTCCAGGAACAATATCTCCAGCCTTTGGCCGGAATATCTTGCTCTGCCTGCTGTGGCTGGCCGGCGTGCCGGAGGCGTCAATGGCGCTTCCGGCGGCGGCCGCGTTCCAGAATGTTGGTCGTTTCCCAGTGGCCTCGTTGACCGGCGCGGCGGCCCCGGCCCACGCGGCTTCGGCTCGATCCCGCGCCGAGGCCGGCGGCCTGCAACCCGGCTCCGAACAGTGGCACGCCGAGCGGAAAAAGCTCAACGCCATGCTCTGGGCCAGCCTGATCATCGTGACGCTTCTTTTTATGGGCCTGATCCTCATCACCGTCCTGCGGATGGGGCGGCATTACCGCAAGCGCGTCCTGGGCGAGGAGAAACCCGAACCGACCGCCTACGTGGACGCCTGGAGCCAGTACCGCCTGCCGGCCGACACCGAGGACCGGCCGGAGGATTCGTAACGCCGGCAGATGCGAGCGGATAATTTTAAAGGAAAAAAGACAACGACGCGGGAAAAGACGTGACGGATACATCGAACAGGCGATTTCGTTTTTGCCGGCGGCAGCGGCTCAAAAGCAGGAGCGACTTTGACCGCGTCTTCGCCGCCAGCGTCCGCGCCGCCGACGAGCGGCTGATCGTCTATGCCCGCGCCAACGAGCGGGACTACTGCCGGCTGGGCCTGTCGGTGGGCAAGAGACTGGGCCCGGCGGTCGAGCGGAACCGCTACAAGCGGACGCTGCGGGAGGCGTTTCGCCTGCTCCAGCACGACCTGCCGGCGGGATACGATTACGTCTTGATTCCCCGGGCTCACTTGGCGGCTAGCCGGCCGCTGTACGAACGATCGCTGCT
>JAFGFX010000004.1 GCA_016930855.1 Sedimentisphaerales bacterium | reverse complement strand
GATGATCTGGGCAACATCGACCAGATCTGGCTGAACGATACCACCGACGCCTCGCAGTTGATCGTCAAATCCTCGGCAAGCACGCCCATCCAGGAGATCCTCGTCGATGGCTCGCTGGGCAGCCTGAAGGCCAAGACGCTGAATCTGACCGACCGCCTGGAGATCACCGGCGGCCTGGGCCAGCTCACACTGCATGACATCGGTGAGGACGCCCAGATCGTCGGCGGCGCCGCGCCGGCGTCGGGCATGAAATGGAAGGTGAACCAGGTCGCCGACGGGGTGGATTTCCTGCTGGCCGGGTCGGTCCAAACGTTCCAGGCGTATTCCTTCGCCGGCGGCAGCCTGGCGGCCGACGACCTGGGCAAGGTGAAGATCAAGACCGGCGATGTATCCGTGGACTTCCGGGCCCAGGCGGGGGACCTGGACGCCCTGCAGGTGGCCGGCAATCTGACCGGCACGATCAATACCGCCGGCAACCTGGGCAAGATCCTCAGCAAGTCCGGCCGGTTCGAGGGGGTGGCGCGGGCGGGAGGTGATATCCTCAAGTTCCAGGTCAACCAGTTGGAAGACGCCGTTCTCAGCGCCGGCGGGGACGTGGTCAAGGTCGCCGTCAAGAGCGATATGATCGACTCCTACATCCTGGGCGGCTACGACCTGGGCGCGGACGCGGCCTTCGGAACCCAGCAGGCCGGCGGGGACGATGCCCTCAACGGCGGGGACGTCTACCAGGTGAGCATCAAGGGCCGGTTTGTCCGCGGCTACGTGGCCGCCGGAACCCTGCCGGCGGCGCCGCTGACCGCGGGGCTGCCGGCGGTAGGCCAGGTGCTCAGCGGGACGATCGGCAAGGTGAAATTCGGCCGCGTGGAGTACCTCTCGGCCGCAGAGACGTTCGGCCTGTACGCGGCGAGCGCCATTCAGTCGGTCAAGATCGGAAACGATTCGGAGGCCGCCGGGGCGTATTTCGAGATCCTGGATTACTCCGCCTAGTCGGGCCAGGTCGCAACGCCGCCAAGCGCAAAACAAAATACCGCTGTGATTTCCCGGGCTAGCCCGCTGGTTTGGCCGGCTCCGCCGGAGCAGCCGGGGCGGCGGGCGGAGGCGCGGCGGGCGCCTCTTTCGACTCGCCGGCCGGCGGCGCCGGCGGCGGTTCCGCCGGGGCGGCCGGTGGGGCCTTTTCCTGCGGCGCCTTCTGTTCCGGTTCCTTTTGCTCGGTCGGCTTTTCTTGCGGCGTGGCCTCCGCCGCGGCGGCCTCGGCCGGCGGTTTCTCCTGCGGCTGGGTCTCCGGTTGGGTCTCCGGCGCCGGCGGTTCCGCCGAACGCTCGGGCTTGTCGATTACCTGGTTTTCCCCGGGGATCGGAGCGATCGGCAGGGGATCGCGATAGGGAGGATACTCGAGGAAGCGCTGCGGCTCCAGGACGTCGGTATTCCGCAGGTGATTCTGCTCGGCGTGACTGCGCCGCCGCATCTCGTTGGTCATCCGCAGCATCTCCTGGGGCGTCTCCAGAATGTGCGGGGTGATGAAGATCAGCAATTCCGTCTTGATCCGCTGGTGCGAGGTGTAACTGAACAGCATCCCCAGCAGGGGGATGTTGCCCAGGATGGGGACCTTGCTCTCGTTTTCGACGATGCTGTCGCCGACGAATCCGCCCAGGCATACGGTCTGGCCGTTACGGACCCGCACCGAGGTGTCGGCGCTGCGGCGGATCAGGACCTGGGGATTGAAATTTTGCGAGATCTGGAAGGTCTCGGCGCTGACGTCGTCGATGGTCTGCTTGAGCGTCAGCGTGACGTAATCGTCCGGGTGAATCTGGGGGGTCACCTCCAGCTCCGTGGCGACCTTCTGGTAGTTGATGGTGCTGGAGATCGCCCCCTCCGTGCTGACGCGGGTGTCCTTGATCATGGGCACGTCCCGGCCGAGCGAGATGGTCGCCTTGCCGTTGTCCTTGGTGACGATCTGGGGACGGCTGATCACGTCGAAATTGTTGTTCTGCTCCAGGGCGCGGATGAAGGTGGTGATGTTGTTGCTGATGAGCTGATAGGTGATGCCCACCGGCTGGGGAAAGGCGGTGGGCACCTCGGTGGTGCCCTGATACCTCTGCTGGAGGGTGTTGGTCAGCTCGTTGTGCTTGTAGGTGAAATCCACGCCGAATTCCATCGTGTCGTCCAGGGACACCTCGGTGATGAACACGTCGATGAGCACCTGCCGCAGGGCCTTGTCGAGCTCCTTGATCAGCTCCAGGATCTTGGGGAAATTGCGGGAATAGGTCCGAATCAGCAGGGCGTTGCGGGTCTTGTCCGGCACGATGGTGAACTCCCCGGCCGCCACCACGGAGATGGCGCCGCTGAGCAGGGCCTCCAACTGGGGCTCCTCCATGCCGATCCGGCGGAGGTCCTCGCGCAGGTCCACGGGGATGCCGGGCTCCTCGACGCCGGTGCGGCGGATACTCTGCACCTCCGCGGGCACGGCCAGTTCCTCGGGGCTGGCCTGGGGCGGATAGATCTTCGCCAGCAGGGCGGCGATGTCCTCCGCCTGGGCGTTGGCCAGCGGCAGATAGCGGATCTCCAGCCGGTCCACGTCAAAGGCCTTCTTGGTCTCCTTGATCTTGGCGAACACCTCCTCCTCCCGGCTAAAGACGATCAGCGTGTTGCGGGCCACGGCGGAGGTGAATTTTCCCTTGAGGGTCTCGTCTTGAACCAGCAGGGCCTGGAACTCGGCCGGGTCCATGTAATCCAGGGCGATATACTCCCGAAACAGCGGACCCTGCATCTCGACGGTCCGGGGCGCCGTCGTCGGGGTGGTTCCATTTACCTGGCCGGCCGGCGGGACGTCGATCTTGGTCTTTTCGATATATTCGATGATCTCCTTGTACACCTCTTCCGGACCGCGGACGATGATGCCCCGCTGGGACGGATGCTGCTGGATGTATTCCGCCTTCTTGCCGCGATCCTCGGGCTTGTCCGGCTGGGCCTGAAAGAGGTCCTGGAGGATCTTGATGACCTTGTCCGGCTCGGCGTATTTCAACTCGATGAAGTAATCGAAGCGCCGCTGGCGCGGGACGATCCTGATCAGCGATCCCTCCCGCCGGGCGATCTTGTCCTGGGCGCTGAGAACCTGATTGAGCAAGGTCAGCATGCCGTCCAGATCGACCATCTCGTCGCCGGGACTGATCAGCGTCAGCAGACCGGTGACGGTGTCGGCCCCCTGGAACTGCACGTGATAGGTCTCCTGGAGGATCAGGAACAACTGCTTGGGATCGACGTTGCGGTAGAAGAGACGGTACTTGACGGCCGCGCCGTTGGGGGTGCCGCCGGCGGCGGGCGAGTCAGCCGCCGCCGCGGCTGGATCCTGGGGGGGCGCGTCCTGGGCCCGCAGAGCCCCCGTCGCCAGCAGCCCCGCCAGCGCGATCCGGGATAGCATCCTTGCCGTTCGCCGATGTTGCCACCGCCGGTCGGAGACGGCGGTCTGGTTGCCTTGCAGGCGGTCTTTGCCGATCACGTTAGATCTCCTGTCTGTATGCCCCTCGGCCCTGTCCGAGCTGATTTCCCGGTCGGATCAACCGCCCAGGCGATCCTGGAAACTCATCTCGCGGCAGAAACGAAAGGTCTGCTCGTCCTTGCGGTATTGAACATGAACCACCAGCCGATAGTTGCCGGGCCCGGGGCGGATCCGGCCCCAATCCAGACGGAAGAAGTATCCATCCAGGGTGCGGGCCGGCACCCAGTAGGCGCCGAGCTGGCCGGTCTCGATCCGCCAGATCAGAATCGGCAGGCTGCGCCTCTCCGGCGCCTGATCCAATCCCTCCTCGTCGTACAAGCCCACCGTGACCAGCCCGTCAATCGGCAGGGGACGATAGCGGTCATCCAGGGGGATCAGCCGCAGCAGATACCCGTCGGGGCCGGGCGGTTCGCGGAAATCCCGACCGGAGCTGACATAGGCCAGCAGCAGCTCCATCACCGGTCCGCCGGCGGCCGACGACGCGTCGGGCGCGCCGCAGAAGGCCAACTGCCCGGCCGCCTGTTGGCTGGCCGGGTCCGTCCCCGCCAGCGGCGCCACCGGATCGGCCAGCACCAGCGGGCCGGCGGCGGGATTCCCGGGCGCCTGGCAGGAAACCAGTTCGAGACCCATCGCCGCCAGGATACCTAGCCGCAAGGCAAGCCCTGCCCCGGCGAAACGCCCGGCCGAAACGCTATTCAATGGGAAATTCCGTGCCATCCTGATCCACTAAATGTACGCGGCCATCCTCGATCTTGGTCACCCGGGCATCCCCCAGCAGATCGCCGACCTCGATGGTCTTGGTCGTGTTGTCCTTGAGAATCAGGATGTCGGCGACGAAGGCGGCCCCGGCGGCCCGGGTGCCCAGGAGGATATAACTGCTGTCGAAGCCGCGGAGCCGGGCCAGGGCGTCGTTGGTGCTTTCCCCGACGGCCAGGCGGACCTCCAGTCCGGCGTATTCACAGCGCAGAAACGTCGGCTCGATGGCCAGTATTTTGAGGGTCTTTTCGAAGACCTGCTCGGCGGCGGCCTTTTCCACCCGGCTGGGATCCTCGAAATACAGATCCGCCCAGGAGCCCTCCTGGGTGATCCGGATACCCAATACGATAAACGGTTTCTTGAGCGGCTTGGGGCCCAGGTCCGCCGCCAGGGCCTCGGAAATGGCGCCGGCAACCGGAGTGGCGGGAACCTTGGCGGGCTTGAAGATGTTCTTGGCCACGATGGCCTGCTTCATCTGCTCCAGGGCCGATGGTTCCGTCTGCCCGCGGCACGCCGGCACCGGCCCCAGGGCGGCCAGACCGGCCAGGACGGCCAATCCGGCCAGGACGGCCTTGACGTTAACAACTACGTCCGTCGAGTTCACGATATCTTCTCCTCTTGGTCACGAGACCTTGTCCGAAACCGCCGGCTCAACCGTCGGGGCGGCGGCGGGGATCGAGACGACCATATCCACGGTGATATCGGTCGGCGCCGGCAGATCCGTGGCGAACCGGCCGGGGGCGTAGGCGCCGCGGTCCCGGGCCTTGACCGTCAGGTTCTCGATCCGCAGCAGCCACTGATCCTCCTGATCCAGCAGGGCGAGAAAATCCACCAGGCTTTTCAGGTCACAGGACAGATTCAACGTGCAGCTGAGAATCTGGAAGCGGGGATTGTTCTCCATGGGCCGGGCGTTAAAGGGGCTCTGCGAGGTGATCAGGACGCCGCTGTCGATCTCCAGTTTCTGCAGATAGGCGCTGAACTGGCGCTGACGCTCCTCCACGGGCTCGTCCAGGAATCCCTTGATGGAGTTCCACTGGGTGACGAACCGGGTGTGGTCCTGGATCTCCCGGTTGGCCTGGTTGAGGTCCGCCCGGCGCGAGGCGATGCTGCGGTCGAGCTCATCCAGCTTGTTCTGCATGCGCCGGCTGATCTGCTGGCCCAGCAGCACGGCGGCCACGCAGAGCAGCAAACCCAGGATCGTGATGTTGCGCTTACTTGGATTCATTGTCGGGACCGGCCGGTCGGACCGGTTTGAAGTTGCAGGTGACCGCAAAACTCCAGGGGTAAAATTTGTTCCGCTCGCTGTAGGTCAGCTCGCCGGACTGCTGGACCTGCTGGAACATGGCCGACTCGTTGAGCTTGGTCATGAACTGGTTCAGCACCAGCTTGTCGCTGACGTTGCCGGAAATCGTGATGTTGAAGTCCGAGGCCAGGGCGACCTTGTCGTTGACGATCAACTTGGTCACGTGGGCCTCCTCGGTATTGGGAAACAGCCGGGACAGCTCGGCCAGGATATTCAGATACGCCCGGCGCGTCCCGTCGCTGCGGGTGGCCATGTAGGGGCGAAAGAGATTCCAGTTTTCCCGGGCCTTGCGGGTCAGCTCCAGGCCCGGGCGGGTCTCGGAGATCTGATGGGCCAGGTCCTGGAGCTTCTGGCGCTTCTGCTGGACGCGGCTGATCCAGAACGCCCCCACCAGGATCAGGACGGCCAGGGCGATCAAGGCGAAGGGCCGCCAGGTCAGATGGCTCTTTTTTTCCGATTCGAGGCTGCGGGGGTGCAGGAAATTGAACCAGGTGGGACTGGCCGCCACCCCGTCAAAGGCCGCCCCGATCGCCGGCAGGTAACCGGAAAAATCGGTTTCCTGGCCGTCCCGGGCCGAGATCATGTGCTCCCAGGAACGGCAGACCGTGATCTGGCAGGACTGCTCCCGGCGGAGAATCCGGACGATCCGGGCCAGCGCTTCCTGGCTGCGGACATCCCCGGCGGCCAGAAAGATCCGCTGCGGCTCGACCTGTCCCTGGGCCAGGCGCACGGTGTGGAAGATCCGCCGCACCTGACCGACCAGCTCGGCGGCCAGGTTCTCCCAGCCCTCGTCGTGGCTGACCAGGCTGACCGACTGGAGATATACCAGTCCCTCGGTGTCCAGAAGGGCGACGTCCGCCATGCCCCGCTCCAGATAGACCACGGCGATATGGGCCTCCTCGGCCTGATGCCAGTGCAGCAGCAGGCCGTTGACGGCGGCCAGCGAGCGCAGTTCCAGCGAGTGGATCTTGAGGTTGGCGGCGGTGGCGATCTCGCGGCAGAAATCGACGGCCTGTTTCTGGGCGGCGGCGACCAGGACCCCGGCGGCCGAGCCGTCGGCCCGCCAGGTGAGCTCGTCGCGTTCCGTCCAGAGATCGGCCCCCGTCCAGATGTCGAAGACCAGCTGCTCGGCGGGCACCAGCACCGACTGGCGGGCCAGTTGCAGCAGTTCGCCCACCGCCGTACGGCTCAGGCGGCCCTTGCGGGTCAGCCCCTGCCGGGGAAGCATCTCCGAGGCGAAATAACGGACGAAACAGCGGCGCGGCGGCAGGGTCATCACCGCCTTGTGCGTCTTCCATCCCGCCCGCTCCAGGCCCTCCGAGACGATCCGTCCCAGCACCGCCGGATCGGACGCCTGCTCCGGGCCAAAGGGCAGCTCCAGCGGCGGCTGCAAAACGAATCCCGCCCCCCGCCGCCGCAGGTTCACCACCCGAATGGAATGTTCGCCGATATCGATGCCCAGCATACAGATCCCGCCGGCGGCGCTGTGCCGCACGCCCTAACAGCAATGGTTGGAGGTCCCCTCCATCCTGCGGCCCTTACACCATACCCATAAAAAAAACGACCGAATCCGCCGCGGGCGGATCAACCGTTCATGATCGTCCTCATATCCACCCGCTCCTCGCGGGCGACGCGGCAGACCTCCGCCAGCGAGGTCAGGCCCATATGCATCTTCTCGAATCCCGATTCCTGCAGGCTGCGCATCCCCAGGGCGCGGGCCTCCTGGCGGATCTGGCCGGCATTGGCCCGATGCAGAATCAGATGGCGGATGGTATCGTTCAGGCTGAACATCTCAAAAATGGCCGTGCGGCCCTGGTAGCCGGTCTGCCGGCAGGCGGCACAGCCCCTACTATCGTAGACACGACCGGCCCGCAACTGTTCCGCATATTCCGGGGGCAGCTGCTGGCCATCGGTGATCTCCGTGCGGCAATCCGGGCATAAAACCCGCACAAGTCTCTGTGCGATAACGGCTTCCAGCGCGGAGGAAATCAGGTACGGTTCCATCTGCATTTCCAGCAGCCGCACCGGTGCCGACGGGGCATCGTTGGTATGCAGGGTGCTGAAGACCAGGTGGCCCGTCATCGCCGCCGAGATGGCCAGCCGGGCGGTATCGGTATCGCGAATCTCCCCGATCATGATGACATCCGGATCGTGCCGCAGGATGTTCCGCAGGATATTGGCGAAATCCAGGCCGATGGCCGGCTTGACCTGGATCTGGGTGATGCCGGCCAACTGGTATTCGATGGGATCTTCGACGGTGATGATCTTGCGCCGGGGATCGTTCAGCTCGTTGAGCGAGGCGTAGAGGGTAGTGGTCTTGCCGCTGCCGGTGGGGCCGGTCACCAGGACCACCCCGTGGGATAGTTGCAGCGTCTGGCGGTACAACCGCAGATAATCGTCCGGGATGCCCAGTTTTTCCAACTGGCGGAAGGTGATCTGGCGGTCCAGCAGGCGCAGGACGATTCCCTGGCCGAACATGGTCGGCAGTACCGAGACCCGCACGTCGATGGGACGGGTCATGACGGTCAAGCGGATCTGGCCATCCTGGGGCAGCCGCTTCTCGGCGATGTCCAGGTTGGCCATGATCTTGACGCGGGAGATGATCGCCGATTCCAGGTGCTTGATCCGCCCGGGGACCGGTTCGCTCTGCAGCATGCCGTCCACGCGATAACGGACGCTTAGCGTGTCCTCGAAGGGCTCAAGATGGATATC
Organism: Sedimentisphaerales bacterium; assembly: GCA_016930855.1. Lineage (GTDB taxonomy): Bacteria > Planctomycetota > Phycisphaerae > Sedimentisphaerales > SM23-30 > JAFGFX01. The sequence goes on along the minus strand of JAFGFX010000004.1, from coordinate 1,065 downwards.
CGAGGCGCCGATCTTGACCGCCTCGAGCAGGAGCTGGTTGACGAAACGGACGATGGCGGCGTCCTCGCTGGTATCCTGCACGCGGGTCAGATCGACGACTTCGGGTCCTTCCCGGGCCAGTATGGAATCGCCCGCCGGGGCCGCCTCCCGGTCGTCGAGCATGTCCTGGACGGTCTCGGCCCCGATGCCGTAGATGGCCTTGACCAGCTCGGCCACATCGCTGGGCCGCGTCAGCCGCGGCACGATACTGAACTGCGGGGCCGGGCCCTCGCCGGTCTCGCCCAGCAGCATGGCGAACTCGTCGCACTTGTCAAACTGGCGGGGATCGGCCACGGCCAGCTCCAGGCGGGCCCCCTGGCGCACCAGCGGCGCGATCGCGTAGCGGTGCGCCACGCGGGCCGGAACCAGCCGGGCCAGGAACGGATCGGGATCGATCTGGGTCAGATCCACCAGCGAGAGATGCAGAAACCGGGCCAGCGCCCGCCAGAGCGGATCCTCCAGTTCCGGAAATTTCCGCAGCAACCGGTAATACACCGGATCCGCCGCCGGGGAATCGCCGGCGGAGACTTGCTCAAGATGGCCGGGTTGGACGACGTTGTTTTCCAGCAGGTATGCGCTGAAATCGCTCATGTCGCGCGCCCGTACACAGCAGGATTGTTGTGGTGGCATATCCTCATAATCTGTCCCAGGTTATATACGATATACTCATTTTCGTCAATATGCCCCGCCGAGGGTGAGTTTTACCTTGCAAATTGGCCCGGGCGGCTTATGCTGGTTCTTCTGATTTGCGGGTGGCGGCGGCCGGGAGATTTGCCGCTGTAATTGTCTTGGTACAAACTGGTTACGTATTAATCTGCCGGGAGGGCTTCATGACGCAACATGCCGAATCACTCAGCCGGCCGCAGACGGGGAACATCCCCAGCCTCCAAGTCACGGGCCGCTGCCTGCCGGAGGCCTGGGAAAAGGCGGTGCTGGCGGTCTGGGAATACGGCGCGGCGGTCAAGACCGAGTACGACAAACCCGACGATCCGGCCAGCCGGGACGCCACGGTGATGATCACCGTGG
>JAFGFX010000311.1 GCA_016930855.1 Sedimentisphaerales bacterium | reverse complement strand
CTTGGCCCCGAATCCGGAAAGGAAAAAGCGTCATGGTACATGTCTCGTCCCTGAAGATGATGGTGATGATCGGTTGTGCCCTGTTCTCGGCGTTTCTTCTGGCCGGCTGCGGCCAGTCCGCCGGCGTCCAGCGGATCGGCTCGGTGATCGGCATTCCCCCCGAAAACATCCCCGAGTACAAGAGACTCCACGCCGACGCCTGGCCCGGTGTCTTGAAGATGATCCGCCAGGCCAATATCCGCAACTATTCCATCTACCTGGGCGAGGTGGAGCCTCAAAAGTACTGTCTGTTCAGCTACTATGAATACGTCGGCGACGATTTCGACGCCGACATGGCCCGGATCGGCGAGGACGAGACCACCAAGAAGTGGTGGACCCACACCGATCCGCTCCAGAAGCCCCTGCCCACCCGCCAGGACGGCGAATGGTGGGCGCAGTGGCGGGAGGTCTTTCACTTTGCCGGCTCGGCCATGGACCGCCCGCCCACCAGCCGGCACGGCGGGATCATCGGCATCGGCGCTGACGATCTGCTGGCCTATAACCAGATGCACGCCTCCGTCTGGCCCGGCGTGCTGGAGGCCATCGAGAAGGCCAACATCCGCAACTACTCGATCTATGAGGGCCAGATCGCCGAGGGCGAATACCTGCTGTTCAGCTACTTCGAATACTACGGCGACGACTTCGCCGGTGACATGAAGGGCATCGCCGACAACGAAATCACCCAGAAATGGTGGACCTACACCGAGCCCCTCCAGCAGCCCCTGTCCACCCGCCAGGAAGGCGAATGGTGGGCCTCCATGGAGGAGGTCTTCCATACGGATTGACCGGCCGCCGACCGGCCGCGAATCCCGGTCCGCCCGGCGGGGCACCGAGGCCGCGGGGAGTAAGCGTACTTGCGGGAACCAATGAGCGGCGACGGTCAAAAAGAGCGCCGCCGGTGAACCCCGGGCAGCTAACGGCCCGGGTATTCCGGCCTTTTCCACGGGAGGTGACTGCGATGAAATCGATCAAACGACGAACATTCCTGTGCCGGTCGGCCGCCGCCGCGGGTGCCGCCTTGGGATTGTCTTCCTGCAGCCTGAGCCATTCGACCAGCCAGAGCCAGACAATCTCTCCGATCGCCGGGTCCCCGGTTGCCGCCAGACGGCCCAACCCGATCGCCGTTTCGACCTACTCCTTCTGGCGCTTCAAGCCGCAGCTGAAGATGCCCATCGAAACCTGCATCGAGCAGGCCGCCGAGATGGGGTTCGACGGCGTCGATATCCTCCACCGGCAGATGGAATCCGAATCGGTCGCGTATCTGCAAAATCTCAAGCGCCGGGCCCTGATCCACGGCGTGGACCTGTGCTGCATGTCCACCCACCAGGGATTCGTCACGCCCGACGAGCAGAAACGCCAGCAGAACATCGACCACACGCTCCGTTGTATCAACATCGCCTACGAAATGGGTATTCCCATCATCCGCGTCAACACCGGCACCTGGGGCACCAGCAAGGACTTCGACGACCTCATGAAGAATCGCGGCATCGAACCGCCCCTGCCGGGCCATAACGACGAAGAGGGGTTCAAGTGGGTCATCGACAGTTACGAGAAGTGCCTGCCCGCCGCCGAGAAGCACGGCGTCATCCTGGGCCTGGAGAACCACTGGGGCCTGGCCCGCACGCCCGAGGGCCTGCTCCGCATCGTCAAGGCCATTGATTCGCCCTGGCTGCGGGTCCTGCTGGACACCGGCAACTTCCTGGAAAATCCCTACGACAAGCTCGAGCAGTGCGCCCCCGAGGCCGTCTTCATGCAGGCCAAGACCTACTACGGCGGCGGGCTCTGGTACCAGCTCGATCTGGACTATCCCCGCATTGCCCGCATCATGCACAAGCACAATTTTCGCGGCTATGTCTCCCTGGAGTTCGAGGGCGAAGAGGACTACCGAACCGCCATCCCCAAGAGCCTGGCACTACTGCGCAGCGCCTTTAGCTGACGGTCGCTCGCCGCGAGGTGGCATCGCCACCCTCTGATCGCCGCGATCACAGTCGGCTCTTCGACGCTCCCGCTGGTCGCTACTTCAAGGCGAGAAATGCTGCCGCGAGGTGGCATCGCCACCCTCTGATCGCCGCGATCACGGTCGGCTCTTCGACGCTCCCGCTGGTCGCTGCCCCTTGGCGAGGTGCGAATCGCACCCATAGATCGCCGCGAGGTAGCAAAGCCACCCCTTGTTCGACGCGAGGTTAGTTGGCCAGTTGACGGTTCATTCTGAACCTGCCCTATAGGCGAGACATGTAGCATCCATCACGGAGCAGATTACGGGCATAGCGCCGGGTGGCACCGCCAAGCTATGCTTGGGGGTGATCTGAAAAAGAACATCGCCGCAGGCGACACCACAATTTTGAGTTTTGCATTTTGATTTAGTTTTTGGCGGGGTGGCGCAGCCACTTTTAAACGCCGCAATAAGGCCGCCTCCGCCCTCGCCAGCAGCGCAAAAAAAAGGGGGGCCGTACGGATACGGCCCCCGTTGACCTTGAGGTCGTTACTTGCCTTTTTTGGGCTGCGCCGGAGTCTTGTTGGATTTCGGCGTACTTTTCTGCGTCTTGCCTTTCTTGTCAGCCATACGAGTTACCTCCGTACCATGGCGCCAATATTCATCGTTCTTTATTTACACCAGCGGCACCTTACCGCTTGGGACGCGTAGGGGTATATTGGTTCGTCTTGGACTTGTCCTTGCTGATGGGGGGGCGATTTTCCTTCTTTGCCGTTTTGTTCTTCTTGCTCGGCATGGTCCTATATCCTTACCTGGTTGGTATCCTTTATTTTTCCTGGCACACTTTTATTAACCGCAATAGTCATGCCTGAAAAAAAATAAAAACAAAATATTTATAAGTATCTATATATTAGATACTTGTGAATTTAGCCCCCTTTGTGACCCTCATTATTTGTGCGGAAAATCGGTAGTTGACACCCGAAATAATCAGTATTATAATTCCGATATTGCCTTTGGGAGGTAACCGTCCATGTTGATGCGAGTGCTGCTGGCCCTGCCGGATGCCCGATTCCAGGCGCGTTTGCAGGAGCGATTGCGCACCGACCAGGTCGTGGTGGACGTCGCGCCGCGGCGGGGATTGTCCTGGCGGTCGCTCAGTCAGGCGGCCTGTGATCTGTTGATCGCCGACCGAGAACTTGCCCCGGCGCGGATCCCGAAACGACTGCTGCCCCAGCGGGACGTCAGCAAAACCACCGCCCTGGTCATCATCACCCACCGGGAAAACGCCATCGAGCGGGCCGGCTTGATCGCCGCCGGCTGTGATGCCGTGCTCTGTAGGGATCTGCCGCTGGAATCGATCAGCGACGCCCTCCAGGCCGTTCTGGACAAGCGCCGCCTCATGGCGGAGGCGGCCCTGCGCTCCCGCCGGGATCTGGGCGAGCCCTCGCTGAAGGATTTCGTCTCCCGCAGTCCGGTCATGAAGGAATTCCTGCGGATCGTCCGGCAGGTGGTCAAGAGCAACTCCGCCCTGCTGATCCTCGGCGAGACCGGCGTCGGCAAGGAGCGGCTGGCCCACGCCATCCACGCCGAGGGCGCCCGGGCCTCGGGGCCGTTTGTGCCGGTCAACTGCGGGGCCCTGCCGGAAACGCTGCTGGAAAGCGAGCTGTTCGGCCACGAGAAGGGGGCCTTTACCGGGGCCACCCAGGCCCGGCGCGGCTGTTTCGAGATGGCCCACAAGGGCACGCTCTTTCTCGACGAGATCGCGGAGATGCCGCTGCACCTGCAAGTCAAGCTGCTCAGCGTCCTGGAGACCAAGCAGATCCGCCCCATCGGGGGCGAGTCGTTCATCCCGGTCGACGTCCGGATCATGGCCGCCACCAACCGGGACATCGAAAACGAGGTCGAGGAAAAACGCTTCCGCCAGGACCTGTATTACCGGCTGAACGTCGTGACCCTGACGATCCCGCCCCTGAGCGAGCGGCGGGAGGACATCCCGGAGCTGGTGGAGAACTATCTGGCGTTTCTGCGGCCCCGGATCGGCTGCGAGGTGATGGGAATCTGCCCCGAGGCCCTGGACCTGCTGTGCCAGTATTCCTGGCCGGGCAACGTGCGGGAATTGATCAATGTCATCGAGAGGGCGATGTTGCTCTGCGAATCGGACACCATCACCCAGCAGGACCTGCCCTCCTCGGTCACGGGCCAGTTTGCCCTGCCCGCCCTGCCCCTGCCGGCGGCGGAGGTGGCCCGGGAATTTGGGACCGTTCCCCGCGAATGGCTCAAACGCCCCCTCAAGCAGGCCAGCCGGATCGTCCTGGAGCAGTTCGAGTACCGCTACCTGACCGGCCTGCTGCAGGAGACCAACGGCCGGATCCGCGAGACCGCCCGGCGGGCCCGGATCGACGAGCGCACCCTGTTTTCCAAGATGAAACGCTACGGCCTGCACAAGGAGACCTTCCGGGAATCCTGAGAAATCCGTCGGATGCGAAGGCGGACGTCCCGGCCGATCGGATTCCTGCCGGTTTGTCCCTCCAGGTGTCGGCGCGTTTCCCGGCAGCGGTGATTTCACGATGCGTCATATGACCGAGATGGCCATACAAGGCGGGGCCCAAGGCAGCGAGGAGCATGGCATGCACCCCAGGAGGAACGAATCGTTGATCAGACGGGAAAGTGGCCGTTCGGCGGGCACGTGGCCCGCACCGCGGACCGGCTGGGGCCTAATGGTCGGTTTGGCGGCCGGATTTTACCTGGCGGCCGGGCTGCTATTCACCCCCGCCGGCGGCAAGGTGTCCGCCGCCGAGGTCCCGGATGGAATGATCGGCTCTCCCGAGCCCGGTTGGCCGCAGTGGCGCGGCAGCCGCCGCGACGGGGTCTCGCCGGAAACGGGCCTGCTGTCCAGTTGGCCGGCGGACGGGCCGGAGCTCATCTGGAAGATCAGCTACCTGGGCCAGGGCTGGTCCAGCCCGATCGTGGTGGCCGGCCGGATTTATATCACCGGCGACGTGGGGGATGAATTGCTCGTGTTCGCCCTGGATACCGACGGCAACGAGAAGTGGTGGACGCCGAACGGCCGCGCCTGGAAGAAGTCCTACCCCGGCGCCCGGGCGGGCTGCACCTATGCCCGGGGCCGTTTGTACCATCTCAACGCCCACGGCCGCCTGGCGTGCCTGGACGCCGCCACGGGCCGGGAATGGTGGGCGGTGGATATCCTGGAACGGTTCGAGGCCCAGAATGTCACCTGGGCCCTGAGTGAAAACCTGCTGGTGGACAACGGTCGCGTCATCGTCACGCCCGGCGGCAAGAAGGTCCTCCTGGCGGCCCTGGACGGTTCAGACGGCCGGACGCTGTGGACCACGCCGCCGACTTCGGAGGATCGGACCTCGTACTGTTCGCCCATCCTGTTTAGCCATGCCGGCCGGCGGCTGATCGCCAGCTGCTCGGCGGCCTACGGCTTCGGCGTGGACGCGGACACCGGCGCGCTGCTCTGGACGGTGCCGCTGCGAAATTCCTATGGCGTCAACGTCACCGCGCCGGTATATGACTCCGGCCGGCTGTTCTATATGACTTCGCACGCCCAGAACGGCAATTGCTATCGGCTCCAGGCGGAGCCGCCCTGGATCTCGGCCGAGCCCGTATGGACCTGCCCGCTGGATACGGTCACCGGCGGGGCGATCCTGGTCGACGGCACCTTGTTCGCTGCCGGCTACGGCAAGGTCAAATGGTGGCTGGCGGTCGATTGGCTAACCGGCCAGACACGCGCCGAGTACCGCGACCTGACCACGGGCGCCGCGGTGTATGCTGACGGTAGGCTCTATTGCCTCGACGACCAGGGCACGGTGGCCCTGTTGCGGTATGATCCGGATGGATTCCACCTGGCCGGCCGTTTTCCGCTTGTGCAGGAAAAGTTGCGGGACGCCTGGGCCCACCCGGTTTTACATGACGGCCGCCTATACCTGCGGTATCATGACACGCTATGGTGTTACCGGGTAAAACGGCCCTGACGGCAGTTTCTAGCTGCGCCGCCGAATGGCCCGGGGAAATTTCCTTTGACTGGCACCCCCAAATAGGCGAATATAACGCATGGAAAGTAAAGATCTTAGGGGCATTCGCCCGCCCGACCGGCGGCAAGTGCCCCGCTGAGAGACGCATAGATACCTCTTTTACAGGAAGGTTGACATGAAGGCGGAACGACGGCATCAGTTAAAGACCAACGAGTTGGCCCAGAAGTTGAGCGAATTGCCTGCCTATCTCCGTGAACACGGCAAGTACCTGGTCTTGGTGGTTGTCGGCCTGGTGGTGGTATTGGTGATAGCCGGATTTGTCTGGCGGCAGCGGGGTCGATCGGCCCAAAAGCAGAACCAGCAGCTTCAGCAGGCCTTCGCCGATTTCAGCGATCTGCAGGCGCAGGCCATGCAGCGGGCCCGCATCGAGCCGGCCGAGGAGGACGCACCCGTCACGATCAGTGCCACCTATGATCCGGCGGCGGTGGTCGGCTCGCTCCAGCAGCTCAGTCAGGAGGCCCAGGGCAAGCCGATCCGCATGACCAGCCTGCTCCAGGAGGCCGAGGTGGTGCGCTCCGAGCTGTTTCTTTCCACCCGGCCGCTGCCGCAGGCCCAAAAAGAGCAGATCCGGCAGAAGGCCGGCCAGCTCTACCGGCAGGTCATTCAGGAATACGCCACCTATCCGGTCGCCGTGGGCCTGGCCCGGCTCGGATTGGCCGAACTGGCCGAGGACGAGGGCAACTGGCGGGAGGCCGAGTCCGTCTATCGGGAGATCAGCGAAGACAAGGATGGCTTCTACGCCGGCACGTCGCTGCCGGCCCAGGCGAAACACCGCCTGAATATGGCGACCGAGAACGCCCGGCCCCTCCGTATGGACCTTCTCGTCGTCAAGGGCCCGCAAGAGTCCCTGGCGGCCGTGCCGCTGGGCGGGATGGATGCCGCCGGCACGGCATCGCCTCAGATGAACGCCGCCGAGGAGGTGCCCTACGGTCCCCTGCCGCAGGGGTCGACCGATTCGGTCGAACCGGCCAAACCGGATGAATCAACCGAGCCGGCCGCCTCGGATGCACCAGACGAGGCGTCGGACGCCGGCGACAATCCGCAGCCCTGATCCGGCGGGGGGGAGTTTATCCTTGCGTCCGGCGCCGCAACGGACCGCCGCGCGAGCGAATATCCGCATGAGCGAAAACGATCCGCCCATCCAGGAGCAGCCCGAGGACGTCCCGGTTGCGGAAGACGACGGCGCCCAGCATCTGAGCCTGCATATCAGACGGTTGCTGCCGACCCGCCGGATCGACAAGTATCTCCGGCATCGCTTCAGCGATTTCTCCCGGACCCTGATCCAGCGGTTGATCGAGGAACAGGCCGTCACCGTCAACCAGCGGCCGACCAAGAGCAGTTACCAGTTGAATCCGGGCGACCGGATCGACCTGATCCTGCCGCCGCCGCCGGCCGACGAGATCGAGCCGGAGCCGATCCCCCTGGACGTTCTCTACGAGGACGAACACCTGCTCGTGATCAATAAGCAGGCCGATCTGATCGTGCATCCGGCCCGGGGCAACCAGCGCGGCACGCTGGTCAACGGCCTGGTCCACTACAGCAATTCCCTTTCGCATGTCAACGAGCGCTTCCGCCCGGGGATCGTCCACCGGCTGGACCGCAACACCAGCGGCGTGCTCGTGGTCGCCCGGACCGACACCGCCCACTGGCGGCTGGCCCATCAGTTCGAGCATCGGCAAGTCCAAAAGATGTACCTGGCGGTGGTGCACGGCACGGTGGCCCTGGACGCCGACGTGATCGACATGCCGCTGGGCCGCCATCCGCGGGTGCGGGAAAAGTACGCCGCCCGGCCGGAATCGGGCAAGTCCGCCATCACCCGCTACGAGCGGCAGACGCAGTACCGCGGCTACGCCGTGATGCGGCTGTTCCCGCGGACGGGCCGCACCCATCAGCTCCGCGTGCATCTGCAGATGATCAAGCACCCGATCGTGGCCGACACCATGTACGGCGGCAAGGCCATGACGCTGGCCCAGTTGGCCGACGGGGCGCCGTACCCGCGGCCGGACGAGCCGGGCGGGCATCTGGCGCCGGACCAACGGGTGATCGAGCGGCAGGCGCTGCATGCGATGTCCCTGACGCTGCACCACCCGATCAGCGGCAGGCAGATGTGCTTCGAGGCGCCGCCGCCGCCGGACATGGAGCTGCTGATCCGGCTGCTGGAGCGGTATCGAAAACTGGAGCGCTAACTACCATGATGGCGATGCCACCCGCTGAAGACGGATCGATACGCGCCTTGCCAAATCGGGGCCGGACGCATAGAATCTCTCGATTCAGTGTGCTCAGACAAAAGAATCCATCGTGGCATTCGGCCGGGCCGATGCACCGCGTTTAGGTCATTTTGACAGAGGTGCAGCCTGCCCAGGGCGTTTCCCCTTGGATCATGGATCCGGCCGGAGAAGGCCAGGCCATCCACACAGCGGATTGAATGGACGATTATGGAACGGGAAAAACAGCGTGACGACCTGCAGCGGGACCTGGCGCCGCTGCTTGCCGGGGCGGTCCGGACCGACCGGCTCACCCGGGTGCTCTACAGCACGGATGCCAGCATCTATCAAATCGAGCCTCTGGCGGTGGTGCTCCCGGCCGAGCCCGCGGACGTCCGGCTGACAGTGTGCTACGCCGGAGAGCACCAGATCCCGGTTATCTGCCGGGGCGGCGGCAGCGGTCTGGCTGGCGAATCGCTGGGCCGGGGGATCATCCTGGATTTCAGCCGCTACCTGAACCGCGTCCTGAGTATGGATCCCTCGGACGACCGCGTCACGGTCCAGGCCGGCGTCGTCCTGGAGCAGTTGAACCGGCAGTTGGCCCCGTACGGCAGGCAGATCGGCCCCGATCCGGCCAGCGGCAACCGCGCCACCCTCGGCGGCATGATCGCCAACAATTCCACCGGGGCCCATTCCATCCGCTACGGCTACATTGACCGGCACCTGGCCGATCTGCAGATGGTATCCGCCCAGGGCCGCGAGCTGACGCTGTCCGTGCACGATCCGGCCGGCAGCGACCACGATCCGGCCGCCCATTGGGCCGGTCAGATCGACGGCCTGCTGGCCGAGAACCAGGGGCACCTGGAGCGGGCCCGGCCCCGGACCGATCGGAACCGCAGCGGCTACAACGTGTTTTCCCTGCGCGAGGCGAACGGCATCAATCTCTGCCGGCTGCTGGCCGGCTCGGAGGGTACGCTGGGGATCGTCACGGCCGCGACAATCAAGCTGGTGGACCTGCCCAAGGTCAAGGTCCTGCTCCAGGTGAACTTCGATTCGCTGGGCAAGATGGCCCGGGCGGTGCCGGAGTTGTTGAAGGCCGGGCCCTCGGCGTGCGAGCTGATGGACGGCACCCTGCTGGGCATGGCCCGGGATGCCTATCCGGAATATAAAGACGTGCTGCCCGGCGGCGTGGCGGCCTCGCTGCTGGTGGAGTTTTACGCCGAGACGACCGGCCAGGCCGAGCGGAAGCTGGACGAGGCCCAGCGGCTTGCCGAGCTGTTGCCCCCGGCGGCCCGCTGTATCGGGACCAGGCAGATCACCGACCCCGGCACGCAGGCGCTGATCTGGAAGGCCCGCAAGGCGGGCGTGCCCCTGCTGTTCCGCAACAAGACGGCGACCCAGCCGATTCCGGTGGTGGAGGACGTGGGCGTCAATCCGGACCAACTGGCGGAGTATCTCGACGGCCTGCAGGATATCAGCCACCGCCTGGGCGTGCCGATGGCGTATTACGCCCATGCCGGCCACGGGGCGCTGCACCCGCGGCCCTACCTGGACCTGCACCAGCAGGAGGACCGCCAGAAAATGCGCCGGCTGGCGGACGAGGTGTTTCGCCTGGCCTGGCGGCTGGGGGGCACCATCAGCAGCGAGCACGGCGAGGGGCTGGTGCGGGTCTCGTTCATCGAAAAGCAGTACGGCCCGCAGGTCTACCGGCTCTTTCGCCGGATCAAGGATCTGTTCGATCCAGAGGGCCTGCTCAATCCCGGCAAGATCATCAACGGCGATCCGGACGTGATGACCAAGGACCTGCGGTTCTCGCATGCCAGCCGGCGGCCGGACCGACCGACCAACCTGGTCTTTCGCGCCGACGAGCTGGTCCGGGAGATCGAGCAGTGCAACGGCAACGGCCTGTGCCGCACGAGCGACCCGACGCTCTCGATGTGTCCGATCTTCCGGGCCACCGGCGAGGAGGAAGCCAGCCCGCGGGCCAAGGGCAACCTCATGCGGCACTGGCTCTGCGGCCTGCTGGACGACCGGATCATGCAGTCGCCGGAATTCAAGCGGATCGCCGATCTGTGCGTCAACTGCAAGATGTGCGCGATGGAATGCCCCTCGCTGGTGAATGTCCCCAAGCTGATGATCGAGGCCCGGGCCGAGTACGTCCGGCATCATGGCCTGACACGGGCGCAGTATGTATTAACGCGGAGCGAGTTTCTAAGCAAGATGGGCTCGGTCTTCGGGCCCGCGGCGAACCTGTTTTTGCGGATGGGCTGGTTCCGGCGGCTGCTGGAGTGGACCGGCCGGCTGGATCACCGCCGCGGCCTGCCGGCATTCGCCTGGGGATCGAACCTCAAGAAACTGCGGCGCTATCTGGGCGAACGGCCCCCGCTCGCGGATGCGGCCGGCAAGGTGGCGTACTTCGTGGATTTGTATGCGAACTACAACGATCACGCCCTGGGCCGCGCGGTGGTGGACGTCCTGCGGCACAATAATATCGAGGTGATCGTCCCGCCCCAGAAGGGCATGGCCATGCCGGCGATCAGTTATGGCGACCTGGACTACGCCAGGAAGTATATCGAATACAATGTAAAGCATCTGGCCGAGGCGGCCCGGGCCGGCTATACGATCGTAACGGCCGAGCCCACCGCGGCGCTGTGCCTCAAGGAGGAGTACCTCGACGTAATCGACAGCGAGGACGCCCGCCTCGTGGCGGAAAATACAGTTGAGCTGACGGATTACCTGGCCCGACTGCACCGCCAGGGAAAACTGCGGGACGATTTTAGGCCGCCGGAGGGCCTGGCCAAGAACTCCCCCCGCAAGCTGGCGTACCACCAGCCGTGTCACTACCAGTATATGCAGATCAAGGACGGCACGCGGTACTTGATGGGCCTGATCGACGGGATCGAGCTGACGGAGCTGCCCGGCGGTTGCTGCGGCATCGCCGGTACGTTTGGTTTTCAGAAGGGCAAGTTCGACCTGTCGATGCGGGCGGGCGAGCCCCTGCTGGGCCCGCTGCGGGACAGTGATTGCGATTTCGGCCTGACCGAGTGCAGCACCTGCAAGATGCAGATGGAATTGGGCGCGGGCAAACCCACATTGCACCCGATAAAGGTGTTGGCGAAAGCGTATGGACTGTTATAAACAACGAAGCGCACGAAGAGTATTATATGGTTTACGGTAAGAGAAGAATAAGCCACATAGGACACAGAGAAAAAAGAAGAAGTAAAAGTGAGTCACTAAATTGGTATGTCTTCAATGTCAAAGCGTAAAAGAAAACCGAAAACAGGACTATGTGCTTTATGTGGGCAAGAAGGAATTATGACACGGGAGCATGTGCCTCCGAAATGTTTGTTTCTTAGCCCACGCCCGCAAAATACGATTACGGTTCCACTTTGTGAAAGATGTAATCATTCTTATCATTTAGATGATGAGTATTTTAGAATTCTTGCTTCAGTATCTCTTAATCCCAGCACTCAGCAATGGAAATTGTTTGATGAGAAAGTAATAGGTTCCAGTTTGGCGCGTAGTAACGGCTTGAGAAAACGCCTTGATGATGAATATGAAATGTTGCAAAATTATGCTCACTCTAATCCTGTTGAGCTTTTCAATGGTGAAGTATTGCCAAGTGAATTATTGCCGTGCTTAATACCCTTTGATGCAATACGCATAAATTCGGTAATAGAAAAAATT
>JAFGFX010000310.1 GCA_016930855.1 Sedimentisphaerales bacterium | reverse complement strand
ATATCGAGGCGATATACCACAATTGTGGCAATTTACCGCTTCCGGAGGACTGAAACCGCGGTACAATATTTGCCGAAGAGCCAAATTATTTATGAAGTATCCGATCCAGCCAGGTCTGGCTTTCCATGTGTATCGTTATCTCAAACAAAACAAGAAAGATGAAGAGGCTACCAAGCTCAAAGAACGCTTCGTTGAGATTGGGCACATATTTCCCGAAATGTTGAATAAATAATAGGGAATGTGCTACATGACGCGAAATACACGTGGGATTAGAGGTTGTAGTACTAAATGCGATAAATAGACCCATTGATAATATGAATTTGGGGCTCTGCCCCAAACCCCGCCCATTTAGCCTCCAGCCTTTGGGCGAGGTGCGTATCGCATCCATAGATCACGGCGAACCTGGTTGGCGAGATGACGTCTCTTTCTGAGACTGCTTGTTTGACGAGATGCGAATCGTACTAAAAGATCGCCGGTGCGTATGCAGGTAAACGGCCCCTGACTGATCCCCGTAATACCTGTTGGGCATCCTGTCAAAGCAAGGCTTGGCGGTGCCATCCTGCCGAAAGGGGAAGGAGGCAAATGCTGGTTATGAGGCTTGTGGTTATGTAAGTTGGCTTTGTTTTTCTTCCATGCGTGCCTGCGATAGTGCCGATGCAATGAGGCCGGCAGGGACGGAAACCACTCCCAGCCCGATCATTAATACGAAGAAGGTAAATATTTTACCGCCCGTGGTAATCGGATAAATATCTCCGTATCCGACCGTCGTCAACGTTGCCACGGCCCACCAAAGACTATGAAACACCGAAGTGAAGTGGTCCGGTTGGGCTTGGTTCTCGAAATAGTAAATGCCTACCGCGGCGAAGAATAACAGAATACAGGACGCGAACAGGAACAGAACGATTTCCTCTCTGGCAATCATAAAGGCTCTATGGAAACGCTGGATTGCCTTGTTGTATCTAATGAGCTTGAGTATCCTTATTAGGCGCAACATCCGAACGGCTCGAATGGAGCGAAGATCGATTCCGGTGCAAAGGTAGAATGGAAGGAAGGCGGCCAAGTCCACCATGCCGTAAAAGCTGAAAATGAATCCAAGCTTTCTGTCAGCAACAAAGACTCGAAGAATATATTCTATAGTGAAAATCAGGACTGTTGCAACCTCAATGTATCTGAGTATGATTTTCGTATTTGCGGATAGATCAGGTATGGTGTCAATAGAAAATGAAATCAGGGAAAGTATAATCATGCCTTGAATGCATAAATCAAAAACGATCCCTTTCGTTGTGTCATTATTCTCGATGATTTGTTTTAGTGTCATACCATGCTCGCTTAAATGGAACATTTATGTCATATTATCAGGCAGGCATTGTTAGTGCAAGAAAATAATTGCGAATAGAAAATGACGGCGACATCTAGTATGGACACCTGCGTCCTGAGAAATAGCGCGAAATTGTATTGGGCGCAAAAGCATCAAGATTAGGGCTGATCCTATGTTCTTGATTACGCGTCGATGTGTACAAACAACACAAAGAAAAATCCTGGATTCCCGCGTTCGCGGGAATGACGCAGCGGGGCATTAGGCGTTATCGAAGCGCTGATTTTCTCAAGGTATTTTTGTCGCCCCCTTGCCGCCTTTCGTGTATTCTCTGTTAAGGATGCGGCGGTGATAATGGCGGTATAAAGAAGGCTGTCTTTCGCAAGAAAACACTATGGGCGTCTAACAAGGTGAAGGCAATTGGCCCTGCCCGGACGGCTTCCAATAAACTAGATGGAGAAACATCATTTTTCTGAAGGAGGTATTAATGATGATTCTGATGCCTCTGGTCATTTCGTTTCTCGGTTTAACCGCCGGGGACACATCCGCTCTTACACTGGACCATCGAAGGCAGTTGTTTCTGGATGATTACTTGATCCAATCGACGACGAATATAAAGCGGGAAATCGTCCCCGCCCGAAAATATCCCGGCAATCCCGTCCTTTGGGCCAGCGAATCCTGGGAGCCCAAGCTCGGCGTGCTCTATGGCTCGGTTATCCGGGACGCAGGCAGGTATAAGATGTGGTACAAAGCCGGGACGGGGGTGGGCTATGCGGAAAGTCTAAACGGAGTGAATTGGGTAAAACCGAAACTGGACCTCGTCAAAATCGATGGTCAAAAAACCAATCTGCTTTTTCTTAAACGGGATGACTTGTCGGGACCTGAGGCGCTTCCTACTTTCTATGAGCCTTTCGGTGTGCACAAGGACGAACGGGACCCCGATCCCCGACGCCGTTATAAGATGGGATTTCTGAGTATTCTCCGTAACTACAAGGGGCCCCGCCAGGATCCGTTTCACCGGGGGAACCGCCGGGGCCTGGGGGTCGCGGGCAGTCCCGATGGCATCCATTGGAGTCTGATCAATGCCTGGGCGACGGAGGCCATTTGCGATGGGGATACCCACTGGACGTTTGATCCGTCGCGCCAGAAATATCTGCTCTATGGACGCACGGTAAAAACCCTGCCGGAGGTGGAGGCGGCATGGTCTAAATTTGACTGGTATCGCGACTACCACTTCGGGCGGGCGGTGGCACGGCTGGAGTCCCCGGATTTCCGGCGATGGGATTTTGCGGACCCGGCCAGCGCGCCGGTGGTGCTGGCCGCCGATGTGCAGGATGAACCCGGAACCGAAATTTACTCCATGATGGTTTTCCCCTATGAGAGCGTGTATATCGGCCTGGTGCAGGTCTTTCACGCGCGGCCGGGGGAATGTTACCTGGACGTGCAACTGGCGGTGAGCCGCGACAGCGTGAACTTCACCCGCGTGGGCGATCGAACGGCCTTTCTGCCCGTCGGGCCCGTGGGCAGTTGGGATCGATTCAATCATTCCCTGGCGAATAATCCGCCGATCGCGGTGGGTGACGAACTCAGATTTTATTACGGCGGCAGGACCTACCGGCACAGGCCCTATAAGGGAGAAGACTCAGGCCCCTCGGCCGGCGGCATCGGCCTGGCAACGAGTACGCGGGACCGTTTCGTATCCTTGCAGGCATCCTTTGACGGCGGCCGGATCGTCACCAAGCCCCTTAGCCTGCGGGGAAATATCCTGCACGTGAACGCCAAGTCCGACTTCGGCGAGATCGTGGTGGAGGTGCTGGGCCAGGACGAAACGTGCCTTGCCCGGTCGAAACCGATTCGGCGCGACGGACTCGACATCGTTTTAGGTTGGGAGGAGGGCAATTTGGCAGATGTAAACTCGCCGGTCGTCCTGCGAATTACCCTCAAGAATGCCTGTCTGTTTTCCCTCTGGTGCACGGATCGAAACGATCGTTAAGTTCAGATTTAGAGAAGGCATAAACTCTGACCATTTGAGAATTGTTGCGGCGGAAAGCGGGAGCGCTGTTAGATGCCTGATCCTGGATTCCCGCGTTCGCGGGAATGACGGAGCGAGGCATTAGGCGTTATCGCACAATGTTCTGTGCCTTTGCGTGAAAATGTCTTTTGTGCCTTGTGGCAGCGACCGCCGTAACGCCGCAAAATTCAATTCACCTGCACATGCAGATGAGTTACGGCCTCGTGGCCGTGCTCGTTGGTGCGGCGGACGGATACAATGTAATCGCCGCTCTTTTCGTATTTATGGCGGGTCTCGGCGTAGCCGGCGGGGTCGTGGACGTTGGCGTTGCCGTCGGATTGGGTCTTTACTTCGACGGAGCCGTCGCCGAAATTCCAGGTTTCCTGACCGTGCTGGGTGGCGAAGGTGCGGACCTTGAAGGTGATCTCGTCGCCCGCCTTGATTCCGAAGGTGGGGTAGTAATTGGCGTTGATGGTCGGCGGGGTGAGCTCGGGGTGCTCGCGGTCGATGACGTACACGACGGCGAAATCGTAGTCGCGGCGGCCGGCGGAATCGGTGACCTTGACGATCTCGCTGTACTCGCCCGGCCGGGCGTAGGTCCGCTCGACGGTCGCGCCGGTCGCCGTGGCGCCGTCGCCGAATGTCCAGTCGACCCGGATGATTTTTCCCGTGCGCGACCAGCTCTTGGAGGCGTCCAGCAGGGCGCTCTCGCCGGTGAAGAGCAGATGGTGCGGCCGGGCGACGGCGATGATGTCGGGGCGATACTGCTGCTGATACGCCTGCCAGATGAAGGCGTAGCCGTTCTGGATGCCGATCCGGCCGGAGGGCTGGGGGGATTGGATGTCGAAATGCAGGTGCGACCAGCCGCCGCTGCCGCCTTCCTTGCCGATCCGGCCGATGAGCTGGCCCATTTGGACACGCTTGCCGGGGATGACGGGCGTGGCGATCATCTGCAGGTGGCTGTAGCGGTAGTACCAGCCGCGGTCGTCGAGCAGGTAGACCACGTCGTAGCGGGGTTCGATGGGTGCGTCCTGGCGGCCGTCGAGGACGCGGTCGCCGGCCGAGACGACCAGCGCGTCCGTGGCGGCGACGACCTCGATGAGGCCCTCGGAGCCGCCGAAGTCCAGGCCGTAATGGTAGTAGATGCTCCGCGGGCCGGGCAGGTCGCAGGCGTCGACGTAACAGGGGACGTTGGCCATCTGGGTGTCGCCGGCGAACCACCGCTGGCGGACGGGGTAGGTGAAGGTGTCGGGGCGGATCCAGGGCGAGCCGGCGGGCCAGAGGCGCAGGCGGGCGGCCTTGAGCAGGCCCCAGGCGTTGCCTTTGCTGCTCTCTGAGACGTAACCGCCGGTGACCGGGCAGTCGATCTGGACGCCGCCGACGGTTGTGGGAAGGTGATAGGTCGAGGAGACGAGCTTGGCCGTCTGGCCGTTGACGCGGACGCTGACCTCGGCGCGGCGGACGGCGCTGCGGACGGTGTCGCGCTGCTCGGTCAGGTCCAGCAGCGTGACGGTCGCCTGAGCGCCGTCGTGCAGGGTTACTTGCCGGGTTTCGCCCACGTCCAGATCGACGGCGCGGACCAGGGGGGTGATAGCCGCCGCGGTTACACCGGCAGGCGCAGTTACGACGGCCAGCAGGGCGACCAGCAGGAAGATAACGAATCGGTGGATCTTATACATCCTGTCATGCCCTCCGACAAGTCTGACGTATCTCGGTGGCATTGTTTTTCGCCGTAGTCCGCTTTCGCCGCCCTCGCCAGGAGAGCCCGCGAGGGCTATGGGGCGGCGAAAGAAAGGCGGAGGCGAAAACATTTCGCCGGATTCGCGGAGCCGTTCCTGGCCAACTTTTTCCGAGTCGATCAGTAATGTAGATTGCTTATCGCCGCTCGATTGTGATTACCTCCGGTTGATTGACAGTACGCCGGCGGAATAGGCCGGCAGCGTGAAGCGGATCTCCTGGCCGCTGACGCTGGTAGTGGCCTTGTGCGGCTGGATCGCCGCGGGCTGCGCGAGGCTGTTGCGGGCCCTCAGGGATGGCGGGTCGATCAGTTGCAGTTCCGCGGCGCCGATGGGGAAGCCCGATGCGACGTGCAGCTTCACCGCCTGGGGCTGGGCGGCGGGATTGACGGCCTTGAGGTAGACCTGGCGGCCGTCGGCGGATTTCGAGGCGGACAGGTTGAGGTCCTCCGCCGGGCCGGTCAGCTCCACCCGCTGGGGGCCGAAGTGGTCGCGCCAGAGCTTCATGACGACGTAGTTCGGGGCGGCAAACCAGCCGGCGGCGTCGAAGTTGATGAAGGCGTTGTCCCAGGCGCTGGCCGAGACGTGACGCAGGAACAGGGCCGGGCCGGCAAGCTGGAGATACGCGCCGCTGCGCTCGAAGGCGTTTAAGAGGCCGCCGGCGTACAGGCCGGTCCGCCAGTCGGTGCTCTGGGCGTTCCATTCGGAGACGTAGATCTTCAGGTCGGGATTCTTCGACTGGCGGATGAGTTCGGCAGTCTCGCCGAAGAACTGCTCGTAGCGCAGCGGGCCCTCGCGGAAGTTGTCGGGATTCTCGTAGTGGTGGATGCTGAGGTAGTCGATCATCTCGGCGCAGCGCTCGATGATGGTCTGGTTCCAGGCCAGGCCGTTGCCGCGGCGGCCGTAGCCGGCGCTGCCGCAGGCGGCCAGGATGATGGACGGGTCCGCCTGCTTCATCCGCGGGGCGAAACGCTGGACGGCGGCGGCGTAGTTCTCGGCGCCCAGGTGCCAGGTCTCGTTGTCGATCTCCCAGTATTTGACGCGATAGGGCTCGGGGTGGCCGTTGGCGGCGCGGAGCCGGCCGCCGGGGCTGTCGGCCGGGCCGTTGCAGTACTCGATCCAGTCGCAGACCTCCTGCAGGAAGTCCTCCTCCTTGACCGGGCCGTTCCAGTTGGCGGTGCCGATATTGACCACGATCAGCGGCTCGGCGCCGACCTTGCGGCACATGGCGACAAACTCGTCCGTGCCGAAGGAGTTGACGTCCAGGTCGTCCCAGATCTCGCGGGGATAGACGGCGCGCTTGTGCTGGGGTCCGATGCCGGCCTTCCAGCGGTAGGCGGAGGCGAAACAGCCGCCCGGCCAGCGGATGACCGGCGGATGCAGTTCCGCTACGGCGTCCAGCAGGTCCGGTCGAAAGCCGTCTGCCTGGTGCCAACTGGCGGGCATGAGACTGACCTGGTCCAGGTACGCCGAGCCGGACGCCGCCACGCTAAGCTGGATGGTGGCGTCCTTGGCGTCCGTGCGGCAGGGGTATTCAAAGGCGTACTGCTTCCAGGCGGAACCGGGGGCGGGAAAGGATTTCTCGTAGAGCACCTGGTCGTTCGCCAGGAAACGCACCTGCAACCCTGCCGGCTTATCGCTGCGGGCCCAGAAGGAGCCGAGGTAGGTCTCGCCCGACCGCAGGACGAGCGAATCCTGCCGCAGGCCGGCGGGGGCGGCGGCCGCGGTGATCTTCTGGCTGTAGGCGCTGTTCAGGGGATCGGCCCGCTCCAGCAGGAACTGGCCGTTGCCGAAGGATTTCCAGGAGGAGGCCACCTGATCGTCGATCAGGACGCTGGGGGTGCCCTCGAAGAGGACCTTGCCGGCCAGGTCGGTCACCTTCAGATTGCGAAAGACGGCCTGGGTCGACCAGGTGCCGATGCCCACCCCGCCGGACAGGTGCGCCTGCTGGTCATCGGTAAAATCGATGATCAGATCCTTGTCGAGCCAGACCTGGATGTGCGGGCCCTGGCAGCGGACCTTGATGGCGTACCAGCGGTCGGACTCGATCCGGCCGTTCGCCTGCGGGCCGATGGCGCCCCAGCGGTTGCCTTGCCGCAGGCCGCGTTCGAGGCGGTGGTATTGGTTGCCCCAGCCGCCGAGATTGCACCAGTAGAACTCCTGCTCGTTGCGGACGCGAAAGAGGATCAGGAATCCCTCCTGGCCGCCTGTCTTCCTGGCCTCGAGCGTGAATTCGTAGTCGCGCCAGTCCGGGTCTCCGATGTACAACCGCTGGTTGGTGCCCTGGCCGTCCTGGCGGACCTGATCGTCCTGGATGCTCCATTGCCCGGCACTATTCTGCTCGAAGCTGCGGTTCCAGATCAGCTCGCCCCAGAGGCCGCCGTTGCAGGAATGGTAGATGTGCTCCAGGAAGTGGCCGTAGATGTTCTCATCGATGCGGTTCTCGATCTTGTCCGGGTTCAAGGTCAACTCGACCGGTTGCGGCTCCTGGGCGGCTGTCAGGCCCGCCGACAGCAGGATTCCCAGGGATAAACATAGGTTGAACGGTTTCATGGCGATGCTCCTTTTCTCACTGGTTTTGGTTGTATGTGGTTCCCGGCGGTATTCGTTCAGGGCACCGGCCAGGCGGCCAGGGTGACGCTCAGCGGCGCGATCGACAGGCGGCCGGAGGCGTTCTCGACGGTTTGTTGTTGGATCTCGATCGCCGGGGGGGCCCCCGGCTCGTTGTAGGCCCGCTCGTCGGGGCCGGTGATGGTCCAGGTCTGATAGCGCGCCGGCGGCCGGGTTCCGCCCAGCGACAGGGCCAGGTTGTGGCCTTGGCCGGTGGCATTGACCACGGCCACCGTGAGCATCTGGCGGTCCGCCGTCAGGGCGGCCGAGACGTCCAGCGGCTCGAACGAGCCGCTGACGGCCACGGGGATCTGGCCGAACTGGTTGCGATAGAGCTTGAGGACCAGGCCGGTGGCGGCCCAGGCGGCGTCGGTCTTGCCGGCCTTGATGCAGCCGATGACGTTGACCGTCTGGGCGTAGTTGGCCATGAAGACGATGTCCGATTGGCGGAAGTATTCGTGCAGGCCCCGGGCGATGCCCAGGGCGTCCTTCAGGAAGTAGCGGGTGCCGAGCTCGCCGAAGACGTGCGGGCCGTACCAGTAGTTCCATTCGGTCATGGCGATGCGGATGTTCTTATCCTTGAGGGTGTCGAGCTTTTGGCGCAGGTCCCGGTGAAACCGCACCTTTTGCTTGATCTGGTCGGCGATCTGGGCGGTGTGCGCCAGCAGGTTGGGTTTCTCCTGGCAGTAGAAGTGCTCGGCGATCAGGTCGAGACGGTCGGCGCAGTGCCGACAGAGCCCTTCGCTCCAGGGTCCGGCGTTGCCGGAGGCCAGGGCCACGATGTCCGGATCGACCTGGCGCATCTTGTCCACGACCCAGTTGTGCTTCTGGACGTAGTGTTCCAGACTCATGTGCCCGAGCTGCCAGGAGCCGAACATCTCGTTGCCGATGCACCAGAAGCGGACGCCGAAGGGCTCGACATCGCCGTGGCGGCCCCGCAGGGCGCCCATGAGGGTCTGGGCCGAGCCGTTGGCGTACTCGAGCTGGGCGGCGGCGGAGTAGGCGTCGCCAAAGCCCGTGTTGACCGTGACCAGCGGTTCGGCGTTCAGCCGGCGGCAAAAGTGGATGAATTCGTGGAAGCCGAAGTCGTTGTGCTCGACGCCGGTCCAGGCCGGGTTCCTGCGGGGGGGCCGCCGGTCGCGGTCGCCGATACCGTCCCGCCAGTCGTAGCCGCTGACGAAGTTGCCGCCGGGCCAGCGATAGACCGGGGCGTTCAGCTCCTTGAGCAGGGCCAGGGTGTCGGCCCGCAGGCCGTCGACGTTGTCCGCCGGCATAAGCGAGACCGTCCCGACCAGGCAGGGGGCGTTTGAGACCTGGATCTCCAGGATGCCCTGGTCCGTGGCGCTACCGGCTTTGAATTGGAAGGGGTATTTCCGGTAGTCGTTGCCCGCGACGGCCAGCGGGACCGAGTCCCGCTGGGCGGGGTCCTCGCCCCAGCACAGGCTGACGGTCACCTTGGCGCCGGCGGCGGGGCACTTTAGCCAGAGGTACCCAACGTAGTCTTTTTGGTTGACCAGGCCCAGGTCGAGCTGCCGGATGCCGCCGCCGGGCTGGATGAGGGGGGTGTGCACGCCGACGAAGGGATCGTCCGTCGTCATTTGGACCGAGTCGGGCGCGGCGAGGATCTGCCAGGGGCTCGACCGGACGACGGGGAAGGGATTGGGCCGGTTGGATTGCCGGCGGCCGTAGGGGGCATACGCGCCGGTGACGGGGTAATAGAATTTCCGGTCCTCCAGCATCTCGGCCCAGATGCCGCCGTAGATGCAGCGGCCGAGGTGCTCGATGAACTGGCCGTAGATGTAGGGGCTGATCGGTTCGCCGGTTCGGCCGATATCGATGGCGGCCGAGCCGTCTCGGCCCTCGGCGGCCGTCGGCGTTTGACCTTGGGTAACGGCCGGCACCATCAGCAGCGCCAAAACCAGAAACAGCGGATTGAAAGGTATGGCCTTTTTCATCACTGACCTTTCCATAAATTATGATGGGTTTCAGTGCCTCGAAACCGGCACGGACGATCGGGTCGTGGCGGGATATTTTCGTCCCCGTCCAGCCGGGCTGCCCGCCGGCGGGCAAGTAATCGCCCTATCGAAGAACGCCGCCGGCTCGTCGCGCCGGGTCTTCTGCCTGATTGTATGGTTGGCCGATAGTATAGACCATTTCCCGGATTTGGCAACCGTCAATTTGACCGGCGCCGGCGGCGGGATTACTGGGCCGGGGTCCGGCTGAAACGCTTGCGGTAGACCAGCAGGCTCGTGCCCGTCTCCTGGCGGAAATAGCGGGCGATGTGCTCGACGCCGGGAAAGCCCATTTTCTGGGCGATCTGGGAGATCGACAGGTCGGTCTCGACCAGCATGGTGATGATCTGATCGACGCGGGTCCGCCGGATTTCCTGGTAGATCGAGCGGTTCAGGATGTTGCGAAACCGCTTTTCCAGCACCCGCCGGGAAGAGGTGGTGGCGTTGACGACGTCCTCGACGCCGATGGGCCGGCGGGCGTTTTGGCGGATGAACCGTATCGCCTCGGCGGTGTCCCGGTCCTCGATGGCCAGGATGTCCGTCGATTGCCGCGTGACGATGTGGGTGGGGCTCACCATGATCTTCTGGCGGCACATGGTCTCGCCGTTCATGAGGCGGTCCAGCAGCTCGGCGGCCTCGTAGCCGGCCTTCTCGGTGTTCAGGGCGATGCTGGTCATCGGCGGATCGGACAGGTTGCAGACCAGCTCGTCGTTGTCCGCCCCGATCACCGCCACCTCGTAGGGCACCTGGAAGCCCGCGATCTTGCAGGCCTCGATCACGTGCTGGCCCCGGTCGTCGTTGCAGGTCAGGATGCCGACGGGCTTCGGCAGGCTCGCCAGCCATTGGGCCAGGATGTTCTGCTCGTTTTTCCACTGCCGCCGGACGGGGGTCTTGGGTTGTTGGTAGAGGTGCATCGGCCGGCCGGCCTGCTCGAGGCGCTGGCGGAAGGATTCGCCCCTCTGCCTCGACCAGGCGGTGTCGTCCAGCCCGCAGTAGGCGAAGTGCTGGAATCCGCGGTTGAGCAGGTGCTCGGCCGCCCGCTGGCCGATGGCCTCGCCGTCGGTGACGATGCGGGGAAAGATGTCGCGGTCCTCCCGTTGATGGATCACCAGGATCGTCGGCAGTCCCATGGCGATCAGCTCCTCGCTCTTCTTGGGATTGCGCATGATGATCCCGTCGGCGCCCCAGTCCTTCAGTTGGCCGATGGACCGCTCCAGGCCGCCGGTCTCCTTGAAAAACGTCCAGGGCCCGTGGATGCGGGAATAGCGGGCGATGCCGTAGAGCAGCCCCCGGCCGAAGGCGCGGGAGGTTTCAATCAGCAGGATGACTTTCGGAATTTTTCCCATGACGT
>JAFGFX010000003.1 GCA_016930855.1 Sedimentisphaerales bacterium | reverse complement strand
TGCAGGAAGCCATCATGCAGACCCGGATGCAGCCGATCGGCACCGTCTTCAACAAATTTCCCCGCATCGTCCGGGACATGAGCCACACGCTGGGCAAGCAGTGCGAGCTGACCGTCCAGGGCAAAAACGTCGAAATGGATAAAACCATTATTGAGGCGATCGGGGACCCCCTGACGCACCTGATCCGCAATGCCGTCGATCACGGCATTGAAACGCCGGCGGCCCGGGCGGGCCGGGGGAAAAATCCGGTCGGGAACATCCTGCTCAAGGCCTTTCATCAGGCCGGAAAGGTCAATATCGCGATCGAGGACGACGGGGCGGGAATCGATCCGAAGCGCCTCAAGGAGAAGGCCGTCGCCAAAGGCATTCTCACTCCGGATCAGGCCCGACAAATCAGCGACCGGGAAACAATCCGGCTGATATTCCATCCGGGCTTTTCGACCGCGGAAAAGGTCACGGCGGTCAGCGGCCGGGGCGTGGGCATGGACGTGGTGAAAACCAACATCGAGCGGCTGGGGGGGACCGTCGAGGTCGATACCAAAGTGGGATCCGGCACCACCATCCAGATTCGCCTGCCCCTGACGCTGGCGATCATTCCCTGCCTGATCGTCCGCAGCGGCGCCAACCGCTATGCCATCCCCCAGGTCAATATCAGCGAATTGGTCCGCATCCGGAGCGACGAAATCACCAAACGAATCGATCATATCAAAAACGCCCAGGTTCTCCGCCTGCGCGGCCATCTTCTGCCGCTGGTGCGCCTGGACGACTTGTTGGGACAGCCGGCGGATCCATCCGAACCCGCCGACGCGGCCGGGCCGCCCCGCCGCGAAACGGACGCGGTCTCGAGCAAAACCTCCTCGCGCGCCATCAACGTCATCGTGGTGGAATCCGGCCATCTGCGCTACGGCCTGATCGTCAAGGAGTTGTTCGACAGCAAGGAAATCGTCGTCAAGCCTTTGGGCCGCCACTTGAAAGAATGCCACTCTCTGGCCGGAGCGACCATCCTGGGTGACGGCAAGGTATCCCTGATCCTGGATGTGGCCGGCATCGCCAGCTACTGTAAGCTCGTCATGCCGGAAACCGATACGGTGACTGAACCATCGAGCGGCCGCGTCAAGCAACAGGAGGAAACCCAGTCGGTCCTGATTTTCACGAACCATCCGGACGAATATTTCGGCTTCCCGTCGGAATTCATCGCCCGGATCGAGCGCATCCGCAAGGAGCAGATCGACAGTGTCGGCGGCCAGGAAGTCCTCCAGTATCGGGGGGCGTCCCTGCCGCTGATCCGCCTGGAACACCGCATCAAGGCCCAGGCCTCTCCCGACAAACCGGACCTGTACGTGATCGTCTTTCGCGTGCACCAGCGGGAAATCGGCCTGATCGTTCCGGACCTGATCGACATCCGCGAGCTTCCGATGAATCTGGACACGGAAACCTTTGCGGAATCCGGCGTCGCCGGCTCCCTGATCAACGAAGGAAAAAATATCCGCCTGATCGACATGTACGAACTGGTCAAGATCGACATGCCGTCGTCCCCGGATGCCTCCGGCGCCGCGAACGCAGCGGTCCCGGGCCGCCATGCCACCATTCTGCTGGTGGAAGATTCCACCTTCTTCCGGCAGCAAATGGCTCACATCCTGCAGGAGGACGGCCTGAGCGTGGTGGCCTGTCCGGACGGGCTGCACGCCTGGCAGGCCCTGCAACATCCCGACCAGGTGGTCGATCTGGTCGTTACCGACATCGAAATGCCCAACATGAACGGTTTGGAACTGGCCAACAAGATCAAAACGGATCCCTGTTTCGCTCATCTGCCGGTCATCGCCGTCAGTTCGCTGGCCAGCGATCAGGACATCCGCCGGGGCCAGGAGGCCGGCGTCGACGAGTATCAAATTAAAATGGACCGGGAGGCGTTGCTGGAAGCGATCCACCGTCACTTGGAACAGTCCCGGCGCCACGCCGGCCTTTCGGCCCCGTCCCGGCAATCCCCGCGAGGTGTATCCCTATGAGTAGCGATCCTGCCACCCTGTCTGTCGCCGCCGCCACCGCCGAACGGGAGCTGGTCACCTTTTATATCGGTGACTTGCTGATGGGAATCGATATCCAGCAGGTGCAGGAAATCCATTCCCACCTGGAGCTGACGGGCGTCCCCCAGGCCCCGTCCATCGTGCGCGGCGTGATCAATCTCCGCGGCCAGGTGGTGACGATACTCGATTTGCGCCGCATCCTGGACCTGGGGCAAACGGACCCATCCGGGCAAAACCGGACGGTCGTCATCCGGCAGAACAAGGAAAACCTGGGCCTGCTCGTCGACCGGCTGGGCGACGTGATCACGATCTCCGGTGCCCAGATCGAGTCTCCTCCGGCCAACGTGAACGACGTGGATTCCCAATTCTTCGAAGGGATCTGCGCGCTGCCATCGAACCTGCTGATGATTTTACAGGTGGACAAAATAGTGAATCACAGTGCCTAAAGATACTCCGTTGGGATGCCGCGCCAACGCCAGCCTCTTTTCGTGGTGGAAAGAGGCGACACAAATCCGTTTGGCGAACAGGCGCTGTCCCTACAAATGAGGTTTCAATCATGACCATCAAACAAAAGATCATTCTCAACAGCGGCTTGGCCGTCGCGTTGACGGCAACCACCCTTGTCGGCGTCGTCCTGATCCAGAAGTCCCGTTTGCGGCAGGACGTCGACGAGCAGATGGATGTGCTGGCCCGCGAGCAATGCGCCGCCGTTGCCCGCGATGTCTACCTCATGGCCAGAACGCAGCAGGAAAGCATCAAACAAAAAGTTGCCTATGACTTGAACGTCGCCCGGGAATGCCTCAACCAGATGGGCAAGGTCTCCTTCGCGGACGAAACCGTCTCCTGGAAGGCCGTCAACCAATATACCAAGGACGCCCGCGAGATCGCCCTGGCGAAAATGATGGTCGGCGGCACCTGGCTGGGCCAAAACACCGACGGCAAGGTGCCTTCCCCCCTGGTGGACAAGGTGCATTCCCTCGTCGGCGGCACCTGCACCATCTTCCAGCGGATCAACGAGGCCGGGGACATGCTCCGCGTGTGCACCAACGTGGAAAAACTTGACGGCACCCGCGCCGTGGGCACCTACATCCCCGCGGTCAATCCCGACGGCACGCCCAATCCGGTGATCGCCGCCGTCCTGAAAGGCGAAACCTACAACGGGCGGGCCTACGTCGTCAATGACTGGTATATAACCGCCTACGAGCCAATCTGGAACGAGCAGAAACAGGTCGTCGGCGTCCTGTACGTCGGCGTCAAGCAAGAAAACGTCAAGGAAATACGCCAGGGCATCATGGACATCGTCGTCGGCAAGACCGGTTACGTCTATATCCTGGGCGGCACCGGCGACCAGAAGGGCCAATATATCATCTCCCAGGGCGGCAAACGGGACGGTGAAAACATCTGGGACGCCGTGGACGCCGAGGGAAATCGGTTCATCCAATCCATCGTGACCAAGGCCATTGTCACCCAAGACGGGGCGTGCGACTTCGAACGGTACCCCTGGCAAAACGCCTCGGACAGCAAGGCCCGATGGAAGCTCGCCGCGGTAACCTATTTTGCCCCTTGGGATTGGGTGATCGGCGCCAGCGCGTATGAAGACGACTTCCAGCAGGCCACCGCTCAGGTGGACAACGCCCTGAACCGCCTGATGTCCTGGACGGGCATCGGGGCCGCCGCGGCATTCCTCGTCTGCGGCTTCCTGACGCTCATGCTTGCCCGACAGATCATCAGACAAATTCGCGGCATCGCGGATACCCTCAAGGATCTGTCCGAGGGGCAGGGCGATCTGACCAAACAAGCGCCCATGCGGCAAATGAAGTGCTCCGAGATGAAACAATGCAACCGCCCGGAATGCCCCGCCTACGGCAAGAAGACGTCATGCTGGGATATGGTGGGATCCAACACCCTGGGCGAGATTCGCTGCCCCTCGATTCTCAGCGGCCAGCTCAAGACCTGTCACGAGTGTCCCGTCATGCAAAAGGCGATCCGGACGGAAATGGATGAAATGGCGGCCTGGTTCAACACCTTCCTGAGCAAGATCGCCCGGATCATCCGCAAAATATCCCACAGCTCGAACACGTTCATCTGCTCCTCGATGGAACTCTCGGCGACGGCAACGCAGATCAGCGGTTTGACCGAGGAGGTCAGCAGCCGTTCCCAGTCGGTCTCGGCGGCCGCCGAGCAAATGACCACCAACATCACGAACGTGGCGGCCTCGGGCGAGCAAATGTCGGCCAACGTCAAAACGGTTGCCTCGGCGGCCGAGGAGATGATGGCCAGCATCAGCGAAATCGCCAAAAACGCCGAACAGGCCTCCCAGGTTGCCGACAAGGCCGCGGAATTGGTCAAGGAAAGCAACGAGCGGATCGGGCAACTGGGCGCCGCCGCCGATGAAATCGGCAAGGTGATCGAAGTCATTCAGGACATCGCCGAGCAGACGAATTTGCTGGCCTTGAACGCGACGATCGAGGCCGCCCGCGCCGGCGACGCCGGCAAGGGCTTCGCCGTGGTGGCTTCCGAAGTGAAAGAACTGGCCAAGCAGACCGCCGAAGCCACCGAGGACATCAGCCGCCGGATCACCGCCATCCAAACCTCCAGCGGCCAATCCGTTCAGGCGATCGATCAGATCAGCGAGGTGATCAAAAACGTCAACGACGTCTCGCGGTCCATCGCCTCGGCGGTGGAGGAGCAGAGCATCACGACGAAGGAAATCGCCCAGAACATCAGCCAGGCCTCGCTGGCGACCGAAACCGTCACGCAGAACATCTCGGAAACCGCCGAGGCCAGCAAGGAAATCACGCAGAACATCACCCTGGTGGACCGCGCCACCGGCGACACGGCCAGCGGCACCCACCGCCTGATGGTCGGCAGCACCGAATTAAGCAAACTGGCCGAGGAATTGCAGGTGATCGTCAAACAGTTCAAGATCGTGGACAAGAACTTCATCGCCGCCCCCATCAAAGCGGCTCACAGCAAGTGGAAAATCCGCCTGGCGGAAATGCTGTCGGGGAAAAATTCCCTGGATCCCTCCACGATTACGGATCATCATGAATGCTCGTTCGGAAAGTGGTATTTCGGGGAAGGGACGCAACGCTTTGGAAACGTGCCCGTCTACAGGCAAATTGATCACCAGCACGAGAAAGTGCATGTCATGGCCAAACAGATCGCCCAACTGCACGCCGATGGAAAAACGCACGAAGCCCGGGAGCACTTCCGAGACTTTCAGGAAGTCACCGTGAAACTCTTTGAGTTGCTGGATACCCTGGAATCGGAAATTGCCACCCATCACGCCCATGAGACTGTGCAAGTGTAAACTCGGTGTCAACGTGGATTGGGGAAGGGAAAACGATGGACGTAAAATTTATCAATCCGTTTCTAGTCGCGATCAAGAACGTGTTCGAAACCATGCTGCAGATTCCCTTTCAGTTGGGTAAACCCACCTTGAAGGAAGATCCCAAGCCCCGCTACGACGTCAGCGGCATTATCGGATTGTCCGGCGCCATCAACGGCTGCGTGGTGATCAGTCTTCCCCAGGAGCTCGCCCTGGAACTGGCCTCCGCTCTCAGCGGCGAAACGATCCAAGAACTTGACGAAGACTGCACCGACGCCATCGGCGAGATCGCCAACATGATCGCCGGCGGGGCCAAAAAGGAATTTCCCGGCCAGGACAATTCCATCTCCACTCCCAGTGTGATCATCGGCCGACACCAGGTCACCTACCCCCGGGGGCTGCCCATTATTTCCATCCCCTGCGAAACGAGCTTTGGGCGCCTGACCGTGGACGTGGCCTTGAAGGAAATTCCCGAGTTGGCCACCGCCTAAAACCAAACGGCTTGATCCCGGGATCGATTCCCTTCAAGGGCGTCTAACAAAACCGGTGCGATAGTCCAAACCAGGGCGGTTTTACCCAGCGGCCGGGAGTTATGTCAGAGTGTATAAGCCTCCCCTGGGGGGGACGAAAACGGCAATCCCGGGCCCGCCCCGGCCGCCGGCGACCGGCCCGCCGCACCGTCATCGAGGAGCCAGCACGATGTCCTGCCCGCCATGGAAAGCGGATCGCCCCGCCCGGATCCTGGTCGTGGACGATTCGGTCACCTACCGCAAGATCGTCTCCGACGTTCTGGGCCAGGTCGCCGGCGTTCAGGTCGTCGGCACGGCGGCCAACGGGAAAATCGCGCTGGACCTGATCGGCCTGAAACATCCGGATATTCTCACCCTCGATCTGGAAATGCCGGTCATGGACGGCCTGGAACTGCTCGATCAGATCCGAAAACGGCCGGATCCCCCCGCGGTGATCATGCTCAGCGCCTTTACGTCCACGGGCGCCAAGGCCACCCTGCAAGCCCTGTCGCGGGGGGCATTCGACTTCGTCGTCAAGCCCACCGAAAGCGACTGGGAGAACAACATCGCTACCCTGAAACACCATCTCCTGCCCAAGATCGAGGCCTATCTGGGCGCGTCGCCCAAGCCTTCCGCCGACGCCAGATGCCGGCGCGACGTGTCGCCGGCCCCGCCGAGCGGCTCGGCCGGCGACATCGCCCGCCGGATGGATCGCCTCGGCCACCGGCCGGCCCGGACGGACATCATCGTCATCGGCGTCTCCACCGGCGGTCCCCAGGCCCTCAACCAGGTCCTGCCGGCCCTGCCCGCCAATCTGGCCGTGCCCATCCTGATCGTCCAGCATATGCCGCCCTTGTTTACCAAGTCCCTGGCCGAGAGCCTGAACAAACATTGCCAACTGACCGTCTGCGAGGCCCGTGACGAACAGCGGATCCTGCCGGGGCACATCCTGATCGCTCCCGGCGGACGACAGATGAAGGTGGAAAAAATCCCCGAAGGCGCTATCACTCGCATCACCGATGATCCCCCGGAAAACAGTTGTCGTCCCTCCGTCGACTACCTCTTCCGCTCGGTGGCGTATGCGTATGGCACCCGCGCCGCGGGCATCATCATGACCGGCATGGGCAACGACGGGGCGCTGGGCTGCCGCCTGCTCAAACGCCAGGGCGCCGTGCTTCTCGCCCAAGACGAACAAACCTGCGTCGTGTACGGCATGCCGCGACAACCCGTGGAGGAAGGGCTGGTCGATGGGGTGGTTTCCCTGGGCGACCTGGCCGGGGAAATCATCCGTTTGACCTGCCAGGATGCCCTATGCAAGTAACCTCCAACGACATCACGATCATCGGCAAGCTGGTCTACGATCTCTGCGGAATCGTGCTGGACGAATCCAAGGGCTACTTGATCGAAAGCCGACTCAGCCGCCTGGCCCAACAGGCCGGGTGCCTCTCCTTCGCTGATCTCCGCAACCGCATCGTCCTGCAGCACGACAACCAACTCGCCAACCGCGTCATCGACGCCATCACCACCCAGGAGACCATGTTTTTTCGCGACACCTCCCCCTTCAACGCCCTGCAGTTCAAGGTGATACCCGATCTGGTCGATCTGAAGATGCAATCCGGCGGCCTGCGCCGGCTGCGGATCTGGTCCGCCGCCTGCAGCACCGGCCAGGAACCGTACAGCATCGCCATCTCGCTGCGGGAAATCCTGCCGGATATTCACCGCTGGGACATCAAGATCCTGGCTACCGACATCTCCGACGCCGCCATCCGTCAGGCCAGCCTGGGATACTATCAGCCCCACGAGATCCAGCGCGGTCTGAAACCGGCGCTATTGAACAAGTATTTCCTCAGCCAAAATCCCGGCTGGAAAATCCGGGATGAAATCCGGGCGTATGTCACCTTTCGCCGTCTCAATCTGCTCCAACCGCTGGTCGGCCTGGGTTCCTTCGACATCATTTTCTGCCGCAACGTCGCGATCTACTTCAATCCGGAAGACCGGCGGCGGCTCTTTCTGGGCCTGACCCGCCTGCTGTCGCCCCACGGGTATCTCTTCGTGGGCTCCTCCGAACTGCTGTCGAATCTCGGGCCCCGGTTCCTGCCCCAGAATTACTGCCAATCGATCTTTTACCAGCCCAATCGCACCCATCCCGTACCGTGCGCCGTCTAGGCGCGTCTCTGCATCAGCCAGTCGCACCAGGCGTCTATTCCCTCGCCCGTGCGGCAGGACGTTCGAAACAACTGCAACTGTGCGTTCGCCCGCCGGGCCGCCGCCTCGAAGCGCTCCACGTCAAAATCCACCCAGGCCAGCAGGTCCATCTTGTTCAGGATGCAGACGTCGGCCTTGTGGTAGGCCGCCGGGTACTTCAAGGGCTTGTCGTCCCCTTCGGCGGTGCTGGCCACCACGATCCGCAGCTGCTCGCCCAGGTCGAAGCCGGTCGGGCAGATCAGGTTCCCGACGTTCTCGATGATCAGCAGGTCCACACCGGCCAGCTCCGCCCCCGCCAGCGCCCGGGCGACCGCGGCGGCATCCAGATGACAGGCCCCGTGCGTCTGGATCTGGACCGCCTCGACGCCCAGCCGGCGGAGGCGATCCGCGTCCCGTTCGGTCTCGACGTCGCCCTCGATCACGAAGAGCCGACGCCCTGCCGCAACGCAGCGGGGAGCCAACCGCTCGATAAGACTGGTCTTGCCGGACCCGGGCGAGCTGATCATGTTGACCACGTACGCCCCGGCCTGTTGAAAGCGCCGGCGGTTCTCCTCGGCCAGCTCCTGGTTGCGGTTGTAGACGTTCTTTTCGACCTTGATCCGGCTCATTGTTCAACCTCCAGTGACACGATCTCCACGCCGGCGCTGCCGTCGATCTGGATATCCACACTGCCGCACCGCGGGCAGGCGCCGGGGCCGTGACAGTCGATCGCGCTATACCCGCACGGCCGGCAGACGAGCTTCATCGGCTCAGTCTCGATGCGCAGGTCCGCCCCGGCCGCGCAGGTGCCCTCGCGGATCACACCGAAGGCGAACTCCAGCGCCTCGGGATTCACCCCGCTGAGGGCCCCGGCCCGCAGCCGCACACTCTCCACTCGCTCGAAGCCGTGCCGAAGCCGCTGGGCCTCGATGATATCCAAAATCTCCTGGGCGATGGAAAGCTCATGCATGCGCAAATCATCCTGAAAAACAATCCCCGTGCCCTATCGTATCCGACGCTGCCGGGCGGTCAAGAAATTTCGATCGCTCTTGGATTCGGGCTCGCCGAACCGATATAATTCGGAACCGGCGTCGAGGCCGCCTGTAGCGGCGTCGCTGGGCCGGTCCGTGGCCGGGAAAACCATGCAGCCGAGGCATTCGATGCGGCAAAGACGAAACATCCGGATTCGCGGCGCCGTCCAGGGCGTGGGCTTCCGGCCGTTCATCTTCAACCTGGCCACGCGGCTGGGCGTGACCGGCTGGGT
>JAFGFX010000309.1 GCA_016930855.1 Sedimentisphaerales bacterium | reverse complement strand
TTGGGCCGCGTTGGGGATGCGGAACGACTTGGTCACGGTCACCCCCGGCGGCAGGTGGGGGATGGCGCGTTCGAGTCGATCCCGGTCCGGCAGATCGATGAAGCTCTGCAGGGTCATTTCCTCGTCGGAGGTGTTGGTCACCACCTTCTGGATCAGCAGATCGTTCTGCCCGGCCCGGCGGGCGAAGATGGACAGTTCCACTCCCGCCAGACGGATCTCGAAGGGCACCGACTGGATAAAGCGGTAGGTACGGTCCGCGTCGATGGTGAACAGGGCTGCCAGCTCCTTTTGGCCGCCCACCTCGTTGCGGGGGAATTTCAGCGTCAGCGGCTGGCTGAACGTCTCCTGCGGCCGCAGGGTGAAGTTGTAGGCGACCGGATCGATCAGCCAGTTGTTCTGCTGCTGCTGCATCCGCAGGAAGCGCAGCCGGCCGGAAATCGGCCCGGTGAAGGGATTGCTGAAGGTCAGCTGCACGGTCTGCCGGTGGATGCTGGCGTCCACCACGGCCGGCTCCAGGCGCACCGTGGAGCGCAGGTGCATCAGCCGGGTATTGACGTTGTTGATCAGCACCGGCCATTCGGTCACCGAGAACCGGGCCAGGCCGTTCTGCGTTTCCAGGGGGGCGGCGTTGCCGAACAGGTCGATCCGGACCGGATTCTCTCCCAGGTAGAACTCCAGGTTGGCCTGCTCGGGATGGATTTCAGGATTGTAGTTTTGGTTCCAGAGCAGCAGCGTTCCGGTCCCGTCCCGGTCGAAGATCAGGGCCTGGATGTCCGGCGCCAGTTGGAACTGGCCGATGCAGTCCGTTCCGCCCAGCAGGTCGGCCAGGGTCCGGTAGACCAAGAACAGTTCCGTCGGTTCGGTCACCAGGCGGCCGTTGCCGGCCCTCTGGGTCCAGGGGTGGTCGGTAAAGATGGCCTGGGCGCCGCCCTTCTTGGTATAGGCGATCCGTTTGGCGAAGTCGATGATGCGGTGGCGGCGGCTATAGTAGCGGCTGGCCAGCGGTTCCACGTTGGCCCAGATGACATCCATGCCCCGGCTGCGGGAATCCTCCAGGTAGGACGGAATCTCCCGCGGCACGATCGCCGAGGGGATCGCCAGGGCCACGTGGGACGTGCCGATCTGCGCCTGATTGACCTGGAACATGCTGCTGAGCGGCACCGCCAGGACGGTCTGGCTGACCAGCTTGGCGAATTCCGCGTGCATGGTATCGACCACGGACCGGATGCGGGGGTCCCAGGACATGTCCTGCGACCGGTCTTCGGCGCCGATCTGCCAGTAGGGGACCTGGCGGGCGTATTGGGCCAGGACGAAGGCCAGCTGCGGCCGCCACAGGTCCGGGTCCTTGCTCAGCAGGTCCAGCAGGCTCCGCTGTTCGGGCGGCAGTTGCGCAGCCAGGGCGTCGGGGATCTCCGAGAAGGCGGCCATGACCTGGATGTTGTTCTGCTGGAGCTGCAGCAGGATCCGATCGAAGTTGGGCGTGGAAAAGATCGCCCCGGTCTCTTCCGGCAGGCGCCGCCAGACCGGCAGCTTGATCAGCTTGGCGTTGCAATGCCTGGTCAGGGCGATGACCGTATCCCAGTCGCCGATGTTCCTGTCCAGGGCCAGGATCCCGAAGTTCATCCCGCTGAGGGTGGGCGTCCCGTTCAGGGGCGCCAGCCGGGCGAAGGACAGGTCCCGGGTGGCCACCAGCAGGCTGCCCGAGTAGATCGACAGCCGGGCATGGTACAGTCCGGCCGGCAGGTCCGGCAGGCGGATCTCGCGAACCTTGGGCCGATCGGCCAGGCCGGTCAGGATCCAGGCCTCCTGATGGATCAGGTCCGCGTTGGTGTTCCGGACCGTCAGGTCCACCTTGTAGTCCAGGGAACTGATCCCCTCGACCTCCACCGCCAGGGCCGCTGGCTGCGGGCCGTCGAAGACATTGCCCGGCCGGTTCGAGCCCAGGATCACGCGGGGCATCTGATGGATGGTGATGTCGTCGAACCAGGCCCGGGCGTTGACGTCCCGCCGAAAGATCGGCGAGCCGACGAGCAGGTCCTTTTGCCATTGCTCCTCCTGGAGCAGCCAGATCCCGATCGTCAGAAAGCGGGCCTCGGGGTAACTGCCGGGGACGTACACCTCCAGCCGCGACCAGCCGTCCGTCGATTCGTCCTGTTGCGGGACCAGGCGGGAGGCCTGCTGGCTCGAGGGGATCGGATTTCCCTTGCGATCCGTCAGGGTGCAGGTGATCCGGGCCCGGCAGCTTGGGGCCTGGTCCATCTGGACGTAGCCGGTGATCTGGAAATCGCTGCCCGGCCGGATGGCGATCCGCCGGGGATGGTATTCGAACCCGACGCTGCCGCCGTCGCTGATCAGCAGGAAGCTGTATTGGCCGCTGCGTTTGCGCTGGGAGTCCAGTCTTCCGGACGCGTAATGCGGGAAGCCCGCCGCCGCCGGCGCCTGCTGCCAGTACATGGGCAGATCGTCCAGGTGCACGCGGCGTTCCTCGAAATCGAACGTCTGCATCATCCGCTGGCCGGTCAGCCGGGCGTAGGTCGAGTCGGTCGGGTGGCTGGTTTCGCTGATCGAAGGGGGCCGATTCTGCGCCCATAGCCGGCCGGACGCGCCGTCGGTCGTCACCGCCCACACCATCCCGAGGCAAAGCAGCGTTGTCGGTAACAATCGTCTGGGATTCATAATGATTTATCGTCCGCTTTCCGGTTATGGGACTGATTGTCCTTATCGGCATTTTGTACTGGTCGAATGAGTTTACCCGTACTTTTTGCCTCCGGCCGGACCGCAAAAGGGGGCGTCTGTATCCCGTCTTCAATCGAGTGTGACTCACGTCAATCTGTCAGCCTCGGAATCCGCACCATCGGTCGCAAAACGTAACGGCACGATTTCCGGGTCATTGCCGCTGCCGGCCGATTGTCATCAAATCAGATATGCACCCGGGCAATCCCTGCGTCTGATGCGAAAAATGCCCGATTCGGCCGGTATTTGACTGCCGGGCCATTTGTACTGCTTGAGGATCGCATCCGGCCGGCCTATAATACCACCGCCGGTGCTGCGATGGGCCTTACTCGGCCTTTTCAGCACTGTTAATAGGGCCATTTTCCCTGGGGACGCGGCCGGGATAACGGGCGGATGCCGGTCCGACGCCGACGGATCTGACTAGAACAGAGGGAGTAATATGACCAACACCCAGCAAAAAATCCCCTTTTTAATACTGTCAATGCCCCTGTCCCTAATACTCATGGTCTCGGGTATGCTTGCCCATTCCACATCGGCGGCGGCCGGTCTCGAGGGCGACAGGCAGCGAATCTGCCGTCAGGTGGAGCAGATAGCCGCGCCGGGAATCCCCGGACCGCTGGTCGTCTGGGGGGATTCGGCCGGCGTGCTGGTCTCGGCGCCGCTGGGTTCGGACGATCGGGCCGCCGTGGTGGCCTTGAGCCGGTGGGAAAAAGGCCGCGTGGTGGCCTTCGGGCATACCGGCTATCTGGACGCCGGAGTCCTGGCCGAGTCGGATACCGCCGCCTTCTGGAGCAATATCCTGACCTGGGCGGCCGGCGACGATGAGCCAACGAAGCCGGTCACCATAGCCGTCCTTGGCCATGACGATATGCGGCGGGCCTGGCAGGCCCAGGGTCGCCGCGTCGTGGCCGCCGATCCGGGCCGGCTGAACGATCCGGACCGGCCGCTGGATGTCCTGTGCCTGAATCCGGCGGACCTGCCGGACGACGCGGCGCTCGAACAGGTGGCCCGTTTCGTCAGGCGCGGCGGTGGGCTGGTGGCCGCCGGCCTCGGCTGGGGCTGGCTGCAACTGAATCCCGGCAGGAACCTGACCGAGTATCCCGGCAATCGCCTGCTGGCGGCGGCCGGTCTCGGCTGGGCGGATGGATACCTGCAAAAGACCGCCCCGGACGGCTTCCTGCTGGCCGGTGACGACGACGATCTGCTGTATGCCGATCGCGCCCTGGCGGCGGTGCGGCGCTTCGAGCGTGACCCGGCCGTCCTGAGCAAAGGGCAGGCGGCCCAAGCCACCAACACTCTCATGCGTCTGGCCCGCAGTATGCCGCCCCAGCGGTCGTCGCTGCTGAGCGAATTGCACCAGTGGGAGCGGTCGCGCCGGCCGGATCTGCTGCCCACGGCCGAGCGGCCGTTGCGGCTCGACCGGCATCCGCTGGCACGCTTATTGATCGGATTGCAGTGGGAGCGGCTCCAGGGTACGCCCGTCGCGGATATCCAGGCCCATCCGGTCTCGGCGTCGTTCCCCGGCGTAGTTCCGGCATCGGCCGAAAGCGTATCCCGCCGGCTGTCGATCTCGACGGACCAGCCCGATTGGCACAGTACCGGATTGTACCTGCCCGCGGGCAAGACACTCATCGTCAAGCTACCATCCGACGCGCTGGACCTGGGCCTTTCCCTGCAAGTCGGCTGCCATACGGATCGCTTATGGCAGAAGGACACTTGGAGGCGCTTTCCGGAGATTAGCTGCCGGGTTTCCTTGAGCGAGACGACCACCCGCCTGGCCAGCGGCTTCGGCGGACTGGTCTATATCGTGGTGCCGCGCCGCTGCCGGTCGCAGGTCGTTTCGCTGGAGATCCGCGGCGCGGTCGAGGCGGCCTGGTTCGTTCGCGGCCAATCCGGTCAGACCGATCCGGCCGACTGGCGCGAGCGGATCCGCCACTATCCGGCGCCCTGGGCGGAGCTGGAGTCGGACCGGATCGTCCTGACGGTCCCGGCCCGCTCGATCCGCGAACTCGACGATCCGGAGGCGCTGCTCGCCTTCTGGAATCAGGTCCTGGACGCCTGTAGCGACCTGGCCGGCCGGCCCCGCCAGCGGCCGCGGCCCGAGCGGCTGGTAACTGATCTGCAGATCAGCGCCGGCTATATGCACAGCGGCTATCCGGTGATGACCCAACTGGACGTGGCCGACGTGGTCGTCGATCGAGAGGCGCTGCGGACCAACAAGCACGGCGGCGTCTGGGGCCTCTTCCACGAGCTGGGCCATAATCACCAGTCGGCGGACTGGACCTTCGCCGGCACGGGTGAGGTCACGGTGAACCTCTTCACCCTCTATGTCCTGGAGAAGGTCTGCCATCTGGATTCCCAGTCGCACCCCAGCTTCACCGCCGCCACCCGCGCCGCCAAGCGGCAGGAGTATTTCGCCGGCGGCGCCCGCTTTGCCGACTGGCAGCAGGACCCCTTCCTGGCCCTGGACATGTATATCTTATTGCAGGAGGCCTTCGGCTGGGAGCCGTTCGAGCGGGTCTTCGCCGAGTATCGGGCCCTGCCGAACCGCCAGCGGCCCCGCGACGACGACCAGAAGCGCGACCAGTGGCTTATCCGTTTCTCCCGCACGGTCGGTCGCGATCTGGGCCCCTATTTCGAGGCCTGGGGCGTTCCCACCACGCCGGCGGCGCGGCAATCGCTGGCGGATCTACCCGCGTGGCTGCCGGACGGATTCCCCCCGGCCGGACATTAAAGCCGTTTCTGAAAAGATGAATCGACTCGAAAGAGTTGGTAAGGATCGGCTCGGCGAATCCGGCGAAATGTTTTCGCCTTCGCCTTTATTTCGCCGCCCCCCAGCCCTGGCGGGCTTATTAGAGAGGGCGGCGAAAGCGGACTACGACGAAAACAATGCCACCGGGATACATCAGGCGTCTGAAATAACATAAGTATCTGACAACAGAGCACATATGATTGATCACCACGATCTTGCCATCAACTATTTTCGATAAGCACCTAATTTTTGATAGAAATCCCGCAGGATTGGCAAAATTTATGTTGATTTTAATACTACAACGCTATGACGCTAACGAATAACATTTTATCGTGTTTTGCAATATGATGCCCATGGCATGTAATCGTTTAATTCT
>JAFGFX010000308.1 GCA_016930855.1 Sedimentisphaerales bacterium | reverse complement strand
TGGAATTCGGTCTTGTCGGCGAAACTCTTGAAGCCGTAGAGGATGATATTCTTGAGTTGCATGAAATCCTTGCCTTCCCTGGCTGGTCCCGTTCGTCCGGCGGCGGCCCCGGCCGGCGAACCGGCGGACGGCGGCGAAAGGGCGACCGCGGCGGTTACATTTCCCGGTCCAATGCGGCCTGTCCGGTCAGGTCCTCCGGCAGTCGATGAAGCATAAAATGGGCCGGGATCTGCTTTTCCTGGCAGAGATCATATAATAACCCGGCCACCTGGGAAAAACTCAGTCCCGGGCCGACCGCCTTGTGGTCCCGCCGGATGGGACGCACCAGGGCGGCGATGAGGTCCTGAACGGCACGGGGACTCTTGAAGGAATCGTAGCCGCGGTCGCCGGGCAGTTTCCGGGTGACGCTGATTTGCACGTCCGCCGGCCGGCCGTTCATGGTGATGGTGTCGTCCGGGCTGGCATAAAAGATGTTTTCCCGGCAGACAAGCTCGCGGCCGAAGATCACGATCCGCGGATCGATCGTGGCCCAGACGGCCACGATGGGTTCCAGATCGCTGGGCACCAGGTCGAGGGTGAAGCCCTCGGGCATGGCGGTCGAGGAGATGCTAACGTCCCGGCCGCGCTTGAGGCCCTCGTAGCCCAGCAGCCGCAGGCGGTAGTTTTTCTTCTCGAGCAGTTTGTGCAGCGCCCAGCGGGCCCGCACGTCGAAGGGAACATCCAGCAGGCAGCGGGCGGCGAGCAGCTGGGCCGGATGCTCGTCGTCCAGGGCCATCTCCGCCAGCACGTCGATGGCCTGGCGGTCGTCCAGGTTCAACGCGGTGCGGGCGGCGTAATAGGCCAGCATGGGCGGGCCCGAGGGATTTCGAAAATGCGATTCCAGTACCGGCAGGGCCGGTCGTCCGATCGCCTCCCAGGCCAGGGCGATGTCATCCAGGTCGGCGTCCGGCAGCTGCGCCCGCTGGTTCAATTCCTGGCACTTGCGCTCCAGGAAGCCGGGCGTGCCCTGCAGGTAGAGGCCCCAGACCAGGGAGATGAAATGCTTGTACTTGTTGCGGTAGGCCGCCGGCGGCCGCAGGGTGATCATGCTGCGGCTGGCCTCGGCGATGAGCGGGTCCTCGGTGGCGCGGAAGCGGGAATTGATCCGGTTCTGGATCAGTTGGGCCGTGCGGTAGTCGGGCCGCAGCAGGGAAAGGCGGATGCGGCTGTCGTAGATGGCTCGGCCGCCGCCCAGGACCAGGCCGCGGCGGGGATCCGCCTTGGTGGTCTGGCCGGATTGGACGGCAAAGGGATTGATGAATATATGCCCGTAGGCCAGGGCGGTGGGGCGGGAGGCGATCGGGCGGCCGCCGGTGCCCGGCACGACGATCTGCATCTCGGTCCGCATCAGGCGCCCGCCGTGCAGGCTGGTGGTCTGGGTGCCCTCCAGGGCGACGACCTCGACGTCGAACTGGTCGCCCTTTAGGGCCCCGGCCGGCACCAGGCCGGAGACCATGACCACGGCGGTGCTGTTGTGGGCGATGATCTTTTCGGCGTC
The DNA here is from genome assembly GCA_016930855.1 of Sedimentisphaerales bacterium. Taxonomy (GTDB): domain Bacteria; phylum Planctomycetota; class Phycisphaerae; order Sedimentisphaerales; family SM23-30; genus JAFGFX01. The sequence goes on along the minus strand of JAFGFX010000308.1, from coordinate 12,690 downwards.
CAGGTCGATGTAGGCGTTGGGTAGATACCCCTGGTCCTTGAGTTTCAGGAGGGTCTGCTCGAGATGATTTTTGATGGTGGCGGGGCACTCGCCGGAGCCGGTGCCCGGCAGGCCCAGAACCAGCGAATAGCCCTGGACCCGCACCGCCTGGTACCCGACCAGCTCGCAGACCGACCCGATCGTCCCCTGAAACATCGGGTCTACCTGGGGATTGTCTTCCTCCGGCGTCTCGGGACGGTTGCAGCCGGCGAGAAGGCAGAGCATCAGGATGATGGCGAATCGTGGCAGCATGGATCGGGGCGGCCAATACTCTGTATTCGTAAAGTTTTTATCCAAAATACGTTATGTAATCAGCCGGCCGTGGTGGGCCCTGTCGGCCAGCAGGCATTTTCGCCTGGGCCTAGGGTATTTATCGGACCGGGCGGTCCCGATCCTTGAATCCATCCGGCCGGAGGTGGCCGTACCCGACCGGAGGCTGGCAACTATCGGCCAAGTTAGCAGTTAGAAAAAAGCCGGTCAAGATAATTATCGGAGCCTGTCCGGCCCGACCTCCCATACAATCGGTGGAGGATCGGGATGGCGGTCTGCCGGATTTGCCGGCCGCTAGGGCGGCGGATTGCCCGCCAGGGCCGGACTGGTCCGGCGGGCCGGCAATTGACACGCGGGGCGGGCCGTAGGGGAACACGCCTAGTGAGCCGGGATGAGGCCGCGCGAGCTGGCCGATATGGAGCCCTAACCGAGCCGGACAGGCGATACGCTGTGAAAATCCTGCTTGAAGCACGACCGATTAGCGGATAAACAGTCAGATCATGAACCCGCAGGGATCCATACCGGCGCGTGCCGGGGCGAAGACCCATATCCTGGGGATTTCGGCGTTTTACCACGACAGCGCCGCGGCGCTGATCCGGGACGGCCAGATCGTCGCGGCGGCCCAGGAGGAGCGCTTCTCCCGAAAAAAGCACGACCACCGTTTTCCGGCCCAGGCAGTGGAGTACTGCCTGGAGCGGGCGGGCATTCGTCCCCGGGATCTGGATTACGTGGTGTTTTACGACAAGCCCCTGCTGAAGTTCGAGCGGATGCTGGAGACCTACCTGGGATTCGCCCCGCGGGGCTTTGGCCAGTTTCTGGTGGGGATCCCCTTGTGGCTCAAGCAAAAGCTGCACCTGCCGCGGGAGCTGGATGAGGCCTTCGGCGGGGACTACCCCGGCCGATACGTCTTTACCGAGCACCATGAGTCCCACGCCGCCAGCGCCTTTTTCCCCAGCCCCTTCGAGCAGGCCGCCATCTTGACCCTGGACGGCGTGGGCGAATGGGCGACCGCCAGCCTGGGCATCGGCCGCGGCAACCGGATCGAGCTGCAAAAGGAGATGCATTTTCCCCATTCGCTGGGCCTGCTGTATTCGGCGTTCACCTATTTTACCGGCTTTCGGGTCAATTCCGGGGAGTACAAGCTGATGGGCCTGGCGCCCTACGGCCGGCCGCGGTATGTCGATGTGATCATGGAGCGGCTGCTGGACCTCAAGGAGGACGGCTCCTTCCGCCTGAACATGGACTACTTCGGGTATTGCACCTCGCGGACGATGACGAACGCCAGGTTCGAGCGGCTCTTCGACGGGCCGCGGCGGCGGCCGGAAACGCCGCTGACCCAGCGGGAGATGGATATCGCCAGCTCGATCCAGAAGGTGACCGAGGAGATCATGCTCCGCTGCGCCCGCTTCGCCCACAAACAGACGGGGCTCGACAACCTGGTGCTGGCCGGCGGGGTGGCCCTCAACTGCGTGGGCAACGGGCGGATCCTGCGGGAGGGGCCCTTCAAGCGGATCTGGATCCAGCCGGCGGCCGGCGATGCCGGCGGGGCGCTGGGGGCGGCCCTGTTCGTCTGGTATCAGCTTCTGGACAATCCGCGTCCGGTGACCGGCGAGGATTTTCAACATGGCTCCCTGCTGGGACCGGATTTCGACGAGGACCAGATCGCGGGATTTCTCGATGCGGTCGCCGCGCGGTATCATCATTACGAACGGGAGGAGGAATTGCTCGAGAAGGTGGCCGGGCTGATCGACCAAGAGAAGGTGGTCGGTTGGCTGTGCGGCCGGATGGAATTCGGGCCGCGGGCCCTGGGCGGCCGCAGCATCCTGGGCGACGCCCGCAGCCGGACCATGCAGTCGGTGATGAATCGCAAGATCAAGTTCCGCGAGTCCTTCCGGCCGTTCGCCCCCAGCGTGCTGCGCGAGGATGCCCCGGCGTATTTCGAGATGCGCGACGGCCAGGACAGCCCCTACATGCTGCTGGTGGCGCCCCTGCGGCAGGAAAAGCGGCTGGCGGTGGACGCCCAGTCGGAGGCCTTGGAGGGCATCGAGCTTCTCAAGGTGGAGCGCTCGACGGTGCCGAGTATCACCCACGTGGATTTTTCCGCCCGCGTCCAGACGGTCGATCCCGTCCGGCACGGCCGCTATTACCGGCTGGTTCAGGCCTTCAAGAAGCGGACGGGCTGCCCGGTGATCATCAATACCAGCTTCAACATCCGGGGCGAGCCGATCGTCTGTACGCCGGAACATGCCTATCGCTGTTTCATGGCGACGAACATGGACGCCCTCGTGCTGGAGGACTTCCTGCTGTTGAAGACCGAGCAGCCACAGGCCCGACAACACGAGATCGATGACTACCTGGCGCAGTTTGATCTGGATTAGAGGCTTCGAGCAAGACACACCCGGCCGATACTGCCAGGGTGTTTGTTGGATGGCCTGGAGGAAGAATTTTATTGTCGTGGCCCGGCGAAGCCGCGGGAGAAATCGGCCATTATGGCGTTAATGGAGTTCAACTGGAAGCCGGATCGCGAGGAGTTGCGGCGGTTCGGCGTGACCTCCCTGGCGATGCTGGTGCTGATCGCCCTGGTGTTTGCCGCCGGGGGGCGGGTCTCGGCGAGGACGGGATTGGTTCTCTGCGCGGCGGGACTGGTCCTGTTCGGCCTGAGCCGGCTCTCGACGCGGCTGATTAGGCCGATCTACCTGCTGATGGTCCTGGCGGCCCTGCCGATCGGCTGGGTGGTGACCCATCTGGTCATGGCGGTGTTTTATTACCTGGTCATCACGCCGATCGGTTTGCTGTTTCGCCTGGGCGGCCGGGACGTGCTGCGGCGCCGGTACGATCCGGGGGCGACCAGTTATTGGCTGGACCACAAGGCCCCCGATTCGCCCAAGCGGTATTTCAATCAGTTTTAGGGGCGTTGGTTTATGACGGGGCGGTTGCCTGTCGGACGGGAGTGACTCAATGACGGCCAAGCAGCAGGATAAATCGCAGGAGTTTGCCGATCTCAGCCGGCAGACGCGGCGCAGCCTGATCGGCGAGTTCTGGGATTTCCTCAAGCACAACAAGAAGTGGTGGCTCTTGCCCATCATCCTGGTGCTGCTGCTGCTGATGTTCATCGTCGTGGTCAGCGGCACGCTGGGGCCGTGGGTGTATCCGCTGCTTTGACGGGACGAGCTGCTGGTACGACCTGCCGTCTTGACGTGTAATTCTGGACTGGCGGATAACGAGATTTCGTGTCGCGGTCTTTTCCGGGGGGTAAATTACCGGTCGGGGCAGCGGGCGTTTGGCGAGGATCGATCGTGCGGACGAAAAGGGGCAAATGGATAGCTACCGCCCTGCTGGTGGCGGCCAATGCGATCGGCTGGGCGATCCCCAGCGATATCGCCTACCTGGTCGCCCAGCAGCGGGACGTGCTGCTGGGCCGGTATTCGCTGACCCATCTGACCTGGCTGCTGGCAGCTGCCCTGGCCAGCGGGCCGGTGTTGTATCTGTTCTGGGCGAACCAGAAAAACCAGCGGAAGCGAAGGTTCCAGATGACGGCATTGGGCGTCTCGGTGCTGGGGTCGCTGGCGGTGGTCGATGTCGCCTGGGGGCTCTTGCGGCCGCGGCGCTACGTGCGGCAGGAGGGACTGCATCACCGGATGCCCCATACGATACTGGAGGGGATCAATCGGGATGTTCCCCCGACGGCGTTTTCCTATCCCCGCCGGGTACGTGGCTATCCGGATATCCGCTACCGGCTGACGGTGGACGCCCGCGGGTTCCGCAATCCAACGAAATTGGAATCGTGCGAAATCGCCGCCATTGGGGATTCGTTTACCGAGGGCTCCGGCGTCTCGGACGATCAAGTTTGGCCCATCCTGCTGGCCGAACAGTGCAATCGCCAGGTGTATAACCTGGGCGTATCGGCCGGCAACCCGAGAACCTACCGGGCAACGCTGAGCGAGTACGGCCTGGCCCTGAAGCCCCAAACGGTGATCTGCATGCTGTACGAGGGCAATGATTTTAGGGCGTCCAATTTCGACGAGCGGCGGGAGGGATGGACGCGGGCGGTGAGCCTGTTTTTCAAGCAGTCGCCGCTGCGGCAGGCGATCAAGACGACGCTGATACGCTTTCTCGGTCCGGTCGGCAGCGGCCGGGCGGCGGGATTGGCCGCGCCGGGCGAGGCGCTGCACGTGCTGAGCTGGCTGCCGCTGGACTGGCCGCCGGACAAGCCACAGGCCCATTTTACCTTCGAGGTCAAGGATCTGCTGGCCCACGACCACGGCGTCGACGAGTTTCGTCAATCGTCCGGCTGTCAAAAGACGCTGGAGGCCTTGCGCCAGATGCAGCGGATCTGCCAGGACGAGCAGATCCGCCTGCTGGTGGTCTATGCCCCGGATACGGCGCACGTGGTGCTGCCGGTCGCCGAAACGGCGGTGCCGGCCGACCTCCTGCGGCGGTTCGTGGCCCTCAAGCAGGATGATCTGCCGGAGGCCGAGGCCTTCAAGCGGCGGCTCCTGGAGCGACTGGCGGTGGCCGAGACGGTGCTGGAGGAATTTTGCCGCGAGCAGCGGATCGAGTTTGTCAGTCTGACCGGCGCCTTGCAGCAGGCCGTCCGCGAGGGACGCCAGGCATACTTCACCTACGATCAACATTGGACGCCGATCGGCCAGCGGATCGCCGCGGATGTCATCCAGGCCTATTTGTACCCCCAAGAGGGCGGATAAAGGCTTGTGGAGTGCTTAGCGATCGGCTATAATCAAGGCGCTATGATCCGGTATCATCTACGATTCCGCTGTATCTGTATGGGGGCGGACCGAGCGTCTGGGTCGATCTGAGGATCCAACCGGACGCTTCGTCGATGCCCCCCGCCTGTCGTTGATCCTATAATCATGTATTAGCCGCCGCGGCGGATGCCGGGCGGTATGCCCCGGCCAGGCGCTGCCGGAGGGCATTGTTTAGGCGTTGCCGGCAAGGAGCCAAATCATGGACAAGCCGTTTGACCTGGCGGATCAGCGCGACGTTCTGGTCCAGGCGCTGGAGGACAATTATTTCGCCCAGAAGCGCATCCACCATATCACCACGAAGTATCTGCCCAGCCGGGCCGAGGTCAAGGCGATCACCGACACGCTGTTCGAGTTGATCTACCCCGGATTCTTCGGCCGGCAGGATCTGGCGATGGACGGCCTGTCGGGCTATCTGCGCGGGCAGTTGGACGCGTTGAGCGACAGGGTGTATCGCCAGGTGTTCCGGTGTTTTCGGACCCGCAGTGATGACAATCCGGAGGTCCTGGAAGGCCAGACCCGCCGGGTGGTCCTGGAGTTCCTGGAGTCGCTGCCGCGGATTCGCGACCTGCTGGCCAGCGACATATTGGCCGGCTACACCGGCGATCCGGCGGCGCGGGATACCGACGAGGTGATCTTCAGTTACCCGGCCACCCGGGCTATCACGACGTATCGGCTGGCCCATGCCCTGTGGGAATTGCAGGTGCCCTACATGCCCCGGATGATGACCGAGTACGCCCACAGCCGCACGGGGATCGACATCCATCCGGGGGCGCGGATCGGACGGGGATTCTTCATCGATCACGGCACGGGCGTGGTCATCGGCGAGACGGCCGTCATCGGCGATTACTGCAAGCTCTACCAGGGCGTGACGCTGGGGGCGCCGAGCTTCCCCTTCGATGAGCAGGGCCAGATCGTGCGGAACTACAAGCGCCATCCGACCCTGGAGGACGACGTGATCGTGTATTCCAACGCCTCGATCCTGGGCGACGTGACCATCGGCAAGGGCGCCACCATCGGCGGCGGCGTGTTCCTGACCCGCTCGGTGCCGCCGGGCTGCCGGGTGTCGATGAAGGCGCCGGAACTGAAGTATCGCAACCGCCGCGGCCGCCTGGACCGGGGATTCGTATCCGACTATCAGATCTGATCCGCGGGGCGGTAAGGTGCAAGAAACGAGCCACTGGGGTTGCGACGCGGCCCCGGCAGGCGGCCTACTCCGGCATCCAGTCGGGCCAGGCCGGCGGCGGGGTGCGGTTCGGATTCCAGTGTTGATGCCAGCGGAGCTGCCAGAGTCCGCGCAGCGGGATGGGGCTAACCGACATGTCCATGAACAGGCCATTGACCGTACCGGCGTGGCGGTTCACGCAGAAATAGCGCATGCACTGCATCTGCTCGTACGAGGAGGTCTGGCCGTCGTATTCCGGGGGCAAATCGTCGTACAAGGGCAGACCCGACGGCCGGGCGGCATCCAGCAGGACCGGTACGCTGTTCGCCTGGGGCACGTCGAAGGTTTTCCACCAGCCGTTGGACGGGTACGTGGCCGGCAGGTAGGGATAGGCCGTCTCGCGAATCCAGTAGTTGGTGCCGTAACTGCCTTTGCGGCCCTCTTCTTCCCAGGCGGCCACCGCCGGGTCCGCGCCCTGGCTGGCGGTCAGCGTGGCGGCCGGGCAGAAGACGATGTCCGGCGTGGCTTCGTAATAGGGCTCCAGCACGTCCATCCACTTGTGGTAGCCCAGGCCGGTGAATTTCTGGCGGTTCTCCTGCAGGAAGAGCGTGAAGAACAGGCCCCATTGCTTTTCGTTCGAGCGGCAGACGACCGCCAGGGACTGGCGCTTGGCGTTTTCCAATGTCGGGATTAGCAGCGTCAGCAGCAGCGCCAGGATGGCGATGACGATCAGCAGCTCCACCAGCGTGAACGCCCGGGATCCCGTCTCGAAATGTGGTTTGTCGGTGCGTTCCATGCGAGCAAAAGACTAGCCGATAGGTGCCGGTTTGTCCACGATATATTCGGCCGAATCAACCGTCAGGTCGGCCCTGGATCGTGCCGATCGATGTCGGGTGATACCCTGATAACCGCGCCCGGTGCAGGTAACGGCGCGATGCAAGTGCCGTTTCACGCCGCAATTACGCTTGCGTCCGGTGTAGTGTCGTTGCGCGCAACGCCGCCGAGGTTCTCAATGCCGCCCGGGCACGAGCTGGACCTCGAGATCGTAGGACCGATCGGGCCCTGCCAACTGGAGGGTGACCCTCTGGCCGGCGGGCCGGTCGGACAGGATGTCTTCGAGGTCGGCCAGCCTTTCGGCGGGCATGCCGTCCACCGCGTGGAGGCGGCAGGGAAGATGCAGGCCCGGCGGGATGGGGCAGTTTTGCAGGGCATGCACGTGGATGCCCGCCTCGGTCTGCCGCAGGTCGGCCGGCAGCATGCCGGCGGGGCGCAGCAGCGAGAGATGCTCGCCCAGCGACTGGCGCAGGTCGATGGCGACGCCCTGGTTGCGCTGTTGGGCCGCCTGGTGCAGGTAGTCGACCAGCAGGGCGGCCTGGGCGGTCACCACCGGCCGGGCCAGCAGGTAGAGCAGGGCGTATTCCACGGCGGCATCCGGATCGCCCTGGTCACGCGCCTGGCGATGCAGCGCCGCGAAGCGCCGGCCGTTGTCGCGCAGGGTGCGCCCCAGCAGGACGTAGATCTGGTCCAGGCAGGCCAGCGCCGCCTGGTCGATCAGGTAATCGTCGCTGGGCAGCGTCAGGGGATCGGCCGGGACATGATGGATCGGATCGCCGGGCACGGTCAGGTCGCTGCCCGAGGCCTGGCCGGTTATCTCCTCGGCCAGCCGGATATCGCCGGACGCCGTGTCGATCAGCTTGAGGTAGCAGACGATCGTCGCGGTCCGGGTGACGCGGCTGATGGGGTAGTGCCATTCGACCACGATGGGGACCGAAATGCGGCGCGGGGTGTCGGCCAGTTGTTTTTCGCTGCGGTTCAGGTCCCGCAGGGCGTCGGCGGCGTCTTTTTCCGCCTGGTCCAGTCGCTGGCGGGCCTCGCGACGCAGGCGTTTACGGGCCGGGGACTCATTCGGCGGCGGCGGGACAGGAAAGGACGCCATCGCCTTTTGCGCCGCCTTGAGTTTGTCCCGGGCCCGAGTCAGTTGGCCGCGGGCGGCGTTGACCCGTTCCTGGGCGCTGCGGTACTCCGGATTGGGCTCCATCTTCGTGCCGGCTGGATGGCTGACATGGCCCTTTTCGGCCTTCTTGTCCGTCGCCAGGCGCAGCTGAACGACCTGTCCGATCAGCAGGCCGTCCACCTGGGAGAGCCGCCCGGGTTTCAGGCGAAACTCTGTAGCGTTGAGCTCGGAGTCGTCCAGGCCGATATCGCCCAGCAGCGGCCCCAGCGCCGCCCGATCGGTGAGGCGGACGGGGATATGCTGGATACGGTGCAGGTACTGGCGAACGGGATCTTCCAGCCGGCTGGCGATCTGGCGATTCTGCCAGGAACTGCGAAAGCCCAAAAATCCGATCGAATAGCTGATTTGCTCTGCCAGGGCCAACTTCGCCCGGCCGAAATCCGCCGCCGCCGCAGAGTCGTACGGTGCGTATTCCCGCGCCAGCAGCAGATCCAGCAGGGCATTGCCGGGCTGCCGCGCGGCCAGGCGTTGGCGGGCGTGGGCCAGATGCCAGCCGGCCAGCTCCTGCCGGACGGCCTCCAGCCGCTGGGCGATCTGGAGGTCGCCGGGCAGGGTCCGGCCGGCGTCCTGGAGGATCCGCAGGGCCTGCTGGTATTGCTGGAGCTGCCGGGCCTGCTCGGCCTGCTGGAGGTTCTGCTCGAGCAGCCGCCGCTTGGCCTGCAAGATCAGGCCGTCGATCTCGGGGTGATTGGGATAGAGCCGGCGGGCCTGATTGAGCCGGTCCAGGATGCCCTGGGCATCGCCGCCGCCGGCTAGCTCGTCCTGCGCCTGGCGGATCATCTCGATCGCCTGGCGGCGCTGGGAGATTTGCGTCGAGATGTCCTGGGCGTCGCGGCTTTGGGGCAGGTATATTAAAGCCTGGTTGGCGTGCTGCTGGGCGTCCGGCCAGTTCTCCATATCCAGCTGCTGCTGGGCCAGCCGCAGGTAATGGTCGTGGGCCCGCTGCTTGATCCGCTGGAGGTCCTGGGCGCCGGACGGCAGCGTGCTATAGGCGGCCAGGGCCTGCTGTATGGTTTCCAGGGCCTGGTCCCACTGGGCCAGATCCGCCTGGGCGAGCCCCTGGCGGCGAAGCTGCTCGGCCTGCTCCATTGCGGCGAGGATCTGCTGGCGCAGGGCCAGGTAGGACGGCTCCTGCGGCGCGTAGCGCAGGGCGTCATCGAGGGCCCCTAAGGCCTGATCCAGCCGGGTCTCGGCCGCTAGCGTCTGGGCCCGGCGGTAGTGGGCCTCGGCGGCGCGGCCCTGGGCGTACGTCAGTTGGTCTTGGTAGAGACCGCAGGGCTCGTCGTCCTTATCCCGACAGATTTCCAGGGCCTGTTGCAGTTCGGTGACCGCCTGATCGTAGCGGCCCTGTTCCAGATAGCGGTTGCCTTTCTGGTAGTGTTTCTTCGCCGAGTCGCAGCCGGCCGACCCGACCGCCAGGCCGACGGCCAGGATGCACCAGAGAAAACGGCGATAGTCCCATACGGATCGGGGCAAAAAGCGGTATGGTTTCATGATGGCCGAGATCCTTTCCCTGCTTCGGTGACCAGGAGACGCAAAAAACGGTATGGATACAGTATAATGTTCAATCCGTTTTGTAAAGTTCCGGGCCGTGCTATCTGTTCGACACCCGGTCGGGCCCGCACGATAGGGAAAAAAATGGCCCCGGCGGCCGGAGGGAGAGATCGGCCCCCGGCCGGAGGCCGACGGCCCCTAAAAGGCCACCAGGCGGCACCTTGAAGGCTTCCGGCCGGTTCGATATACTAACGAATACAGGCGAAGGCATGGGCGCCGGGCCGATAAGAGTAGGGAGGAATTATTTGGGGCGATCCGGGCGGGCGGAGATCGTCGGGACCGGCGCTTTTTTATAGGGGGCAGGGGGGGTAGATATGCAGAATGGAAGTCTCCAAAGACGACAGGCAGGGTGGCCGTGAGGAATGGTAAACAGGCCGTGGTCTTCGATTTGGATGGAACGCTGGTCGATACCCTGCGGGATATCGCCGGGAGCGTCAATGTCGCCCTGCGCCGGTATCAACAGCCAGGGCATCCCGTCGAGTCGTATCGCCGCAGGGTCGGCGACGGCAACCGCGTCCTGATACAGCGCTCGCTGGCGGCGGACAAGCAGCACTTGCTCGAAGCGGTCTTGCAGATGCAGTTGGACTACTACGCCGGGCATTTCTGCGTCTTCTCGCGTCCTTATCCGGGCATCGAGCCCCTGCTGGCCGCCCTGAAGGAACGCGGCCTCAAGCTGGCGGTGCTGTCCAACAAGCCCGACCGCTTCCTGCGGCCGCTGATGGGCGCCCTGTTTGGCGAGGGCCTGTTCGATATTCTGCAGGGCCAGATCCCCGATGTCCCCTTGAAGCCCGATCCGACGTCCGTGTTGGCGGTCTTGGCCCGTTTGGGCGTCTCGCCGGACCGGGCCGTGTATGTGGGCGATTCCGGCGTGGACATGCAGACCGCCCGGCGGGCCGGCCTGTTCGCCGTCGGCGCCGGCTGGGGATTCCGCGACCGCGACGAACTCGAACAAAACGGCGCCCAGGCCTGGATCGAACGGCCCGGGCAGTTGCTGGAGCTGGTACCAGGGCAAACGTGCCGCTAACCCAAGGAGTATGAGGTGAAAAAGGGAATCTCTTGGTTCGTTATGACTGGTTGGGTGTGTTTCTTTTTGGCCGCGGTGGCGGTTGCCGGCGATAACGAGCCCGGCACGGACGGCTGGATTCGCCTGTTCGACGGCGTGTCGCTGGACGGCTGGCGGGCCGGGGAGAACGCCGAGACGTTTGGCGTCCAGGACGGCAAGATCGTCGTGCAGGGCGAACGCAGCCACCTGTATTACGATGGGCCCGTCGAGGATCATGATTTCACCAACGTGGAACTGAAGGTGGACGTGATGACCTTTGCCCGGGCCAACTCCGGGGTCTATTTCCACACGCAGTACCGCCAGGACGGCTGGCCGAACCGGGGCTTCGAGGTGCAGATCAACAATTCCTACATAGGCTCCGAGGGGTTTCGCGAGCTGAAAAAGACCGGCAGCCTCTACGGTATTCGCAATCTCTTCGCCAGCGGCATCCCCGACGAGCAGTGGTTCACCCTGCACCTGGTCATCGAGGGCCGCCGCGTCCAGATCCGGATCAATGGCCTAACGGTGGTCGATTATTTCGAGCCGGACAGCCAGGGTCGCCGAGGGCGCGGCAAGAGGCTCTCGAGCGGGACGTTCGCCCTGCAGGGCCACGATCCGGGCAGCAAGGTGTTCTTCAAGAATATCTATGTCAAGCCCCTGCCCTTCGCCCCGCGGCCGCCGGATACCCGCAGCCCCGACGAGATCGAGCACCAGGGGCAGATCAGCCGCTGGCAGGCGGCCGACATCCCCCTGACGGATTACCACGTGCACCTGAAGGGCGGCCTGACCATCGACGAGGCCCTGGCAAACGCGCGGCGCACGGGCATCACCTACGGCATCGCGGTCAACTGCGGCCTGGGATTTGCGGTGACCGATGACGCGGCCGCCGAGAAGTTCTTCCAGAGCCTCGAAGGGCTGCCCGTCTTTCGGGCCATGCAGGCGGAGGGGCGCGAGTGGATGAACATGTTTTCGCCGGCCACCATCGCCCGGTTCGATTACGTGTTCACCGACGCCATGACCTTTCACGATCGCCAGGGCCGCCGCATGCGGCTGTGGATTCCCCAGGAGGTGCATGTCGGCGATCCCCAGGAGTTCATGGAGCTGCTGGTGGAAACCATCGAGCGGATTTGCGGGCGGGAACCGATCGACATCTATGTCAATCCGACGTTCCTGCCGGCGGTGATCGCCGATCAGTACGACGCCCTGTGGACCGAGGCGCGGATGGATCGGGTCATCCGGGCGGCCGTGCAAAATAACGTGGCCATCGAGATCAACGCCCGTTACCGGCTGCCGAGTCTGGCGTTCATCCGGCGGGCCAAGCAGGCGGGGGTCAAGTTTGCCTTCGGCACCAACAACGGCGACCGGAACCTCGGCGAGCTGGAGTACTGCCTGGAGGCCGTGAGGGCCTGCGGCCTGGAGAAAAAGGATTTCTTCCTGCCGCCGACCGGCAGGAAGAAGATCGCGATGCGGGCCCCCTGAGGGTCCCGCCAAGGGGGCGACCGGCGTCGCCGGTCGCCCGGCGTGACGGTTATCGGACGCCAGGCCGTCCCGAGCGGTCGGGAACGACATTTCTCGGACCCGCCTGGTTTGGCCGGCCCCGCCGGATCGCCGGCAAAGGCCGCTGGATCGCCCCGAGGGGGGACCTTGCGCCATTGACGCGACCGGTGGCAGGGATTACAATACCCAAGGTGGCGCCTCCGGCGGCCGGGATTCGTTCGCCGGACATTGTGGGTCCCATTCGATTATTGGCATTGATATTTTTGGCTCTTCGCCCGAAAGTGTACCGCCCTGACGTGTTTGAATTCATAGGACCGGGCCTCTTAAGCCCCTGTAGCTTCGTCGC
>JAFGFX010000307.1 GCA_016930855.1 Sedimentisphaerales bacterium | reverse complement strand
GTACCCGCTGGGGCTAGTGTAGCCGAATCGCCTCCGTTGGCAAGCCCCTTTTTCGCCGGGATGGACGGGGATGGGGGCGGATTTCCAGGGGGAAAAATGCCGAACCAGCCGCCCGAAAGCCCGATCCGCTCTGGCAGGAGCCCCTCAACCACCCCAAAGACCTCCAGTCGCCGTTTGCCCGCCGGCCGCCGGTGCCGAATGACGACTTGACGCGCCCGGTGCGACAGGCAGGAAATGGAGATCCCCAGGACCCTAGACATATTTCAACAGGGCGAATCCGCCCACCAGCAGCACGACGAACAGCAGGCACAACCAGTTGAAATACCGGTCGATGAAGGGCTTGATGGTTGGGCCGAACCACCAGAACAGTCCCGCCACGATGAAGAACCGGGCCGAACGGCTCAAGGTCGAGGCGATCAGGAAGCCGGCAAACTGGATCCGCGCCATGCCCGCGGAAATGGTGCAGACCTTGTAGGGCAGCGGCGTGAAGCCGCAGGTGAACACGATCCAAAAATCGTACCTATCGTACCAGCCCTGGAAGGTATGGAAATTCTCCTCGGTCAGGCCGGCCCAGGCCAGATGGCTGTAGGCCCAGCCGCTGATGTGATCCCAGAGGAACATGCCGATCATATAGCCGCAAACGCCACCCACGACACTGGCGACCGAGCAGGTCAGGGCGAAGCGGACCCAGCGCCGGCGGTTTCCCAGGGTCAGCGGGGCCAGCAGGATGTCCGGCGGCACGGGAAAGAAACTGGACTCGGCGAAGGCCAGGAAAAACAGGGCCCAGCCGCCGTAGGGCGTATTGGCCCAATGCAGCACCCAATTATAGAGACGCCGATGCAATTGCCAGCCGGCCACCGTCGACGGCGGTCGGCCGGCAACCGCTCCGGCGGGGGCACCGGCGGGGGCTCCTTCGCCAGGACTCACCCAAGCACATTGATCCGAATCGGTTACGGGCGACATGGGCCGGTCGCCGGCAGGGGCCTTTCCCTGTCGGGCCGAAGGATTCTCTTTGCCGCGGGTGGATTCTTCTTCGGGTTTCATGGCCTCTCGGGTCCTTCCTTTGGTGTCTATCCCTGCATCCTTTTAGGGTGGGCCGCCAAGCCGACGATGCGGTCCGGACAGGTCGGGTATGTCTTTATACTCATATACCCGTATATACTACGTGCATGCCCCTCGGTTCGACCCGAAGCGAAAAGGTGTTTTGTATTCGATTTATCGTTTTCCCGTCGGAGCAATCCACCCCATTAAGAAATTGAAACCACGGATTTCACAGATTACACGGATTCAATATAGTCTCGGATTCAAGTAATATATGCCACCTCGCCATGCCTGCATCATGGATGCTACTTATCTTGCCAACCGGGCAGTCTCAGGATGAGACGTCAACTGACCAATCCACCTCGCGGCGATCTATGAGTGTGATTCGCACCTCGCCAAAGCGCAGCGACCAGCGGGAGCGTCAACCAGCCAACCGCGCCCGCGTCGAATTGCCGGTCGCGGCGAGCGACCGCGGCGAGCGATCCGAATAGAAAATTCGCCTCCCCGCGGTCAAGAACTTGCTTGACAGGCAAACGCGGTCCCGTAGAATAATAGAGGCATACACCATTGTCAAGAGCTCTATATTTGACCCGTTTCAAGCGCGAATCGGTCGAATGGGAACTGCAAGTCTTTAAGGCAACTAGGGTTATGGTTAAGCGCTTGTACAGGGATCCGGGCATGGATGCCGCGCTTCCGTCTGTGGGGGGCATCGATTGCGCCATTACCCTCGCGGCGCCGGCCAAGATCAACCTGAGCCTGCTGGTCTTTTCCCGTCAGCCGGATGGATACCACGACCTGCACACGGTGATGGCAACCGTGGATTTCTACGACGATCTGCACCTGTGCAGCACGGACAGCGAAGGGATCACGCTGCGCTGTCTGGGCGAGGCGTGCCCCGACGGCCCGGAAAACCTGGTGTATCGGGCGGCCAGCCTGCTGGCCGAGCATGCGGGCCTGCGACCGCGGGTGCAGATCCTGCTGCACAAGCACATCCCGGCCGGCGCGGGCCTGGGCGGCGCCAGCAGCGACGCGGCGGCCTGTCTCTGGGGCCTGAACCGGCTGTGGAAACTGGACCTGCCCCGCCGGATCCTCAGCCAGCTGGGGGCCCAACTCGGCTCGGACGTGCCCTTCTTTTTTTACGGGCCGGTCGCCTTGTGCACCGGTCGCGGCCAGATCGTCCAGCCGCTGGACCTGCGCAGCGACCGCTTTATCCTGTTGATCATGCCGAAACTGTCGGTATCCACGGCCCAGGTGTATCAGCATTACGTGTATCATCCGGATCAATCCCGGCAGCGGCTGGGACAGGTGGAGCACTGTCTGCAACAGGGCGATCTGGACGGATTGCTGGATCAGCCGAACAACAGCCTGGAGGAGGCCTGCTATGCGCAATTCGCGTCCCTGCGCCGCCTGCGGGACGAACTGGAGGCGGCGGGGATCGCGCCGCTTGGACTCTCGGGCAGCGGCTCGACGCTGTTCGCCGCCACCGATTCCAGCGAACAAGTCAACCAATGGGCACGGCAACTGCACGGTCGGGATGAGATTGCTCGGGTCCGGACAGTGCGTTTCCACAACCAGGGCAACCCTTTCACGGAGGTACACCATGCAGATTTCGGAAATTCGCATCAAACTGGTGGAGAACCGCAGCGATCGACTTAAGGCCTTTTGTTCGGTGACCTTCGACAATCAGTTCGTGATCCGGGATTTGAAGATCATCGAGGGGGCCGAGGGGTATTTCGTGGCGATGCCGTCGCGGAAGCTGACGGATCGGTGTCCCAAGTGCGGCTCGAAGAATCATCTGCGGGCGAAGTTCTGCAACGAGTGCGGCGCCAAGCTGCCGGACGAGCAGGCGCGGCGGCGGCCCAACCGCACGAAGCTGCACGCGGACGTGGCCCATCCGATCAATTCGGCGGCGCGGGAATACATTCAAGAGGAGATCATCGCGGCCTATCACAAGGAGGTGGAACTGTCCAAGCACCCGGACTATCAGCCGGTGCACATGGAAACGGATGACGATTATTACGACGACCGGTCCGGTCGGGCCTCCCGCGGCCGGCGCGGTGACCAGGCGACCGCCGGCGGGCCGCCGGCGTCAACCCCGCCGCCGGCGCAGGAGGCACCGCCCGTCCAGCCGCCCGCCGAGCCGCCCAAGGACAATCCGCAGGGATCGGAGGGATTCGGCGAGGGGATC
>JAFGFX010000306.1 GCA_016930855.1 Sedimentisphaerales bacterium | reverse complement strand
GCCGCCGTGGTATTGGGCCAGGTGGGCGTCACGGTGATTCCGTCGTAAGGTTTAGTGTTGAAGTCAGCAGCCACTTCATGACCGGCATCATAAGCCGACCAGTCTGCCTGGTTGTGGGGCCCGCCATCCTGATTGGTGGAATTAAAATCCACCTTCAAAACGGCACCGGGCGAGGGGGTCGCCAGGGCGAGGATTGCCATCGCCGCGGCGGCGAGGGTCAAAACGATCTTGGTTCGTTTTCCTGTAGCCATGTCATTCTCCTTTGTAAGGTAAACGTTCCGGCGAGGCCTCCGACGTCCGGCCGACCTCGCTCCTCCTGAATCTGCCGGCGATACCCGCCGACAGCAATGGACAAATCGCGCATCCTCCTGCCGCATCGGGTCGGTTCCGGCAAAAGATACGCCTTAGGTTTTCCTCAGGTGCTTGTTCCTCTTCGTTCCTCCCATAAGGTTAACGGAACGGATGTACCGCTTGCCTTCGCCTTTACAAACGGTTGGCCGTAAGCTTGTTAAACCGAATGTCATGCACCCGATCTGCATGATTGAACTTACACCTCCTTTCCGCTTCGGCCACAGTCTTCGCTTGCCTTCGATTTCCCTTCACCCTTGTGTTTCGTACCCGCGCTGCCTGCCTGGCCTCAATACGACTCTCGATAGGGCCAGCCCTGGGCCATATACGCCAGATCCGCCGTCTGGTCCGGCGGGCAGGGGGGGTCGTTGATGCCGTAGGTCGTCACGCCGGGGCCGAGCTTGTCCACGCGCGTGATGGTGTACTCATCCACCCACATTCTCTGTTTCGCGTGCCCGTCGCAGAATCCCAGGGTGCTGCTGTCGCCATGGTTGACGGCCATCGGTCCCCACCAGAACCATCGCCCGTTGCAGTCCGGGTTCCAGGGCTCGCCGATGACGAAATGATGGGACATGTTCCAGTTGCGGTTTTCGGCGGTCTCGACGAACACGTACCGACTTTCCGGAAAACTGATGCTGTCGTGCTTCTTGACTTGGCGGTCGTAATACGAGTCGCTGGAGCGCACCCACCCAAAGAGGCGCTCCGGGATCGAATACGAGACGAAGATCCCCGTCTGGTCATACATGCTTTTGCGGACGTTGTCGGCGGGGCAGTGATAGACGCCCGCGGCCTTTTGGTAGGGCCACAAGAGGCCCTCCTTGATGCCCCGGATTTCATCCTCGTCGGTGACGGGAGGCTGGGGCGGGTTGTAATACGTGGTGCAGCCGAGCAGGGTTCCGTCCTCCCGCCGGGCAACGCCGATCCACCCCAGGAATTTGCCGTTCTCGTCCACGGCCCAGTCGTTCGCGCTCATGATCCGGCTCTTGTTCTCCTCCTGATACATGTGCCAGCCGTACGCCAGGCTCCGGTTGTTCGCCAGACAGGACGCCGTCGCCGCCTTCCGCTTGGCCAGCTGCAACGCCGGGGCCAGGATCGAGAGCAGCACCGAAATGATCCCGATCACGATCAACAGTTCGACCAGGGTAAAGCCTTTGCGGGAACATGTAGTTTTGACGTCCATGGTTTTCATTCCTACATTTGTTCGGTTATGGTTCGTTTCCGCTTGCTGGGCGAGGCATCCGCTTCCTCGGCAACCGGAACAATGCGCCTGCGTTCCGCGTCGGGTTTTTTCTTTTTGCCCGCCGGGCCCAGCGCCCGCGCGGCCTGGATAAACGCCTGGATGTTTTCGGTGGACACGTCCGGGGGCATGCCGCCGCCGCACGACAGGATCACCCGGGACAGGTCGCCCAGATCCGCGACCGAGTCGGCGACCGCCTCCCGCACGGCCTGCGGCGACCCGGATGCCAACACATCCCGCGGGGGGATATTGCCCAGAATCGCGATGGGCTGGGCGGTCTTTTCCTGCAACTGGCTGAAGCTGTGCTCGAAGCTGTAATTGATGAGATTGACGCCCATCCCGGCAAGGTAAGGGGTGCTCACCAGGCCATTCGCGTCGTTGTGCAGGAACCTCACCTTGGCGTCGAACGCCCCGAAGATCCTCGTAAAATACGGCACCACATAGTCCCGGCACTGCCGGTCGCCCACGAATCCGATGATGTCATCCAGCAGCATGATTCCCTCGATGCTGGGAAATTCCTCCTTCTGGTAGCGGAGCCAGTCCACCAGGAAGTCCGTGACGAGCCCAATGAGTTTGTGGCACCGGGCCGGATCCGTCATCATCGCCATCATCAACTCGGTCGTGCCGTGCAGGAACGAGGCGATGTTCAGGGGGCCCCGGGCCACGGCAAACTTGATGCGATGTCCCATGGCCTCGATGCGCGGCCGGGTGTGGCGCAGTCGGTTGATCACAAACGGCAGAAGCCCGTCCGTCCGCACGTCCGGCTTGGATAACGAATCCACGCGGGCCAGATCGGCCAGAACCTTCTCGGCGTGCGGCATCGTGGCCGGATGCCACCGGCACCTGGAGCCGAAGGCGCTGGGTTCCGTGCACATGCCGTATTCGGCCCAGAATCCCGGCAGAAACATCGTGTCGGGAAAGGTCTCGATCGCCTTGCGGTTCGCGGCGAACCAGCAGTCATCGCTGGTGAAATAGTCCAGCATGCCGACGCCGTACCACCCGGGAAGCCAGGGGCAGTCGATGATAAAGCCCGTCGGAACCGCCGGCAGACTCCTGCCCTGTATGACCTCCAAAAGCGTATCCCACTGCTGCTGGTTCATGCATTCCTCTCCACGCGTGCAGGGCCAAATCGGAACGGCTTTGCATGTAACGACATAGACCTTTCGACGACACCGGCCCGGACCGCCGAGGGGCGGCCGGGTTATATTGCCATTGACAGTGCTTCACTAAGTATGTATTATAATGCTTGCCGGCAGGCCGCCGCAATGTATGATTATCACTTTATATTGTACGATAGTGACCCATGATACGTTTCGTCCGCATTAAAAAACCCGACGCCAAACCGCACGTGTCCTCGCTCTTCTGGGACGACGACCAGTACACCCCCCTGTTCTGGCACACCACCATCGACCAGGACCGACCCGTGGGCAGCCGGAAGACCTTCGTCGAGCATCAACACGACTACTACCACATCGTGCTGTACACCAAGGGGCGGGGAAACTACTCCCAAAACGGCATTTTTTACCCGGCCACGCCGGGCACCTGCGTCCTGACGTATCCGGGGCTGCGGCACGATTTCGTCTCCCGCTGGGGCAAGGCCGTGTATTCCGAGATCACGTTTTCCTATGTGAACACCAGCAATAAATATTTGAAAATCCCGTTTGACAAACTGCTGGAACTGCACGCCGGCACGGAGGTGCTTCTGGTTCCCCAATTGCATTTCTCCCTGGACCAAGTGCAGATACTGCGGAACCTGTTTTTGACCCTGACGGATCATCTCAACAGCACCCACCGGTTTTCCATGTTTCATGCGCACAACGAGCTGACCAAAATATTCGGCTTCCTGGTGGAGAACGCCGTATTGGCCCGAAAGGAGCAACGCGGGAACGATCGGTTCGAACGGGTCAAGGATTACATCGAGGAACACTATTACAAATCGCTGACCATCGACGAGCTGGCCAAATTGGCGGGATTTTCCCGGGGATACTTCTTTCGGGCGTTCAAGGAGATGTTTGACATTCCCCCGCTGGCCTACCAGCAAACGATCCGGATCGAAGCCGCCAAGACCCTCTTGAAAACCACCCCGCTTCGGTGCAACGAGATTGCCAGCCGCGTCGGCTTCAGCGACGTCTATTTCTTCCACCGCATCTTCAAGAAACACCTGGGGATGACGCCGAATCAATTCCGCGCGAAGACGTGACCGCCGCCCCGGCCGTTCGCCAGAGGCCGTTTGACACCCTGGCCCGAAGGTCGCCCGTACCGCCGCTATCGCCGGTTGACGAGGTTAGGAAACG
The DNA here is from genome assembly GCA_016930855.1 of Sedimentisphaerales bacterium. Taxonomy (GTDB): domain Bacteria; phylum Planctomycetota; class Phycisphaerae; order Sedimentisphaerales; family SM23-30; genus JAFGFX01. The sequence continues at coordinate 2,674 of JAFGFX010000306.1, read as the reverse complement.
GCCTTGCCGGGATGACGCAGGACATCTCCGCTACAATTTTCCTTCGATGTACTGCCGGTACCGCTCCGTGATGCGGCCGGACGTGACGTTGCCGGTATGGACCAGGATCCCGACGCGCTGGCCGATTGATCGTCCCTTCTTCAGGGTGAAGGGCCTGCCGCTGGTCTCATCGGGCCGCCGGGGCCCGAAGCAGCCGTACTCCCGGGTCAGCCAGCGATGGTCCTGGCCGTCCGGCCATTGAAAGACCGCCATGCCCTCGGTATCCCGGGAATAGTCGATCCATTTGGCGACCTGCCCATCCGTGGCCTTTTGACCCTGGTTTCCCCCATCGCTGGTGATGACGCCGCCGCCGTCCTGACCGTTGAAGGTCTTGTTCAGGCGGATGTAGGGCCAGGCGTAGTGCACGTTGTCGCTGACGAACTCAACGTCGTTGTAGGCGGCGGTAAGCTTGAAGGTCATGTCCAACAGGTATTCGCCCCGGGAAAAGGCGCGAATGCGCACGGTGCGCTGCTCATCCAGCATCGGCTGGTCATTATCGCCTGTCCAGACGAGCGTCGATTCGATCACGGCCTCGTCGCCGTCCGTCTTGAGCGTCTGGAAACCCGTATGCGCGACATGACAGCCGAAGGGGGCACGGTAGGGCTTGAACGGATTTTGGTTGCCCCCGGTGCCGGTATAGAGGGCGTTGTAGAAGCTGGCGGTCTTGCCGCCCGGAAACCGGATGGTGTCGGCAAACCACAGGGACCGATGGTGCGGGTAGGGCTCGGCCATCTGGGTGAGCATGTTCCTGCCGGACGGGCTGAGCAGCGGCCAGTAGTGCGGCAGATCGAGCAAGGAACCGTACTGGTAGGCCAGTATCTGCCGGCCGTCCATCGTCACGTTCAACTGCCCCGCCTGGTCATCGCGCTGCAATTCGATACGTTCGCCCGCGTTGGCCGCCGAGAGGCACGGCGCCAAGAAAAGAGCCACCGACAGGCAGTAGAGGATGAAACCCATCTTCGACCGGCAAAAAACGGTTCTCCGTATTTTTTTACCCATGATATTTCTCCCTTGGCCATTGCATGTCCATTTCGGATCCGTCCCTTATCCGTCGAGTATATCATCGTCGCGCGACCGTTCAATGCATTTTTTCGGCGGCGCCGGTTGCCGGCTCGGACTGGCCGATTCCGCCGGCCATCGCGTGTCGGCCGATAGTGTGAATCCCCGACCGCCCCGGGCGGATACCATCAACGTGTAGCAATTAGCGGAACTCGTCCGCCGACGCGAGTTTCCAGGTCGCCCCGCCGTCGGGCGACATCAGGAGGGCTCGGCGGCTTGGCCGATGATCGGTGCGATAGAACCAATACGTCGACCAGTAGTCGTAGGAAAGGAACAAGGCACCCTGGCGGTCGATGGTCAGGCGATGGTAGAAAACACTGTACTCCGGGAACGGGGCGACAACCAGGGGGCGGGCATCGGACCATCTCCCTCCCGGAGGCTTGCTCATGTACGCCAAAGTGGCGTAAGAGCCCGCCGGGAAATACTTGTCGTCGTTGAGCCATAATCGAAACACCAGATGCAGGGTATCATCGGGGCCGCAGACCATGCCGACATAGGTTTGGCGAAGCCCCGGGCCGATATCCACGGCCGCCGTCCAGCCGCCACCGGCACGATTGGACGACAGGGACCGGGCGTACCGGAAGGTGCGGCCATGCGTGCCGATCAGCACGTGGAGATAGCCCTCACTATCCATGGTCAGGCAGGGGGAATTATGCACATCGTTCGCCGGGGGACCATACCCGACCAGAACAGGCGCATCGAGTGTGCCGGTGGAGCGGCAATAGGTTGCCACGTACGTCGGGACGCCCGGGACCTTCTCGGCCGGGTCCGTCGCCTCGCCCCAGGTGACATGCACCTTGTCCAAGCGCGAGACGAGGGTGGAGGGGATTCCCGAATGAGCGGAAAGCCCGATGCATTGTTTCGAGACGGCCAGGGGATCGCCCATGACGATCACCCCGTCGGGCCCCTTGGTCGGCAGGATCAGATCGAGGTCGTGGATGCGGCGCCAGATCCGCTTCGGATCCCTTGCCGTCTGGCGGAAACGCGCCAGGGCAGGAGGGCCGCTGGGCCGGTTGTGCCCGGAAAACTGCTCCATGTCGAACTGGCCCGACCCGGGAACGGGCCAGGCAGTGAACGTTTCGCCCCCGTCGGCGGAATGCAGAAGGACGGTCGTCGCCTTGTCCCGAGCCAAGACATACACGTCGTTGTCCCGGTCAAAGGCGACCTTGGCACCCAACGGCCGGATCGAGATGGTCCCGCCCGTATCGCTACGACGCGCCGCGGTCGTCTTGATCCAGGCCGCCTCCCGCCGGGAGAACACGCCGTCGCTGGCCACGACAAAGGGCCGGTTGTCACGATCGAAATAGACCTGGTTGTTACAAGGATACGCCGGCAGATACCCAAACTGCTCGTTTTCGTGCCGGTAGGGTTCCAGCTCGATGGGCATGCTCAAGGGCGATTCGGCCGGGGCGGCCCCCCGGCGCAGGGTCAGCGAGGACCAGGTCGAAAATCCCGTTTCATCGAGAACCGTGGCCCGCAGATAACAGGTCCACTGGTTCCCCCGCGAGGGCACCCGGTACGCCAACTGGACCGGCATGGAGCCGTATCCCGCCAGATCGACCTGCGTTGTCGACAG
>JAFGFX010000044.1 GCA_016930855.1 Sedimentisphaerales bacterium | reverse complement strand
CGCATCCGGCGGGGAATCGTGGAATCCGCCGCCGGTTCGGTGCTCATGGAAATGGGCCGAACGCGGGTGTTGTGCACCGCCAGTTTCGTCAAGGAACTGCCCCGCTGGCGGGAGAAGGAGCAGTTGGGCTGGCTCACGGCCGAGTACAGCATGCTGCCGGCCTCGACCAGCCCCCGCCGGCCGCGGAATCGGTTGTCTCACACCGACGGGCGGGGCACCGAGATCCAGCGGATGATCGGCAGGGTCCTGCGGTCAGTGGTGGATTTTCGCCGGCTGGGCTGCCATACTGTCTATGTGGATTGCGATGTCCTGCAGGCGGACGGGGGCACCCGCACGGCCGCCATCAACGGCGGATACCTGGCCCTGGCCCAGGCGGTCCGCTTCGCCCGGCGGCAGGGCTGGATCGAGGACGATCCGCTGACCGGCGCCGTCGGCGCGGTCAGCGTGGGCATCGTCCAGGGAAAGGTCGTGCTGGATCTGGATTATGATCTCGACAGCCGGGCCGCGGTGGACATGAACGTCGCCATGACGGATCAGGACCGCTTCGTGGAGATCCAGGGCTGCGCCGAGGGGCAGGCCTTCACGGACGCGCAATTGGCCAAGATGCTGCGTCTGGCCCGGCGCGGCATCCGCCAGATTCTCCAGGAACAGCGCCGCTGCCTGCGGGCCGAGTAGGAGTTGGTGTGAGTGTATCATCAGAAGAGCATCGCCAAGGTGCAGCGATCCTGTGGATGACAGGGCTGCTCGTATGGATACTGGCATGGGGGACCGGCTGCGGTTCCGGCGGTGGCGCCGGCGGCATCCTGGGCGTGGGACCGGCCGCCGGATCGGCGGCCGGCCGGGTGCAGTTTACGGTCGTGCTGGCCCAGTATATCCAGGAAGACCGCAACCAGCTGGCCGGCAGCCTCCAGGTGCGGGCCCGCAGCCTGCTGGGCAGCGACGACGTCTGGATGGAATTCGAGCAGGGCCGCCTGACGGTCAATTACGGGCATTTCGACGATATCGACAAGGCCGAAAGGGAGCTGGAGCGGGTTCGCTCGCTGTATTCCCAGTTGGGCCTGGGCCCGAGCAATCTGCAGTTCAGTTACCTGCGGGAGCTGCCCCAGCCGGACCCGCCGGCCCCCCAGGAGTGGAACCTGCCCTTTAGCGGCTGCAGCTATACGCTGGAGATGGCCGTGTTCTTTAACGTGCCCGAAAAGGGATACTTCAATCGCAAGGCCGACGCCGTGCAGGCCGTCAGGAATCTGCGGGCCGAGGGCAAGCAGGCCTACTTTTTGCACGGGCCCCAGGCGTCCTGGGTCTACGTCGAATGCCTGCCGCCGACCATCTTTCAGCGCTCGGGCGACGACGGGCAGGTGCACAACTCGCTCTCGCCGCTGGTCAACGCCCTGAGAAAAAAATACCAGTATCACGAGAACGGCCAGCGGATATATGATATCGCCCGGGATAAGAACGGCAGGCGGGTGCGGGTCCCGCGGCTGCCGCGCTTTATCGATGTGCTGGCCCAGACCGCGGATATGCGCTGAGCGGCCGTTGCTCGGCGGAGCCGGGCCGGGGGCGGCGGCGTTGCCGATGAGGCACAAGGCGATTTTTGCGATGGCGCCGGCGCGGCCGGCCAGGACATCGTGGCGAGGGACGGCGGTTGACCATGGCGATACGGCGGGCGAACATCGTGGTGGCGACGACCAATCCGGGCAAATTGGCCGAGCTGCGGCAACTGTTCGAGGGTCAACCGGTCGTGGTGCAGGGTTTGTCGGAGTTTGCGGACCTGCCGGAGGCGCCGGAAGAAGGGGCGACGTTCGCCCAAAACGCCCGTCACAAGGCGCGGTATTACAGCCGGCACCTGGCCCGCTGGGTGCTGGCCGACGATTCCGGCTTGGAGGTCGAGGCCCTGGGGGGATTGCCGGGCGTGCGTTCGGCCCGCCTGGCGGGCGAGGGCTGCCGGGACCGCGCCGAGCAGGACCGGGCCAACGTCCGGGCCCTGCTGGAGATGCTGGCCGAGGTGCCGGACGACCGGCGGCAGGGGCGTTTTTGCTGCTGCCTGTGCCTGCACAGTCCCGAGCGGGTGATTCTGGAGGTGCAGGGGATCTGGCCGGGTCGGATCCTGCGGCAGGCCCGGGGCGCGAACGGCTTCGGCTACGATCCGGTCTTTTTCCTGCCGGACCGGGGCCGGACCGCCGCCCAACTGGCCCCGGCCGAGAAGAATGCGATCTCGCATCGCGGCCGGGCGCTGCGGCAATTGATGCAACAGTGGCCAACGATACAGGACCAAATCATTCTACAGGAGGGAAACCATCGATCATGATACCGAAAGAGATATTTTTTACTCGAGGGGTAGGCCGGCACCGTCTGAAGCTCCAGTCGTTTGAGGGGGCCCTGCGGGATGCCGGGATTGCCATCTGCAATCTGGTGAGCGTCAGCAGCATCTTCCCGGCCGGCTGCAAGATCATCCCCTGCACCCGGGGCGTCCAGAAGTTGCAGGCCGGCGAGATCACCCATGTGGTGATGGCCCGGTCGGAGACCGACGAGCCGGGACGGCGCTGCTGCGCCGGGGTCGGCCTGGCGGTGCCGGCGGTGGGGGACAATTACGGCTACATCTCCGAATTCCACGGCTACGGAAAAACCGCCAAGGAGGTCTCCAATCTGGTCGAGGACATGGCCGCCACCATGCTGGCGACCACGCTGGGCATCGAGTTCGATCCGAACAAGGCCTACGACGAGCGCAAGGAGATCTACCGCATGAGCGGCAAGATCGTCACCACCCGGGCCGAGGTCCAGGTCGCCGACGCGAAACATGAAGGCGAATGGACCACCGTGGTGGCGGCGGCCGTCTTTATCCCGGAACGCCGAACATGAACAAACAGTGGCCGGGCAATGCCTTCCTGAAGATTCCTGAGGCGTACGCCCAGCGGCAGACCGCGCGGTTCGTGATCCTGCCGATCGCCTTCGACGGCACGGCCACCTACCGCAAGGGCTGTTGCCGCGGTCCCGATGCGATCCTGGAGGCCTCCAGTCAGATCGAGGATTTCGACGAGCAGCTGGCCGATCAGTTTTTCGCCGCCGGGATCTACACCCACCCCCACGTGGCCCAAGGCGACGAGACGGTCGAGGCGGTGCAGGAAAAGATCTACGCCGCCGCCCGCGGCGTGGTGGATGCCGCCCAGATCCCCATCGGCCTGGGCGGCGATCACTCGGTGAGCCTGGCCCTGATCCGGGCCGTCCGGCGGCGGTATCCGGATCTGAGCGTCCTGCATTTCGACGCCCACGCCGATCTGCGGGCGTCGTATCACGACAGCCCCTTGAATCACGGCTGCGTCATGCGGCGGGTGCATGAATGGGGTATTCGGGCGGTCTCGGTCGGGGTCCGCAGTTACTGCCGGGAGGAGTTCGAGTTGATCCGGGAGCAGGGCCTCGCGATCATCGGCCCCGACCATCTCCGCCGGCGGCCGGCGGATTCGATTCGGGCGATCCTGGCCGCGCTAGGTGAACCGGTGTATATCACCTTCGACATCGACGGGCTGGATCCTTCGATCGCCCCGGGCACCGGCACCCCGGAGCCGGGCGGCCTGGCCTACCGCGAGGCGCTGAATGTCCTGGAGAACGTAGGGCGCAATCGCACCCTTGTCGGCGCCGACATGGTCGAGGTGATGCCGCTGCCGGATCAATCCGTCACCGAGGTGACCGCGGCCCGCCTGGTGTACAAGATCATCGCCTTCGCCCAGCTCGCCGGCCGGGGCCCAGCGGCCGAATAGCCGTCCCCACAACCGCTCGGCGCGGCGCGCCATTTGGGTCCTGTCGTCGAAGAATCGCCCCCGGTGGGGCCGGGTAGGTCGCTCAGGCAATCTCGTGGGCGATCAGGTCGCCGTACGTCTCCCGCCGGCGGATGATCTCGAAGCGGTCGGAGTCCACCAGCACCTCGGCGGCCCGGGGCCGGCTGTTGTATTGGCTGCTCATGACAAAGCCGTACGCCCCGGCCGTGAAGACGGCCAGCAGGTCCCCGGGCTTTAGCGGCGGCAGCAGGCGGTCCTTGGCCAGGCAGTCCCCGGTCTCGCAGATCGGCCCCACCACGTCATAGGGCCGCAAGCCCGGCAGGTCCGGTTCGCGGCAGCGATTGGTTATGACGTGGTCCGGAGAGACCGCGGTCGGCCAGAGGAAATGGAAGGCGTCGTAGAGGACCGGCCGGATCAAGTCGTTCATGGCGCCGTCCACGATGGCGAAGGTTTTCTCGCCGCCCTGCTTGAGGTACAGCAGCCGCGTGACGAAGATGCCGGCATTGGCACTGATGGATCGGCCCGGTTCCAGGATCAGCTCCAGATCCTGTCCCCGCAGCAGGGGGATCAGGGCCTCGGCGTAGAGGTCGGCGGCCGGGGCCTGGCCGGTGGTGTAGTCGGCGCCGAAGCCGCCGCCGATATTCAGGGTCTCGATGGCGATCCCTTCCCGGCGCAGCTCGGCAATCAGATCCAGGACCTTTTTTACCGCCTGCACGTAGGGCTCGGTGCTGTTGATGGGCGAGCCGATGTGGAGGTGGATCCCGGTCAGGCTCAGGTGCGGCTGGCGGCCGTAGCGGGCGAAGACCTGCCGGGCCCGCTCGATATCCACGCCGAACTTGGTCTCTTTTTGACCCGTGCTGGTATGGCGGTGGGTGCGGGGATCGACGTCCGGATTGACGCGCAGGGCGGCCCGAACGGTTTGCTTGCGCCCGGCGGCCAGGGCGCCGACGGCCTCCAGCTCCGCCTCCGATTCGATATTGAAACAGGCGATGCCCGCCTCCATGGCCTGGAGGATCTCGGATTGGGTCTTGCCGACGCCGGCATAGACCACCCGGCCGGCCGGGCCGCCGGCCTGGAGCACGCGGTAGAGTTCCCCGCCGCTGACCACGTCGAAGCCGCTGCCCAGTTCGGCCAGCATCCGGAGGATATGCACGTTGCCGCAGCTTTTGACCGAGTAGCAGATCAGCGGGGCGCATTCGGCGAAGGCCTGCTGGAGCCGCCGATAGTGCTCCCGGAAGGTGGCGGCGCTGTAGATGTATACGGGCGTGGCCGCCTGGTCGGCGATCGCGGCGACCGGGACCTGCTCGGCGTACAATTCCTGATGGCGATAGTGAAAGTGGTCGACCATGGATCTTCCGTTTTTTGTAATTTCTAACATCATGAGCGACCGAGACATTCAGCCGCCCGGGCGGGGCCATTTGCCTTCATTTTGTTAGACGCCCTTCGATGTAGCCCACCTCCGGCAGGGGGGCCACCAGGGGGCTGACGTAGTCGTAAAAGCTCGGGCGGATATTGTTGCCCGCCTCGTTGATGAACTCGGCCGGCAGGGACTTGGTCCCGGCGGCGACCGAGGCCAGCGTGGTGATGAAGGTGTCGACGCGGTAGCGGTCGCCCTTGCCGAACCGTTGCATGCAGACGCTGCCGGAGGTATAGGGTCCGGAGGCGTAGAAGACGGCCATGCGGCCGCAGTAGCGGGCCTCGTAGGCGTCCGTGGGGCTGATCAGGCCGGGAAAGCTCCGCTGGAGGTAGCCGAAGGTGTCCGCCCGCATCCGCGCCGTGGGCATCTTTTCCCGCAGCTTCATGATCAGGTAGTCGGCCAGGGCCCCGGTGCCGCTCAACTGCACGTTGCCGTGGTCGTCCGCCTCCAGATGTTGCAGGATGTTTTTGGCCCAGAGGCTGTTGGTGGTGTCCCGGATGCCCTCGCTGACCACGGCCAGGCAGCGGTGGTGCTTGTCGTAGACGGCGGCGACGTCGTCGACGAATTGCTCCATGGTCACCGGCCGCTCCGGCACGTAGATCAGGTGGGGCCCGTCGTCGTCGCGGCGGTGGGCCAGCATGGCCGAGGCGGCCAGGAATCCGGCGTCCCGCCCCATGACGATGTCGATCTTGATCCCGCCCAGCGAGCGGTTGTCCAGGTCGTCGCCGATGAGGGCGTGGGCGACGAAGGTCGCGGCGGTGCCGTATCCCGGGCAGTGGTCGGTGATCAGCAGGTCGTTGTCGATGGTCTTGGGCACGTGGAAGACCTTGAGCTCGTAGCCGGCCTGCTGGGCCATCATGTTGACGATGTGCGCCGTGTTGGCCGAGTCATTGCCGCCGATGTAGAAGAAGTAGCGGACGTTGCGTTTGCGGAAGGCCTCGAAGATCCGGCCGCAGTACTCCTCGTCGGGCTTGTCCCGGGTCGAGCCCAGGGCCGCCGAGGGGGTCCGGGCGATGTCCTCCCGGTCGTGCCGGCTGAGTTTCTTGAGGTCGACGAAGTCCTCCTTGACGATGCCGCGCACGCCGTGCACCGCCCCGAGCAGGTCCTGGATGCATTCCTGCTCGCACACCTCCTCGATGACGCCCACCAACGACTGATTGATCACTCCGGTCGGGCCGCCGGACTGGCCCACCACGGCATTTCCCTTAAGTTTCGTAGTCATGCAACTGTCACCATGTTCGTTCGATAAATCCTGTGTCCACATGTCCTTTTACAAATTGCCGATGCGACATGATCTCCAGGTAGAGGGGGATCGTCGTCTTGATCGGACCGATTTCAAACTCTTCCAGGGCCCGCTTCATGCAGGCGATCGCCTCGGCCCGCGTCCGCCGGTGCACGATCAGCTTTCCGATCAGCGAGTCGTAGCGGGACGAGATCTCGTAGCCGGCGTGCACGTGGCAGTCCAGGCGCACGCCGGGTCCGCCCGGGGCGAAGAACCGCTCGATGCGGCCGGGGCAGGGGGAAAAGCCGTTGGCGGGATCCTCGGCGTTGATGCGGCATTCGATCGCGGCGCCGTTCTGGCCGATGTCCTTCTGCCGCAGCTTGATCGGTTCGCCCGAGGCGATCCGCAGCTGCCACTGCACCAGGTCCACGCCCGTGACCAGCTCGGTGACCGGATGCTCGACCTGGATCCGCGTGTTGGCCTCGCTGAAGTAGAATTTCTGATCCTTGTCCAGCAGGAATTCCACGGTCCCGGCGTTGACGTAGTTGGCCGCCTTGGCCAGCCGCAGGGCCGCCTTGCAGAGCTGGTCCCGCAGGTCGGCCTTCAGGGCCGGACTGGGCGTCTCCTCGATCAGCTTCTGGTGGCGGCGCTGCAGGCTGCAATCCCGCTCCCAGAGGTGGATGGCGTTGCCCGCCCGGTCCGCCAGGATCTGCACCTCCACGTGGCGGGCCTGTTCGAGGTATTTTTCCAGGTAGACGTCGGATTTCTTGAAGGCGCTGGCCGCCTCGGTCTGGGCGCTGTGAAACGCCACCCGCAGGGACATCTCGTTGTGGGCGATCCGCATGCCGCGGCCGCCGCCGCCGGCGGCGGCCTTCAGGATCACCGGGTAGCCGATCTGGGCGGCCAGCCGGGCCGCCTCGTCCTCGGTGGGCACCGACTCCTCGGAGCCCGGCGCGATCGGGACCTTGGCCCGGGCGGCCAGCTTGCGGGCCTCGACCTTGTCGCCCAGCACCCGCATCGACTCGGGATCCGGCCCGATGAACTGGATCTTGCAGTCGCGGCAGATCTCGGCGAACTGGGCGCTCTCCGCCAGAAAGCCGTAGCCGGGATGGATCGCCTCGACGTTGGTGATCTCGGCGGCGCTGATGATCCGGGGGATGTTCAGGTAGCTCTCCGCCGGATCCGCCGGGCCGATGCAGATCGTCTCGTCCGCCAGCGGCAGGTAGCGGGCGTGGCGGTCCGCCTCGGAGTAAACGGCCACCGTCTGGACGCCCATCTCCCGGCAGGCCCGGATGATGCGCTGGGCGATTTCCCCCCGGTTGGCTATGAGGATGCGGGAAAACATGGACGGTTCGGTTGATTCCTTTGCTGGGGTCTATTTCGGTTCGACCAGAAACAGCGCCTGGCCGTACTCCACGGCCGAGCCGTTGGCCACCAGCACCTTGCGGACGGTGCCGGCCACGCCGCTCTTGATTTCGTTCATGACCTTCATCGCCTCAATAATGCAGACGACGTTGTTTTCCTCCACGGGCGAATCCACCTCGACGAAGGGCTCGGCGTTGGGGCTGGGGGCGGCGTAGAAGGTGCCGACGATCGGGGAGATGATCTCCACCAGTTTTGGCTTGTCCTCGGCGGCCGCCGCGGTGGCTTCGGGGGCTGGCGCCGGTCGCGGCGGGCCGACCGGCAGGGACTCCGTAGCGGTCAGGGCCACGGGCTGGGCGACCACCTGGGCAACCGGCTGGGCGCTGCCGCGCTTCAACACGATGCGGATTTGACCATCCACGATCTCCAACTCGTTCAGATCGTTGGCCTTCATCATATCGATCAGCTCTCTGACCTTGTCCAGTTCCATGCTTCACCTGACTTATTTTCTCTCGGGTCCGGTTAATCCGCCGCCGGCCTTTCGTCGCGGCCTGACTGCTTGCCGCCGGCTCGTCTGACGCCGTCCCTTTCGCTGGGGCCCGACTGCTTGCCGCTCTCCTCGCCCGCGCGTCTACCGGCGGACCGAATCGAGGTCCTTGGCCAGGCGGCTGAGCACCCTGGCCCCGCGGCCCGTCACCAACACGTCGTCCTCGATGCGGATGCCGAATTTCCCCGCCAGGTACAGTCCCGGCTCGATCGTGATGATCATGCCGTCGCGCAAGAGGCCCCCTGCCCGTTCGTTCAGGAAAGGATCTTCGTGTATATACAGCCCCAGCCCGTGCCCGGTGCCGTGTCCGTAGACCGGCCAGGGGCTCTTTTGCAGCACGTTACGGGCGGCGGCATCCACCTGCTTGAGGGTGGCGCCATCTTTAACTTCTTCAATGGCGGCCAGTTGCGCTTCCAGCACCCATTGATACGCCTCGGCAAAAACAGGCCGGATTCTACCGGCCACGAAACAGCGTGTCAAGTCGCTTCTGTAGCCGGCGACGGTGGCGCCCCAGTCGAACAGGATCGGCTGATTCCGGCGCCAGCGGATCCGCCCGGGGATCGCGTGCGGCTGGGCCGCGTGGGCGGCCACGGCCACGATGCTGGGGAAGGCCGGCCCCGAGCTTTCCCGGCAAGACATCTCGTACTCCAGGCGGGCGGCCAGCTCCCGCTCGGTTCGATCCAGGTAGTTGTCGGCCAGCAGGGCCCCGATGGCCTCTTCGGCGATGCGGATCGCCCGGCGGGTCTGGGCGACTTCCCAATCGTCCTTGGTCTGCCGCAGGGGCGCTGCCAGCGATTCGACAACCCGCAGGTTCCTGCCGATCGCCCGGCGGTAGCGGCGGTGTTGGCCGACGGTGGCCTTTTCCGATTCGATGCCGACGCGGACCGCCTTGCCGGCGGCGGGCCGGCCCAGGGCCTGGGCGACGGCCGGCTCCATGGCGCCCTGGCGCAGGGCCAGCGGCAGGCCCGGACATTCCTGGCGGACCTGCAGCAGGTAGCGGCTGTCGGTCACCAGTTTGCTGCGGGTCCGGGTGACGATCAGCACGCTGTCGTCGCCGGAGAATCCGGTCAGATAGCGGACGTCCGCCGGATCCAGGACGATCAGCGTGTCCAGTTGCTTGTGCTTCATCGCCTGCCGGCAGCGGCGCAGCCGCGCCGAAACGAAACGTTTGATCCCTATCATGTTACGGCTCCTATCGATCGGTCCTGCTTTTACACCTTTAACAAGACTAACGGCCCATGGGAAAACCGCCCTGGTTTGGCCGGTCGCATCGATTATACGAGACGCCCTTAGGAATTTTCCAGCACGCTCATGAACGCCTCCTGGGGAATCTGCACGTTCCCCACCGATTTCATGCGCTTCTTTCCCTCCTTCTGTTTCTGCAGCAGCTTCATCTTTCGGGTCACGTCGCCGCCGTACAGCTTGGCGGTCACGTCCTTGCGGAAGGCCTTGATGGTTTCGCGGGCGATGATCTTGCCGCCCACGGCGACCTGCAGGGGGATTTCAAACTGATGGCGGGGGATGGTCTTGGCCAGCCGCTGGATGAGCTTGCGGCCCCGGATGTCCGCCCGGCTGCGATGCACGATCAGCGAGAGGGCGTCCACCGGCGTCTTGTTGACCAGGATGTCGATCTTGATCAGATCGCTGGCCTCGAAGCCCCGGAACTCGTAGTCCATCGTGCCGTAGCCGTGGCTGAGCCCCTTGAGCTGGTCGTAAAAATCGTAGACGATCTCCGCCAGCGGCGCCTGGAATTCCAGCATGATCCGCGTGGGGCTCAGATAGTCCGTCTTGACCACCCGGCAGCGCCGCTGCTCGGCCAGTTCCATCAGGGCCCCGATGGCGTCGGTCGGCAGGATCACTTCCAGGCGGACCATCGGCTCGCGCCATTCGGCGATCTGGGTCGAACTTGGCAGTTGGGCGGGGCTGTCGATCCGGACGATCTCGCCGGCCGTGGTGACGATCTCGTAGCTGACCGTGGGGGCGGTCTGGACCACCTCCAGGTCGTTTTCGCGTTCCAGCCGCTCCTGGATGATCTCCATGTGCAGCAGGCCCAAGAATCCGCAGCGGAATCCGAAGCCCAGCACCGGCGAACTCTGGGCGACATAGGTGAAGCTGGCGTCGTTGAGCTGGAGTTTTTCCAGCGCCGTCCGCAGGCGCTGGTACTCGTTGGCCGCGCCCGGATAGAAATCGGAAAAGACCATCTGGGTCGGATGTTTGTAGCCCGGCAGGGACCGCTGCGCCGGCCGGGCCGGATCGGTGATGGTCTCGCCGATGGTGACCTCCCGCAATTGGCGGATGTTGGCGATGATGTATCCCACCTCGCCGGCCCCGAGCCGGTCGGTCCGGGTCATGCCGGGCGTGAACTTGCCCAGCTCGATGACCTGGTAGTCCCGGCCCGCCGCCAGCAGCCGGATCTTCTGGCCTTGGCGGATCTGGCCGGCGAAGATCCGGACGTAGCAGATCACCCCGCGATACTCGTCGAAGTGGCTGTCGAAGACGAGCCCCGCGGTCGGTTCGCCGTCGTGCCCGTCCGGCGGCGGCAGCAGCGTGACGATCGCCTCGAGCAGTTCGGCCACCCCCTGGCCCGTCTTGGCGCTGATCAGAAAGCACTCGGGTCCCCGCAGGCCCAGGACGTGCTCGATCTGCTCGATGGCCAGATCCACCTGGGCGGCCGGCAGGTCGATCTTGTTGATCACCGGGATGATCTCCAGGTTGTGCTCCAGCGCCAGATAGGCGTTGGCCACGGTCTGGGCCTGTACCCCCTGGGCCGCATCGACCACCAGCAGGGCCCCTTCACAGGCCGCCATGGCCCGGGACACCTCATAATGGAAATCGACATGCCCGGGCGTGTCGATCAGGTTCAGCATGTAGTCGCCGACCTGGTGGCGGTAGGTCATGGTCACCGCCGAGGCCTTGATGGTGATGCCCCGCTCCCGCTCGATGTCCATCGCGTCCAGCAGTTGGTCGTGGAAATCCCGATCGCTGACCGATCCGGTAAGCTGCAGGAACCGATCGGCGAGCGTGCTCTTGCCGTGATCGATGTGGGCCACGATGGAAAAATT
>JAFGFX010000305.1 GCA_016930855.1 Sedimentisphaerales bacterium | reverse complement strand
CCGTAAGTCGTACCGAGTAAAGCAACAACGACAAGCGGAACCATTCGCTTGACGTGTCTCATCGTCCGACCTCCCATAGCCATGCTATGAAATGCAATCCCGCCGCCGCTGATTCGGACCGGTGACAGGACCGGATTCCTAAAATTGACCTCGATGCTGCCGGACGCAGGATAATTGGTGATGTACATACTATAACAGGAGCGGCGGGGCCTGTCAAGATGGTAATTTGGATACAAAACAATAGGCGTAGCCGAGACGATGGGCGTCATTCCCGGCAAGAATTGTCACAGTTGGGCATGATTGTCACGGCCGGGAAAGGCAGAAACGCCGGATGTGTTCAGGAGAGATCGATTCCCTTGTCTTTCTGACTGCGCCCGCGGGCGGGTGACTTCAAGACGTGTTTTATGATTTTTCCTGAGTCTCTCCCGGATCGGATTCGACAGCGGCTTCCAGGAAAAACAGATTGTCCTGGTCGATCAGTTCTTTCAGGGCGAGCCTTGATTGCCGCAGCAGGGTATCCCACCGCGCCGCGGATGGCAGGGCGTCGCCGCGCACGGGGCCGTCCAGGTCGGCGTGAAAGGCGTTGATGTGCGCGCTGCCGGCCAGGTGCATGATGAGGATCCGGCCGCCGGGCCGCAGCGAGCGGGCCAGATTGCCCAGCGCCGCCGCCGGGTCCCGAAAGTGAGGAAAGCTGTGGAAGCAGAGAACCACGTCGAAGGCCGCCTCGTCCAGCTCGTCCCGGCAGACATCGAGGCACAGAAAGCGGGCGTCCAGGTTTTTGGCCCGGGCCCGTTCGATCATTGCCGGGGAGAAATCCACGGCGGTCACCCGGCCCGGCGCCACCTGCCCGGCCAGCCAGCCGGTGGTCTTGCCCGTGCCGCAGCCCACCTCCAGCAGCATCTGGCCGGGCCGCAGGGCCAGCAGGCCGGCGTGCGCGCTCAACTGGTCGGTCATCGCCCGGCTGCCGGGCTCTTGCTGGTCCCAGCCGGCGGCCAGGGAATCGAAATACGCTATGCGGGGATCGGGTAAGCCCATTAAAAATTCCTCTTGCCTGGCTTCACGGTTGGTATTACTATTTTTAAAATCGTAGCACGAGTATGACCTTCGCGTCAAGCGTGAATTGGCGGCGTGATCTGTTCATGCAAAGGGAACGGAACAAGAAGCTGTTAGAAGCGGCAGAGGCAACCAAACGCCGGGGGGCCGTTGGGCTTGATTTTTTTGGACGCCCTGAGGAAGGCCGGCCATGGATCGGGTAACGTTGCGAGGATTCCGAAGAGGCAATTTCCTGCCCGCGGCGAAGAGCGCTGGCGGCGGTAACAACGCCGGTGTGGTCCGTTCGGGGATCGCTTTTGCGTTTTGCCTGCTGGCGGCCCTCATGGCAGGCTGCCGCGAACCGGCGGAAGCGCCCGCCGACGCCGTGGCGGTGACCAACTCGCTGCTGGAATGCACCGTGCGGGATTTTCTGGGGGAATCCGCCGCGGTGATCCGGCTGGCCGAGCCGGGGATGTGCCCCGGACACTTCGATATCCGCCCCTCCCAGGTCCGCCAGTTACGCCGCGCGCGGGTCCTTTTGCGTATGGATTTCCAAAGTTCCTTGGATGCGAAACTGAGCAGTCTAACGGACCAGGGATTGCGGATCACCGAGATCGCCCCGGCGGGCGGGCTGTGTGAGCCGGCCAGCTATCTTTTGGCCTGCCGGCAGACCGCCGATGCCCTGGTGGCGGCGGGATTCGTATCGGCCGACGCCGCCCGGCAAACGCTTGAGAGCGTCGAGGCGCGACTCGACGAGCTGGCATCGCGCCAGCAGGAGCGCCTATCGGGCGTGACGGGCGTGGCGGTCATCGCCAGCAGCCACCAGGATCGCTTTTGCCGCTGGCTGGGCCTCGACGTCGTGGGCCAATTCAGCGGTGCCGACACGGCCTCGATCGGCCAGATCAACCAGGCGGTCGATCAGGGTAAGAACGCCGACGTGCGGATCGTGGTGGCCAATCGTCCCGAGGGCCGGCGCCTGGCGGACGCCCTGGCCCAGCGGTTCGGGGCGGCGACGGTGGTGTTCGACAACTTCCCGGCGTCCGGCGGCGGCTGTTCGGCGTTTGCCGATCTGGTGACCGCGAACGTCACGCGTCTGCTGGAGGCGCTTCGATCATGAGCGAGGCGGCCGTTCAGTTTTCCGGTGTATCCGTCCGGGCGGGAAGGCGAACCATTCTGGAACTCGACGCCTTGCGGATCGAGCGGGGGGCGATGGTGGGCCTGCTCGGTCCGAACGGGTCCGGCAAGAGCACGCTGCTGCGTTGCTGTTTGGGGATGCAGACACACGTTCAAGGTGACATCGAGGTGCTCGGCCAGCGGATTGCCGGCTTGGGTGTTCGCGCCCTGGGCCGTCTGCGGCGGCGCATCGGGCTGGTGCCCCAGGTTCTGCCCTCGGACCGCGAGATGCCGCTGACCGTGCGCGAGGTGGTCGCCATCGGCCGAACGGCCAGCGCCGGGATGTTGCGTCCGCTGCGGCGGGCCGATTGGCGGATCGTGGACGAATGGCTGGAGCGGCTGGGATTGGCCCCGTTGGCGGGCGGGGGATACAGCGAGATCTCGGGCGGCGAGCAGCGCAAGGTGCTCATTGCCCGGGTGCTGGTGGGGCGGCCGGAGATCCTGCTGCTGGACGAACCGACGGCCAATCTCGATTGGGGATGGCGCCAGCGGCTGGTGCAGCTGATCGAAGATCTGTATCGGCAAATGCATCTGACGGTCCTGCTGGTCTGTCACGATCTGGACGCCTTGCCCGCCGGTTGCCGCCGCGCCGTGTTTTTGTGCGAGGGGCGTTTGATCGCCGACGGATGCTGGCCCGAGATCATCGATCCGGCGTTGATCCGGAGCCTGTACGGTCCCGGTCTGTCGGTCAGGCTCAACGACGGTCGGATGGTCGCGGCGGCCGGGGGGGCCGATCATGCTTGATTTGGCCTTCTGGGCGCCGGTGATGGCGGGGGGCTTGGTGGCCGGCGGCTCCTGCGGTTCGCTGAGCGTGTACATCGTCGCGATGCGGATTCCGTTCCTGGGCGTGTGCGTGGCCCACGCGGCGTTGGCCGGGGCGGTGTTCGGGGCCCTGGCGGGCCTGGCCGGCGACTTGCTGCTTTGGCCGGCCCTGGGCGCGGCGGTGGTGACCAGTTTGCTGTTGGGCCTGGCCGATCCGCGGCGGACCCGGATGGACACCAACATCATGATGGGCCTGTTGTTCTCGGTGACCATGGGTCTGGCCTTCGTCGGTTTTGGTCTGTTCGGCGTTCTTGGCCGCAGCGACAACGATGTCCGCAGCCTGCTCTGGGGCAGCCTGGCCTACTGCCGCTGGGGCGACGTCCGGTTGATGCTGGCGGCGTCCATCGTGCTGGGGTTGTTCCTGCTGGCCTTCGGCAAGGAGATGCGGGCGATCGTCTTCTCGCGCCAGGACGCCGCCGCCGCCGGGATTCAGGCCACGGCCGTCTGGTGCGTTTTTTTGGTCCTGGTGGCGATTCTCATCACCGTGAACTTCCAGACGGTGGGCGGCCTGATGATCTACAGTCTGATCACCAACCCGGCCGCCGCGGCGTTTCAACTGGTCCGCGGCAGCGTCCGGGCGCTGCTGCTGGCATTGGTGTTAGGTGGGATCAGCGGCCTGGGGGGATTTCTGCTGTCGGCGGCGACGGATCTGCCCAGCGGGGCGGTCATCGTACTGGTCTCGTCCCTGCTGGTGGTGGCCGCCTTCGGCTGGCGCACCCTGCGGGAACGGTAGGGGCAGCTCATCTCGACCGATAGAAACAGGACAGGCTCACCACCACCAGCGCGGCGCCGAGGATGGCGAGGATGAGTTGGGTCTCCCCGCGGACGGCCAGCGTTTCGATGAAGGTTTGCCAGCCGGGCTTGGCCGGCGGTTCGGGACGCCGGCCGGCCTCTGTTAGGGCCTTTTCCAGCTCCGGCCAGGCCGGCGGCAGCGTCTCCCGCGGTCGTCCGCTCATCTCGGCCGGCTCATATTTCAGGTTGTTTACCGCCGCCCTTTCCAGGACCGAGGGGTTGTCCAGGTTCCCCAGCAGTTCCTGCTGTTGGGCGTGCAGGATCCGCAGGTCGTCCAGCCACTGCTGCTGGAGCGTCAGCGATCGGCGTTCGGCCAGGTAGCGGGCCGCGGGCCTGGCCAGCAGGGCCAGCCCGATGGCCCCCATCCCGACGGAGCTCAGGACGAAGAAGCAGAACAGTCGTCCCAGCTGCCCCGAGCAGGGGGCCGGCATCGTTTGGGTTTTCGTCAGACCATCCATGGTCTTGGTTCCGCTAGGCGGCGATGGAACATAATCTATGCGGTTGTCGGCACGATAACCAATTGTCCGTTGCCCACCCGTCAGCGTTTCCAGATTGTCGAGCCGAAGACGGCCTGTTTGCCGAGGTCTTCCTCGATCCGCAGCAGTTGGTTGTATTTGCAGATCCGGTCCGTCCGGCAGAGCGAGCCGGTCTTGATCTGGCCGGCGCCGCTGGCGACGGCGACGTCGGCGATGGTCGAGTCCTCGGTCTCGCCGCTGCGATGGCTGATCACCGCCGTCCAGCCGTTCGTCTGGGCCATGCGGATGGCGGCGAAGGTCTCCGTGACGGTGCCGATCTGGTTCAGCTTGATCAGGATGGAGTTGCCGGCGTTCTCCTTGATGCCGCGGGCCAGCCGCTGGGTGTTGGTCACGAACAGGTCGTCGCCGACCAGCTGCACCTTGGCGCCGAGCTTGCCGGTCAGTTTCTTCCAGCCGGCCCAGTCGTCTTCGGCCAGGCCGTCCTCGATGCTGACGATGGGGTACTTCTTCGCCCAGTCGGCCCAGTAGTCGGCCATGAAGTCGCTGGTGACCTTTTTCTTGGGCGCCGACTTGAAGAACACGTATTTTTTCGCCTGGGTGTCGAACATTTCCGAGCTGGCCGGGTCCAGGGCGATGGCGATCTGCCGGCCGGCGCGGTAGCCCGCCGCCTGGATGGCCGCCAGGATCACCTCCAGGGCCTCTTCGTTGCTCTTGAGGTTCGGGGCGAAGCCGCCCTCGTCGCCGACGGCGGTGTTGTAGCCCTTCTTGGCCAGCACCGTTTTGAGGGCGTGGAAGGTCTCGGCCCCCATCCGCAGGGCCTCGGCGAAGCTCCTGGCCCCGACGGGCATGATCATGAATTCCTGGAAATCGACGTTGTTGTCGGCGTGCTTGCCGCCGTTAAGGATATTCATCATCGGGATAGGCAGGATGTGGGCGTTGCTGCCGCCCAGGTAGCGGTAGAGCGGCAGGTTGCAGTGGTCGGCCGCCGCCTTGGCGACCGCCAGGGAGACGCCCAGGATGGCGTTGGCACCGAGCTTGCCCTTGTTGGGCGTGCCGTCCAGGGCGATCATCGTCTGGTCGACGCCTTCCTGGTCGCGGCTGTCCAGGCCGATGACCGCCGGGGCGATCTTCTTGTTGACGTTGGCGACCGCCTTGAGGACGCCCTTGCCCAGGTAGCGTTTGGGATCCTTGTCCCGCAGTTCCACCGCCTCGTGGACGCCGGTGCTCGCGCCCGAGGGCACCGCCGCCCGTCCGAGGGAGCCGTCCTCCAGTTGCACGTCGACCTCCACGGTCGGATTGCCGCGGCTGTCCAGGATTTCCCGTGCGCTAACGTCTGCGATATTGCTGTACATGTTGGTCCTTTCTCTGGCCGGGTGCGGCGGGGGCCGCCTGTTTTGTTTATCGGTCCCGGCGAATCGATCTGTTCAGTCGGAGTCCCGCGGATCCGACGTTCCTGCCCTCGTCGCGGCCTGTCCGGTGACCTCGGGTCGCTGCCGGCAAGGCAGGCCGGCGTCGAGATTTCCACGCCGGCCTACCCCCGGCCTTTACGCTCCTGTCATCGGGGAGCCCCAGGGGCGACTATCCTCTTGCTGAACTATTCCTTATCGGTCAAAATGCCCCAAAGCACCGCCGAATATACGTTTGCGGTCCGGGAAAGTCAAGCCGGCAGATGGGCCGGCAGGGGGAAATGGGTGAAAAACGCCCTTGGCGGTCCGCCCCCGGCGGATTTTCCAGGAATTGGCAATAAACGACTACCCAAGACGTTGTTAGAGGTAGAGAAGTAAATAATGGGTTTGGAACCGCCAACCGAAATCATCCAGCAATGCCAGCAGGGCCGGGCGGAGGCGTTCGCTTGGCTGGTGGAACACTACGGTCCGAGCCTGTACCGGTTTTTTCTGCGTTGCACCGGGCGACAGGCGGAAGCGGAAGACCTGCTCCAGGATGTTTTCCTGCGTTTGCTGGAGAAAATCGGGGGCTACCGCCAAACCGGGCGGTTCGAGCACTGGCTCTATCGCGTGGCGGCCAATCTGGTGCGAGACCGCGGCCGCCGGCACCAGCGGCTGCAAAAGCGGCTGCGGCCGGTCGATATGGATCCGGCCGATCTGGCGGCCGAATCCGACCTTGACGGCCGGCCGGAGCGAGGGCTCGAGCGGGACGAACAGGGTGATCTGCTCCAGCAGGCCCTGAAAGAGCTGCCGGAGCTGGATCGGGAGATTATCCTGCTGCGGTATTATGGCGATATGAGTTTCCGGGAGATTGCCCAGCAGTACCAGATGCCGTTGGGCACGGCCATCGCCAAGGTCCACCGGGGCCTCAAACGCCTCAGAGGATTTCTTAGCACCGACGAAACGGAGACCAGAAAGATCGAGTGAATCGTTGGAGGACCCGTTGAGACAGGAAGGGTAAGAGAGGACTTCTCAGTGCTGACAAAACAGATAATCAGGAATATCGAATAAATCGCCGGAGGGCCGGTCACGGCCTGAAACGCTTGAGAGGATATCTAAGAACGATGAAACAAAAACCAGAAAAACCGGATGAATCGTTGGAGGACCTGTTGAGTCAGACAGGGGCCGATCCTTCGCAAATACCTGAAATTGCTGAAGATATACGGCAGGGCCTCGAGTTGCTCCTCCGGCACGACCGAGTGGAGATCCCGTCGGATCTGCTCGGGCGAATCGAAGGACGGATCCGGCAGGAACTGAAAATGCCGACCGGTCGGTATGTACGGCCGCGGTTTGTGTGGTATCACCAAGTCCGGCGGGCGGCAGCATTGGCGGCGGTGCTTTTACTGGCGTTTCTCGGTATGAGCATTTGGACGGAGCACTTCCGGCCGACCGGACGGAATGGAGGTACCATGACCAGCGACGAGGGGCCGTCATCGGCGGAGATTGCCGCCGCCGAGACGCAGCTTTGGAGACTGAATCTGGTTCAGATGGATGAACCGGCAGTGGATATGGATGACCTGTTGATTTCCGAGGTCGTGCAACTTTGGTCCGACTCCGATTGGGAGGTCGACAAGGTGTTCGAAGAAAAGGAGCCAAGTCATGAAAAGCCAATGGGTAATGGTAATTCTCCCGATGGTGCTGTTGTTCGCCTTACTTGATCAAACCGTATATGCCCAGCCCCTGGAAGGCCCGGCGGCTATTCAGAACGACCAGCCGGTCAGTCCCGAAGGGCCCCCTGCTGACGTTACTCGGCGCGGATTCGGCGGCGGCCGGGTCCAGGGTAATGCCCAAAGGAATAATCCCGCCTACGGCATGGGAGGCGGGATGGGCGGCGGCATGATGGGGCAAGGCATGGGACCCGGCATGGGGCGCGGCATGGGACGCGGCGGCATGATGGGCGGTATGGGCTTCGGAATGGGAGCCGGACAGGGGCAGCCTGGCGTTGCGATTCAGCAGAATCAGCCGGCGGGGCCGGTTCAGGTTGCCCCCCAGAGGGGTGTTAATCGCCCGGCCGCACAGGCCGCACCGGTTCAAAATCCGAGGCGGCTGCTGCGCCGGGGCACGGGACAGGCCGGCATGGTTGATCAGCAGAATCCCGCCGGCCAGCAACGGCCAATGGTCCAGCAGCAGAGGCGTATCATGCGCCAGCAGGCGAATCGGGGGCAGGCAAACAATCCCCCGCGGGCCCTGGCAGATCAGGCCCAGCGGTTGAGAAACAGAATCGCCGCGGCACGGAATCAGGGTCAAGCGAATCTGCGGGGATCCAAACCGGGCCTGAATCGCCGCCTGGGCCAATTGCAGTTAGACCTGCGCGGCGTGCGGCGCGGTATGGCCGGTATGGGCCGTGGCCTCGGACAAGGCATGGCCGGGCCGCCTCGCCGAATGGCGCGCGGCATGGGGCAGGGCATGTGTCTGATGATTGACCGCGGTATGGGTCGCGGCATGGTCCCCGGCATGGCCGGAATGGGTCGCCGGATCGGTCGCGGCATGGGGCAGGGTATGTGTCTGGGCCTGGGCCGCGGCATGGCTCGCGGCCTTGGGCAAGGCATGGGCCTCGGCATGGGTCGCGGTATGGATCGTGGCCTTGGCCAAGGTATGAGGGGGCCGGTCCGTGGTCTGGGTCGCCCCCAGGGGCCCGGTATGGCCGGGATCGGTCGTGGAATCGGTCGCGGCATGGGCCTAGGCATGGGCCAAGGTCCGGGGCGCGGCATGGGCCGTGGCATGGGGCCCGGATCGGGCTGGCCGGATCTCTAAAGAAGGATCGGATGCATGTACGTTAGCCGAATCCCAAGGGCCTGGCCAAGGAGATTGATCATGATAAAGCGCACCTGGGTCGTGGGATTGATCGTTTGGGGATTGGCGGGATGGGCGTTCCCGACGCCATCGGGCGGTCAAGATCCGGCGAGCCCACCGGCGGCGGATCAGGACTACGCCGATCAGGAAATCCCCGGGGACCCGCAGGCCCCGCCGGATCGCGGCCGGGATCGCGATTCCCGGGATTACGGCCGGCGTTATATGGATCCGTCGGACAAGGATCCCGACGGCGGTCCGCCCGAGCGCTTCCGCGGCTTCTTTGGCCGGGTCAACACCGAAGATCTGATGAAGTTTCTCAGGCAATACGAGCCGGAACTGGCGAAAAATCTGGATAGCCTGAACAAGGACAATCCGGCCCAGTTCGAACAGCAGATCGACGGCCTGCGCCGCCTGTACGGTCCGATCATGCGGCTGATGGACGAGAATCCCCCCATGGCCCAGTTGAGTCTCAAGGCGATCCGGCTGCGCCTGCAGGTGCAGGGGGCCGTCAAGAAGGCCAAGGAGGCGACGGACCAGAACGCCAAGGCCCAGACGGCCCAAAAGCTGCAAGCCGACCTCGGCGATCTGTTCGACGTGATCTGCCGACTGGAAGAGATGCGCCTGGAGGAGTTCTCCCGCCGGATGCAGGACTGGGCCCAGGGGCCGCCGGATCCCAAGGACGACCGCCTGGCCGAACCGGACAAACGCGACGAGCCGCGGGACCGCGAGGAGGGCTTCGGCGGGCCCGGCAGCTTTGGCGGCGGCCGGGGCCAACGCCCGGGGCGGGGCGGGCCCGGCGGCTGGGACCGCCAGCGGAGCGCCCAGTTTTTCCACGAGCGGCTCGAACAGCGCAAGATCAACATCGAAACCTGGAAGAAGAACAAGGACCAGATCGTCCAGCAGCGCGTCGATCAGCTGCTGCAGGGCTATCAGCCGTTTCCCTGGGGCGGCTGACCGAAACAGGGCAGAAAAATATTCTCGAGCGGCCGTTTCCCGGCCTCGACAGATGGCAATCGCCATCTTGATGACACCGCGCTAGCCGCCTGAGCGGGCAATGTCGATGTGTCCACAGGGGATCCCCCGTGCATGGTTTCGGCGGCGATGAAATCGGCGTATACGGACGACAGCACATCCATTACCACGGAGAATGGAAAGGAGAAAACAATGGTCAAGAAGATTCTTTTTATCCTTTTGTTGGCGGCGGGATTCGTCCTGGCAATTCACCTCCTCGGCGAGCAATCCACTCCTCAGGCAAACGGCCAGACCGACAGCCAGCCGCCGGCCGGGCGGATGCGGATGGCCGGCTGGCTCGAGGATCTGGAGACGGCCTATCAGCAGAACGACCGGGACAAGATGGGCCAGCTCATCGCCCAGATGAAGCAGACCCGGCAGAACATGCCCGGCCGGGGCCAAGCCGGCATGGGCGGTCCCGGTCGGGGCGGCCCGGGCTTTGGCGGACCCGGGATGGGACCGGCCCAAACCGCCCCAGGCGGCCAGGCCTTCTTTCCCAACACCCTGCGGGCCAAGGACGACGCCGAGCAGAAGATCCTTAGCGTGCTGGATACCCTGGACAGAACCGAAGGTCGGGGGATGATGAACGTGCCGGAGATCGACGGGCGGCTGCTGCGGCTGCTGACCGAGACGACCGGCGCCAAGACGGTCGTGGAGATCGGCACCTCCAACGGCTATTCGGGGATCTGGTTCTGTCTGGCGCTGCGGAAGACGGACGGCCGGTTGATCACGCACGAGATCGACGCGGGCCGGGCGTCGCTGGCCCGGGAGAATTTCCAAAAGGCCGGCGTGGCGAACCTCGTCACGCTGGTCGAGGGGGACGCCCACGAGACGGTGACCCAACTGAAGGATCCGATCGACATCCTTTTCCTCGATGCGGACAAGGAGGGCTACATCGACTACCTGAACAAGCTGGTCCCGCTGGTGCGTCCGGGCGGTTTGATCATCGCCCATAACATCACGCCCCGCCAGGCCGATCCCGAGTACATCAAGGCGATCACCACTAATCCCCAGTTGGAGTCGCTGCTGCTGCACCAGGACAGCGGCGGTGTCAGCGTGACCGTCAAGAAGCGCTGAGGGCGGCCGATACGCCCGGTTTCGGCTGCGAATCAGCGATGAAATCATTGGTGCTCCGGCAGGAATCCGGGATGTCCCGTTTCCAATGAGCCGACGGGAATCCCGGGATTCCTGCCCGCGGGCCGGTCTTCCCCGTTCGTTGTGACGATGCGGCTAGCGGTTTACCATGGACATAGAGCCGAAAAAAGAGCTGACCGTATTTGATTCGACCTGCCTGATCGTGGGGATCATCATCGGCGCGGGCATCTACCAGACCGCCCCGGACGTCGCCCGGGCGGCGCAGGGCGCCGGCGGGATGTTCCTGCTCTGGATCGCCGGGGGCGTTTTGTCGTTGTTCGGGGCGCTGGGCTACGCCGAGCTGGCGTCGGCGTATCCGCAGGAGGGAGGCGATTACGTCTATCTGACCCGCGCCTACGGGCCGGCGGCGGGATTCCTGTTCGGCTGGATCCAGATGACGGTCGTGCGGCCCGGCGACATCGCGGCGATGGCCTTCGCCTT
>JAFGFX010000304.1 GCA_016930855.1 Sedimentisphaerales bacterium | reverse complement strand
GGAAAGCCCATCCGGCGGCTGCCGTCCCGGATCTCGCGGACCCCGAAGCGGCCGTAGCGGTTGCTGGCCCGAATGATGCCGACGCGCTGGAGCCGCAGCGTGCGGTAGAGGTAATCCACCAGCAGGTAGCTCATCTGCCGGTCGTCGCCGATGCAGCGGAACACCCAGGGGATATTGGTCTCGATGAAGGTGGGGTCCGTATCGCCGGCGTTCATCATGGGGATCTCGGCCTTGAGGGCGACGCGGATGGCGATGTGGCTGTTGGCCCCGTCGATGGTGCCGAGTATCGCCCAGCACTGTTCCTGGTAGGCCATCTCGACGATTTCATTGCCGGAGGCGCCCCAGAGGCCGTTGTCGTTGTGGACCATCAGCTCGAAGGGGGTGTGGCGCTGGGCGTAGCCGCCGCGGGCGTTGGCCTGCTCGATGGCCAGCCGGGCACCCTGGAGCATCTTGATGCCCAGGTCCTCTTCGTGACTTTTGCCGCCGGTGGCGACCGAGACGGTGGACATGATCGGGCCGATGAAGCCAATCCTGACCGTATCGATATGCTCCGGTTCGGGGATCGCCCGGCCGGGACCGGTATATTCCAATTGTTCCAGAAAAAATTCCCGGAAGGGTTTCACGTGCCGGTACGGCTGCTTTTCCGCCGGGGTCTTGGCGTAGTTGAGATCGCGCTGCAGGCCCAGGTCGGGCACCTCGTAGGGCGATGGGTTCTGGATCTTGGGCAGGATCTCCTGGATTTCCGGGGGGATCTGCCAGGTCGTGTCCGCCGGCGGTTCGGCCGTCGGCGATTCCGGCGAGGAACAGGACCACACAACCCCTGCCAGCAACACCAGTATTGCAATCTTGAATCCGCGTTTCATGACCTGACTCCTTATCGCAGGCCGGGGTAATATCCGGTCCCGACGGCGCGGGCGAGCCCCTTGGAGGTGCCCACCCAGACGTCGTCGCCGTCGAACTCGACCCAGAGGGTGTAATTATGGGGGATGCCCCGGGGCATCTCCACGGTCCGGATCGGCGCCGCGGCCCGGCTGACGACGGCCCGGCCCCGGCAGGTTGCGGCATCCATCGTGTAGGTCACCCAGGTATCGCTGGCGAAGTCCGCGACCACGCCGAGCCCCTTGTCGGTGGCGTACCAGGCCTCGCGGGCGGAGCGCCCCTTTACGGCGTTGCCGAAATCGCTGGGCAGGCCCGTCTCGTGGGCGTAATACCCCCGCCAATGGCGGCCGTCGTAGCGGCTCATCCCGAAGTAGGTGGACACCCATAAAATGCCGTTGACGTAACTGGTGCCGGTGGTGATGACGTGGACGATGCCGTCATCGCGGTAGAGGTCGATCTCCATCTCGCCGTCCGGGTCGAGATAGTCCTTCCAGGTCTCCGTTTTCGTGTCGAACTCCAGGACGCCGCTGCCCCAGACGCCCAGATAGACCTTGTGGTCGTTGTAGGAGACCCCGTAGTTCCAGATCTCCTCCATGGGGGCGTTCTTTTCCGTGTAGATCGCCCAGGCGCCGGTCAGGGTGTTGTAGCGGCTGGCGCCGGCGGTCGTGGCGGCCCAGACGTTGTCGTTTTCCATGGCCACGCCGTAGACGACGTCGTTGACCAGGCCGCTGTTGAGCTGGTGGAAATGGTCGAAGCGGCCCCCGCTGAACCGGCACAACCCCCCGCCGAACAGGCCAAGCCATACCTCGCCGGTCTTCGGGTTCACGTCGATCGCCGAGACCACCCGCCAGGGCAGGCCGTCCTTTTCCTGCCAGGCCCGGATCGAGCCGGTGCGCTTGTCCAGGCAGGCCAGGCCGTTTTCCGTGCCGATCCAGACGCGCGGGCCGTCGGCCTTGACGGCGAAGATGTGCTCGTTGGGCAGGCCCTCCTTGGCGGTGTAGTGTTCCCACTGGGTATACACGTAGGGCAGACCCGCCGCGTCGTTCGGCTCCTGGCCAAGAGCCAGAGAGACACAGTCGGCCAGAAGAATGACGCACCCTAAAAGGAACCATCGGTTCATGGCTTTTTTTCCCAGAGGCCGTTTCATCACCTCGTCAACCGGCGTTATCAGCAGTAATACCACCGTTTCGGGCAGGTAGTGAAATGGCTTTTACAAGGTTTTCAGGTATTCGATCAGATCGTTCAGTTGATCCTTGGTCATGTCGTTCGTGACGCCGTGCCGGTCGTCGGGATTGTATTTCGTCCAGATCTCCTCCAGGGTCTCGGCGATGCCGTTGTGCAGATAGGGGGCCGAATCGTAGATGTTGTTCAGGTGCGGGGTGTCGAACTTGCCCTTGATATCCATCGGCATCTTCGTGCCGACGTCGTGGACCTGGCGGTCTGTGAACAACGGCGCGAAATGGCAGGTGGAGCATCGGTCTTCCCGCCGGATCAGACGCCCGTCGTTGGTCCGGGATCGCTCGAAAAGCATCTTGCCGCGGCTCTGGGCGGGCAGCAGGTCCGCGCCCAGCGGGCGGTAGCGGTTCGGCGGCCGCGGGATGGTGCTGATGTAGGTGTCCAGGGCGTCCAGCTGCTCCGGCGTGAAGGGCTTGATCCGGGTGAAAAATACCGCCAGCCGCGGGCCGCACTGGCGCTTGAGGCTGGGATTCAAGCCGGACCACTTGAAGGGGGCGGTATCCAGGATGCCGCGCAGCGTGCGGTTGTCCACCGGATCGACGCCGATGCCGTCCGGCTCGATGTCGTAGGTCAGGCCGTCGACGTGGCCGTCCGGGTGGCAGGAATGGCAGGAGAACTGCCGGTGAAAGGTGACCTCGGCGCTGTGGAAGAGTTTTTCGCCCCAGCGGACCTTGTCGATGGTCTCGGGCCCGCCCAGGTCGATCCGCTCGACGGCCTGCCGCCGGGCCAGGTCGATCACGGTCAGCGAATCGTCCAGGGCGTTGACCACGAACGCGCTGCGGCCGTCGGCGGTGACCACGATGCCGCGGGGGCTCTCGCCGGTGGCAATGTCGTCGACGACGAATGCGGCGGCCTTGCCCAGGTGGTTGGGAACAACGTGTCGGCGTTCGTACGCCGAGGCGTGTTGCAGCAGATCGGTCAGTTTGGCCACGTCCACGACGGCGACGCGGTTGGAGCCGGAACTGGTCACCAGCGCGAAGCGGCCGTCCGGGGTGAAGGCGACGTCCGCCGCGTCGGGAAAGCACCGGTGGGGCTCGTCGAGCAGGACCTGGTCGATGGTGCCGTCCCTCCAGACGATCCCGATGCCGTTGGTGATCGTCCAGCCCTGCAGCAGCCGGGTCATGGGGACCAGGTTTTTCGTGCGGTTATGGGTGAAGATGGCCATCTCGCCAGCCGGGTGCCAGTCGATCCCCTGCAGCAGGTTCGTGGCGGTCGCCGTCAGGCGGGCCTCGACCACGGCGCGCTCGACGTCGATGACCGTGATCTCGGATTCCGGCGGCTGGCGGAACGGCACGAAATGGGACAGGTTGTTGGTTATGAGCATTTTTCGACCGTCGCCGGACAGCGCCAGCGACCAGGGATTCCGCCCGGCGCGGAGCCGCTTGATTTCCCGCCGGGTCTCGGTATCGATGACGGAGATGTCGTCGGAGGAGGTGTTCAGGACATACAAATGTTTGCCGGCCGGATCGGTCAGCAGGCCGTGGGGTTCGTCCCCGACGCCGATGACGGCGACGACCCGGCGGCCGGCGGTCTCGATCACGGAGACACTGTCGTCCAGGCGGTTGCTGGCGTAGGCGAAGGCGCCGTCGGGCCGAAAGGTCACGTCGTGCGGGTAGCCGCCGACCGGGATCTCCGCGACCTTCCGGCGTGAGGCCGTATCGACGACGATGACCGAATGCGACGCCTCGCAGGCGACATAGATTTCCCCGCCCCCGGGGGCCAGCGCCAGGTTCAAGGGGGTCTTGTATTGCACCTGGGCATCCTTCTGGGGCGGCTGGGTCCGGTGGGCGATCTTTGCGAGCGCCTGCTCGTAGTCGAAGCCCTTGCCGTGCGGATTGTCGTGACAGGCCAGGCAGGTCTGACGTTTAACCGGTTTCAATCCGGCGGCCTGGGCGGCGCGGTCGTCGAGCATGATCGCTTCCAGCGCGTAGCGGCTGCCGGCGCCGTGACAGGCCTCGCAGCCCACGCCCTCGTACTCGGTGAAGGTCTCGGCCTGCCCGCCGGCCGGATCGATCCACGCGGTCGTGTGGCAGCGCAGGCAGAGCGGGCTGGTCGTCGGATCCGAGACGCCCTGCTCGCGGGCGATCTGCCCGCCCCGCTCGGAGCCGAGCACGCCGTAGGCGCGGGCATGGGCGCTTAAGCGCCACTTGCTGAACTGGTAGCCGAACCTGGGCCCCTTATGGCAGGCGCCGCAGGCATGGGAACCGAGATATTGCGAATCGTTCGGGCCCTGGCCGGCGGGCGTCGGGCGGGCGGGCGCGGCGCCGTAACTCCATTTCTCCGGGACGGGGTGGGCAATCTGTCGCAGGCCCGAGTCGATATCCAGGGCGGGCAGATGATGGACCGCCACGTGGGAGCCCTTGACCCTGTGGCAATTGAGGCAATCCTGTGGGGTCGGCATGATCAAACCCCGATCCATCGCCGCCTGGGGATCGGCCATGACATCCGCCGCCATGTATTCGCTGCCGGCGCCGTGGCATTTCTCGCATTGGACGCCGTCCTCGACGTGGAAGGTCGGTTCCTTTTCCCAGTCTTCGGCGTGGGCGCCCGTGGCGTGGCAGCCCAGACAGAGGACGGATTCCTGGGGTTCCTGCGGGATGCCGCTGAGCTTGGCGATCTCGAGGGCCTCCGGCTGGGCCAGGACCGCGTAGGCCCGCGCGTGTTTGGAGTTCAACCATTGGCAAAGCGGACGCCCCATCGTGTCGCCCCGATGGCAGGAGGCGCATCTGCGGACGCCCACGAAAAAGGGGTGCTTGGCCTCGGGCTCGCCGGCCAGCGCCCCGGAAACGCCCACGGTGAAAATCGCTATCAGTACCCGGCGAATGCTCAACATGGCTGACTCCCTCAGCGGTTTTCCTGCACGATGGTAAGAAGCTGGTCGGCCGGCACGTCGGTCCGTTGCGTAACCGTGTGATCCGGCCAGCGGATTTCCACCCGCTCGGCCCGGGTCGCTGGGCCCAGGCCGAAATGGACCCGCGGATCGGCCTGCGATAGATACCCCGTAACGGGGATGAGATCGTGCACCAGGGTGTGTCCATTCGCCCAAACGGTGATGCGGGCCCCGACCGCGTCGGACTTGCCGTTGGGTCGCTTCGCGGCGATCGTCAGCCAGTGGTTTCGATTGCCGCCGTCGTTGCGCAGCAGTTTGGGCGCGGCGTTCAGATTGGCGATCAGCAGGTCCAGGTCGCCGTCGTTGTCGTAATCGCCGAAGGTCGCGCCGCGCCCGACGTATTTCTCGCGGAAATAGTCGCCGGATTGCCGGGCCACGTCGATGAATGATCCCCGGCCGTCGTTGCGCATGAGGACGTCCTCCTCCGAGTATTCGTGGTGGGCGTTGCCGTTGGCGACGAAGACGTCCAGAAAGCCGTCCCCGTCGTAGTCGAACAGCAGGCCGCCCCAGCCGGTGTACTGGCCGCAGACCTGGGCCAGGTTCGTCCCGGCGGTGCGGTCCTCGAAGAAGTCCCGGCGGTTCATGAGCAGGCAGCCATAGCCCATGTCCGGGATATAGATGTCCAGCCAGCCGTCGCGGTCCACGTCTCCGATGGCCGGGCCCATGGAGGAGACGCCCTGGCCGCCTTCCCCGAAGGCCAGTCCCAGCTCCAGGGCCTCGTTGACGAAGGTGCCCTGGCCGGTGTTGCGGTAGAAGTAATTCTCCATGGCGTCGTTGGTGACGTAGATGTCCAGCCAGCCGTCGTTGTTCAGGTCGGCCACCGCGGCGCTCATGGCCCGCCCGTTGGGATTGGTCAGGCCCGCCGGGGCGGTCACGTCGCTGAAGGTCCCGTCGGAGTTATTGCGGTAGAGCGTATCCTGCTGGCCGTTGTAGCTCAGGGGGCCGGGATAGCCGGCCGCGGCGTAATAGGACCTAAACACCCCCTGGTCATATTCCAGATAGTTGGCCACGTAGACGTCCAGGTCGCCGTCGTTGTCGTAGTCGAACCAGGGCGCCGACAGGCTCCAGTG
>JAFGFX010000043.1 GCA_016930855.1 Sedimentisphaerales bacterium | reverse complement strand
GACGGATCAATCGTCCAGGAAGGCCGCATCGAAGGCCACCTGGGACGGCGCGAAATCCACCTTGCGCACGAACTCGCAGGCCTCGCGGGCGCCGTGCTCGCGATCCATCCCGGAATCCTCCCATTCCACGCTGAGCGGGCCCTGGTAGCCGATGCGGTTCAGGGCGCGGATGATCTCCTCGAAGTTCACGCCGCCGTGGCCGAGCGAGCGGAAATCCCAGCCGCGGCCCGCCTGGCCGAAGTTCAAATGGCTGGCCAGGATGCCCGAGGTGCCGTCCAGGGTCACGATGGCGTCCTTCATGTGGGTGTGATAGATGCGGCCGGGAAAGGCCTCGATGAACTTGACCGGGTCCATCCCCTGCCAGAGCAGGTGGCTGGGATCGAAGTTGAATCCGAACGCCTCCCGGTTGTCGACGGCCTCCAGGGCCCGCCGGGCCGTGACGATGTCAAAGGCGATCTCCGTCGGGTGCACCTCCAGGCCGAAGCGGACGCCGCACCTGTCGAACTCGTCCATGATCGGATTCCACAGTTTGGCGAAATACTGGAAGCCCTCCTCGATCATCTCGTCGGAGACCGGCGGGAAGGAGTAGAGATAATGCCAGATCGACGACCCGGTGAATCCGTTGACGACCTTGACGCCCAGGTTCTTGGCCGCCCGGGCCGAGTTCATCATGGCGTCGATCGCCCATTGGCGCTTCTTCTCCGGATCACCGGCGCAAGTTTTTGGGGCGAACCCGTCGCTGCGGTCGTCGTTCAAATCGCAGACCAACTGGCCGGCCAGGTGGTTGGAAATCGCCCAGCAGTTCAATCCGTATTTGTCCAGCAGCCGGCGCTTGGCATCGCAGTATTTCTGATCCTTCGCCGCCTGAAACACGTCCATGTGATCGCCCCAGCAGGCCAGCTCCAGGCCGTCGTAGCCGAACTCCTTGGCCTTCTGACACATCACCTCGATGGACAGGTCCGCCCACTGTCCCGTAAACAACGTTACTGGTCTAGCCATATGATTCCTCTCTTTCTTTTGTCCGAATCACCCTCGCGACAACGGGGGGGTTGTCAGATCTTCATCTTGATCCACTTCTGCTTGGACGAGCCGGCGGCAACGACCGTCTCAATAAATGCCAGGCCGCGGACGCCGTCGGCGACGCCGGGGAAATCCAATTCCAGCTCGGTGGGCTTGCGGCCGACGATGGTCGCCCGAATCGTGTCGGTGAAGTTGCGGTAGATGTTGGCAAACGCCTCCAGGAACGCCTCCGGGTGGCCCGAGGGGATCCGCGTCGCCCGGCCGGCCGCCGGGCTTTTGGCGCCGACGTACTCGTTGCCGCGCCGCCAGACCTTCACCGGCTGGTCCAGGCGGTATTCGTACAGGTAGTTGGGGTGCTCCTGGTGCCATTCCAGGGCGCCGTCCTCGCCGTTGATCCAGATCGCCAGGTTGTTTTCCTGCCCGATGGAGATCTGGCTGGCGTGCAGGATGCCCTTGGCGCCCTTCTCGAAGTGGAGCAGGCAGTTGCCGTCGTCGTCCAGGCGCCGGCCCTTGATGAAGCTCGTCAGGTCGGCGCAGATCTCGGTGATCTTCAGGCCGGTGATGTATTCGGCCAGGTTCTCGGCGTGGGTGCCGATGTCGCCCATGCAGCCGGCGGCGCCGCTCTGCTTGGGGTCCGTCCGCCAGGAGGCCTGCTGCTGGCCCTCCCGCTCGATCGGGCGCACCAGCCAGCCCTGCGGGTACTGCACGACGACCTTCAGGATCCGGCCCAAATCGCCCTTGCGGACCATGTCCCGGGCCAGCTTCACCATGGGATAGCCCGTGTAATTGTGGAGCAGGCCGAAGACCTTGCCGCTCTTCTTGACGATCTGACTGAGCTGTTTCGCCTCGGTCAGGTTCAACGTCATCGGCTTTTCGCACATGACGTGGAAGCCGGCCTTGAGGAAATCCCGGGCGATGGGAAAGTGCCAGTTGTTCGGCGTGGTCACCGACACGAAGTCGATGCGCTGGTCGGCCGGCAGGGCCAGCTCCTTCTCGATCATCTGCTGGTAATTCTCATACGCCCGGCT
Organism: Sedimentisphaerales bacterium; assembly: GCA_016930855.1. GTDB lineage: Bacteria > Planctomycetota > Phycisphaerae > Sedimentisphaerales > SM23-30 > JAFGFX01. Next base: position 4,668 of record JAFGFX010000043.1, on the reverse strand, counting down.
GGGATCCAGGTGCAGTTCCCGGCCCATCTGCTTGCTGAGCTTCGGATCGATATGGAAGGCGCCCGCCACGATCTGAACGCCGCCGTCCAGGCGGGCCGCCTTGCGGTGCACCTCCCCGATAAACGCGCCCGGGCCGCCGCCCACCATGCCCATGCGCAGATCGCGATCCAGTTTCGCTTCCGTTTTCTCGCCGCGTACCATATCGTTCTCCTTTCGCGCTGTATGATAATCGATACATTTTGGGACATTATCGTGAAGGGTGCATTGTTCTCGCGCCTCGCTCTGACCGCTTCCGGGACCACACGCGCCGATCCACCTGGCCGGCGGATCCCCAGGCCAAGGTCATGCATCATACCGGCCGCGCCCGGCGGACGCAACCCCTTTTTTAACCGCCCGGGGCGCCCCCCCCAGCCGGGCCGCGGCCGGGCGCAACCGCCCGGCCGCGGCGGCGTCCGCAGGCATGGCAACCCGGCGTGCCGTTCCAAATCCCTTGCCGCCTCGGCGTACATCCGCTATACTGAATCCGCCCGGGCGTCCAACGGGCAGAGTGCCTGCGCCCGTCCGCGTGCCGGGGCAGGTTCGCCAATCGCCGCGGCCCTGTCCGGCGGACGAAGAAGAAGGAATCCATCCCGCCATCGCGGCCGGTTTAGTGCCGGGAAAGGAACCGATCATGAATGCATCACGACCGAACAAAATGGTATGGACCGTACTAGGCCTGATCCTGCTGGCCGCGGGAGGCGCCGGTGCCCAGGACGGCAGCCTCTCGGCCGACTGGATCGAGCAGATCCAGTCCGGTTTCACCATGGACGCCCACGGCCGGGCCATGTACAACTCGATCACCAATAACGACATCCAGTCGCTGGCCCTGAACCGCCAACTCCTGCGCCGACACAACGACTTCTTCAGCGACAAGGTCAAGGTCAAGGGGATCACCAACCAGAAATCCAGCGGCCGCTGCTGGCTGTTCGCCAGTCTCAATTCGCTGCGGCCGGCCGTGATCGCCAAGCACAAGCTGGGCTCGTTCGAGTTCTCCCAGAATTACCTGTCCTTCTGGGACAAGATGGAAAAGGCCAACACCTTCCTCCAGTACATGATCGACTTTCGCGACCGGGACCTGATGGACCGGGAGATGGTGATGATCCTCCAGGGCGAACCCGGCGACGGCGGATACTGGGAGACGTTCGCCGACCTGGTCCAGAAGTACGGCGTGGTCCCCCAGGCGGTGATGCCGGAGACCCACAGCTCGGAAAACACCCGCACCATGAACAATCTGCTCTACCAGAAGCTGCGGTCCGACGCGGTCAAACTGCACACCATGCATCGGGCCGGCCAGGACGTCGGCCAACTGCTGGCGGCCAAGAAACAGATGCTCGCCGAGGTGTACCGCCTGCTGGTGATCAACCTGGGCGAGCCGCCCCGCCAGTTCACCTGGAGATACAAATCCAAGGCGGACGACGCCGACGAGAAGGACCGGGACGTCGATAAAGAGGATGAGAACGACGAGGACGACGAGGGACGGGAACAGAACGAACCGGACGATCCCAACGAACCCGACGCGATCGACACCACCGACACCGACGAGACCCGGGAAATCACCACCACGCCGCAGCGGTTCTTCCAGGAGTTCGTCGGCGTGGACCTGAATGACTACGTCAACGTGTTCAACGACACCACCAAGGAGTTCGGCCGGCTCTACCGCATCCGCATGTCCCGCAACATGTACGAGGGACGCGACATCCGCTACGTCAACGCCGAGATCGAGGTCCTCAAGGACGCCGCCATCCGCTCGATCCAGGATGGCGTCCCGCTGCTGTTCGCCGCGGACGTCAGCCACGACCAGAGCGCCGAACACGGGATCATGGCGGACGGCCTGTACGACTATGAGTCCATCTTCGGCATTCCCATCCAGCTGACCAAGGCCCAAAGGGCCCTCTATCGCGGCAGCGTGCGGAACCACGGCATGGCGCTGGTCGGCGTGGACCTCCAGGCGGGCCGGCCCCTCAAATGGCGGGTGGAAAACAGCTGGGGCTCGGCCCGGGGCAACAGCGGCTACTGGACGATGTACGACAACTGGTTCGATCTGCATGTGTACAACATCGTGGTCCACAAGAAGTACCTTCCCGAGGAGATCCTCAAAATCACTGAGCAGCCGGCCGTGGTCGTGCCCCCGTGGGATCCGATGCTGTAATCAGAGACGTCTCGGTTCGAAAGAGCCGCCGAGCCCGCCGGACGATCCACGCCGGAGCCGGCCGAATCCCCCGGACGGAGCACCCCAAGGCAGACGCCTATGAGCGGCCAGGATCGGCGTGTCCGGGCGGGCGGCGCGCGGGATGACTTCCGCGCGTTTGGCCCGGCAAATTCCCTCAATAGCTGTTGACTTGTCTCGGATTTGCTGCTATAGTTCCCCGGCTCATCACGATGAGACCGTACGTAATATCCGCCTTAAATCGAGTAATGAGCTTGATTTATGCGCCGCATGGCCCCGAGAGATCAAAGGGGCTCCGGCCTGTTCGACAACCGACCGGCCGGGCCGCCTAGTGGCAAACTGAGCCCAAGCCACCAAGAAAAAAGGAGTTATGTTCATGGCCTTGACCAAAAACCCGCAACTCAATCAATGGATTGACGAAATGGCACAGATGTGCCAGCCGGACAAGATCATCCTGATCGATGGCTCCGAGGCCCAAAAAAAGCAGCTCACCGACGAGGCGTGCGCCACCGGCGAGGTCGCCCGGCTGAACCAGGAGAAACTGCCCGGCTGCCTCTACCACCGCACGGCCCAGAACGACGTGGCCCGGGTGGAGCACCTGACGTATATCTGCACCACGCTCAAGGAGGATGCCGGCCCGACGAACAACTGGATGGCGCCGCAGGAGGGGTATCGCAGGGCCGCCGAGATCTTCCGGGGTTCGATGAAAGGCCGGACGATGTACGTGATCCCCTTCTCGATGGGTCCGGTGGGCTCGCCCTTCAGCAAGATCGGCGTGGAGCTGACGGACAGCATCTACGTGGTGCTGAACATGCTGATCATGACGCGGGCCGGCCAGGAGGTGCTCGATACGCTGGGCGCCGGCGGGGCATTCACCAAGTGCCTGCACGGCAAGGCCGAACGGGACGTCAACAAGCGGCTGATCCTGCATTTCCCCGAAGACAACGCCATCTGGAGCGTGGGCAGCGGCTACGGCGGCAACGTCCTGCTGGGCAAGAAGTGCCTGGCCCTGCGGATCGCCAGCTACATCGCCCGCCAGGAGATGTGGCTGGCCGAGCACATGCTGATCCTGGGCATCGAGGAGCCGTCCGGCCGAATCGACTACATCGCGGCGGCGTTCCCCAGCGCCTGCGGCAAGACGAACCTGGCGATGATGGTGCCCCCGGAGGGCCTCAAGGTCAAGGGGTACCGCATCTGGACGGTCGGCGACGACATCGCCTGGATGCGGATCGACACCGACGGCAAGCTCTGGGCGATCAATCCGGAGACCGGCTTCTTCGGCGTCGCGCCGGGCACGAACTCCCGGACGAATCCCAACGCCCTGGCCACGACGCAGAAGAACACCATCTTCACCAACGTGGTGCTCAATCCGGACGGCACGGTCTGGTGGGAGGACGGCGAGGGCGAGCCGGCGGCGGCGGGCGCGCTCGACTGGAAGGGCAATCCCTGGAAACCGGGCCTGACCGACGAGCAGGGCAAGCCCGTCAAGGGGGCCCATCCCAACAGCCGCTTCACCGCGCCGATCGAACAATGCCCCTCGCATTCGTTCCGGCTGGACCACCATCACGGCGTCAACATCTCCGCGATCGTCTTCGGCGGCCGCCGGGCGCATCTGGCGCCGCTGGTGTACCAGGCCTTCAGCTGGAGCCACGGCGTCTACATGGGGGCGACCATGGCGAGCGAGCGGACGGCGGCCCAATACGGCAAGCAGGGCGAGGTCCGGCGGGACCCAATGGCGATGCTGCCGTTTTGCGGCTACAACATGGCCGACTACTTTGAGCACTGGCTGCGGATGGGCGTGCGGATGCGCTGGCAGCCCAAGATCTTCCACGTCAACTGGTTCCGCCAGGACGAGGACGGCAACTTCCTCTGGCCGGGCTACGGTGAGAATCTGCGGATCCTGGAATGGATTCTGGCCCGCAGCCGCAACGATCTGCAGGCCGTCAAGACGGCCATCGGCTTCGTCCCGCGCCTGAAGGACATCGACATGACCGACCTGGCGCTGCCGCCGGGAGCGATGGAAAGCCTCTTCGAGATCGATCCGCAGGCCTGGCGCCAGGAGATGGCCAGCGTGGCGGAATTTTTTGAGACCTTCGGCGACCGGCTGCCGCTGGAACTCTGGGCCCAGCACGAGGCCCTCGAACGCCGCCTGGAAGAACTGGGCGACTCGCGGACCTAGTCAGTAAAATATAAACTGTAATCAAGCACGAACCAGGCGATCGGAAAAGATCGCCTTTTTTTTTATTCCCGCCGATTCGATATCGGCCCGATCATACCCCCGCTACACACTCATTCCTAGCACATGGCCACAACCGGGCATTTGAATATCTCTGTCGCCAATTATGTTTTTTGGATCAACTCGGAAAAAGTTGTTTGGAACGGCTCCGCGAATCCGGCGAAATGTTTTCGCCTACGCCTTTCTTTCGCCGCCCCACCGCCCTGGCGGGCTCTCCTGGCGAGGG
>JAFGFX010000303.1 GCA_016930855.1 Sedimentisphaerales bacterium | reverse complement strand
CTGCGCAGGGTGGCCAGCTTGCGGGCGATGGTCGCCTTGGAATAGTTCTCCTCGTTCAGGCGGGCCAGGAACGCCCGCACGGTATTGATATCGGCCTGCAGAACCAGGGCGGCCGGATCCAGCGCCACCGCGGTGGCCGTGGCGGCCCCGTGCGGCGGGCCGTACGCCTCGGACAGACCCGGCGGCGGCCCTTCGGTCGGCGCCGCCTCGCCCTGCGCCGTCAAATACCCCAGGTACTGGTGCAAATCCGCGGAATAACATTTGACCGTATGGCCGGAAAAATGCTTTTCATACGCCAGGTAGTCTAAAAACTCTTGTACGATCCTCGGGTTTTCTTGCATGTTCTTACCACTTCTGCGGCGATAGGTGACGTCGTTAACCTCTTGCATATCGTACCTGCCTGACCCGGGTCCGCGGGCAGGCCAAAGGGGCGACCGCTGCGTTTCGGACAACGCGAACGGGCTCAGCCGCTCCAGGGCGATTCGGTCTGCGGATTGCTGTCGTAATGGCGCGGCAACGGCTTGGGAGCCAGCAGCATGTCGGCCTCCTCGACCAGATGCTTGCTCAGTTGGAAACTCAGCACCGCCGCGTCGAACCAGTCGAACGAACTGGCGCGGTTGTTGGCCGAGACAACGAAGGAATCCAGCACCTCCTCCTCCCTGCCGCTTTCGTATCGGAACACAAACCGCTCGTTTCCCTTCACCAGTGAAAGCTCTTTCATCTGCGGCATGATCATTCTCCTTGAGCCTTCTCGTTCAGGCGTGTCCGTTCCTGCGCCAAGAGTTCCCCAATGATTTCGTGCGAAACGAAGCGCAGGTAATTCCGGGTCGTCATGTAGCGCTTCCAGCCGAAAGGCCGCTCCTGTCCGGCCCGATCGCGGGCGTAGGCGCGAATCCGCTCGATGACCTCCTCCTGATCCGCGTCGAAGATCCGCACCACGCCGGCCTGGGGCCGGATCGTCTGGCCGGCGGTCATGGCAAAGGGCTTGGCCTGTCGGGCCAGCTGGCCCGGATCGACGAACCGGGTCGTCTCCGCCGGCGCGCCGGCGTCCTGCCGGGCGTACAACTGGATGGCCATGCCCACCTTCGGCGGGGCGTAGGGATCGTACTGGGTGATGGATCCGACGATCACGCCGTCGGCCTCCAGGGCCTCCACCAGATCCACCGCGTCGGCCGGACTGGTCACGTAGGACTTGCCCAGGGCGCTCAGGGTCGCCAGGACCCGGTTGACCGGAATCACGTCGAGCCCTTCCACCTGCTGCAGCTCGGTATAGAACTCGTCGGTCACGGCCAGGCAGTCCAGGAACTCCGAACCGGACTGGTTCAGAAACGGCGCCACCGCCAGGCTGTAGGACCGGGGATACGGGCTGGCGGGCGGCCCGGTCTCGGCGCTGGGACGCTGACAGCCCGGCATCAGCAATGCCAGGGCCAGAACAACGTACGGCGACACCGACAAAAGGCGAGGGCAGCGGGTCATGGCAGGCCTTTCGCTATTCACTTGTCTTTGCCGGCCGGCCGGCTGGATCCGACCGGCACCATCAAACTCGTCTAAAAATTCGCCCGCACGCTGTTGAGCGGATGCTGGCTCAGGTCCACGGGATTCTCCCGGGCAAACTGGATCTGGTGCGGTTGAATGGACCAGATGTTTTCGATGTTCTTGCGATCGGAGCAAAAATACACCCTGCCGTCCGGTCCCCAGCAGGGTGAAAAATTCGAGGCGTCCGTATGCGTCAGCCGCAGGTTGTTGCGTCCGTCCAGATCGACGGTCCAGATGTCCTCGCCGCTGGACTGGGGCACCGGCCCCTCCCCTTTTTCATACAGGGTCCGCCCCACGGTGCTGTAGGCCAGCTTGGACCCGTCCGGAGACCAGGACGGGCAGATGCAGGCGTAATCGACGCTGCTGACAATCTCGGTGGGATACTTGGCCTCGTCGTTGACGAAATCGATCGTCCAGATGCTGAACCATTGACTGCCGCGATAGCGGGACTGCTGAAAGGCGATCTTGGGGATCTTGGCGTTGGGGCACCATTCCGGGAACAGCCCGTAGCCGATCCACTTCTTGACGCTGGGGTTTTCCACGTTCACCACCCAGAGCTCCCACTGGTTGGACCGGCCGCCCAGCGAGCAATAGACGATCTGCTTGCCGTCCGGCGACCAGGAGGGATGGATATCGTTGCCGGCCCCGGCGGTCAGGCGCACCGGATTGCTGCCGTCGACCCCGATCACCCAGATGTCCCAATCGCCCGTCCGGTTGCTGGCGTAGGCCACCTTGTCGGACTGGGGCGAGAAGCTCGGCTGGATCTCGCTGGCCGGATCGCTGGTCAGGCGCGTCGTGGTGAAGCCCTGGGCCTGCTTGATGTACAGATCGGGATTGGGGCAATGGCGCAGGGAACTGAACACGATCCATTTCCCGTCGGCGCTGACGCTGGGATCGTAATCGCCCCCTTCCTCGCAAAAACTGTGCTGGACCAGGCTGGCAAAGGGCTTGGCGCTGAAGGCCACCGGCTGCCAGCCGTTCAGATTGCCGTAGAGATTGGTCTGGACCGTCTGTGATTTCTGGCGGGGATCACCGCCCCAAAACGAACAGCCTCCCGCCGCCAGCAGGACCAGGATCACGAATCCTGCAAGTACCCGGGTTGCCTGGTGGTTGTGCAAATTCATGGTTCGCCAATCGCAATATCTTCCCGCGCACTTCGGCCTCCAGCCTCGTAGCGTGGATAACAGCGGTTCCACGGTGCTGCGTCGGGGATCCAGCCCCGACCCTGACGAGTTAAGGTCCTGATCTTGCATCGGCCGCATCCTCCATCGCCCAGAAAGGCGTTCCAAGGAACGAACCGGAGCTTCCCGGGAACCTGAGCTTCTGAAGGCTTTATCGGCCTTAGGTGAGAGCCAACTAAGTAAAATACCGTAAAAAAATTTCCGGAACCTTTTACAGGTCCTATAATTGCCAGTTATTCTATCGACCGGACTTCGAGATTTACTTTAGCAATCTCTTGGGTAAAACCGGGGAATTTCTGCGGGAGGCGCAGGACCACGGAATCAAGAAGGGATCAGGAACGCTGCATGCCGAGCGCGCCCGGTTCCGCTCGGGGGCTAGCGGTTAGCGCTTCCTGTAGGCAGAATGGGCTCTCGGCGGGCGATACGGGCAGGCAGCCGCCCTAAGACAATAACTGATAATATGTTATCAAGGATACGGCCCAAGGCGCGGCCGGATTATTCTTCCCTGCGGCTCTGGATGCCCAGTTCCTCCCGGATCCGCGCCAGCAACTCGTTCTCCAGGGCGTGCAGCCGCCTGACATTGGTCCAGACCTGCCGGCGGGAGGCGGATGACGAGGTCTCGGACTCCATGGGCGTGGGGATCATGTGATCCTGGCCGCTGCGCTGGTACTGGAACGCGCGATAGGTCTGGGTGTCCTGTCTCTGGATCTGGACCTGGAGATAGGCCCACCACTGCCCGTGACGCTGGCCCAGCCGCAACTTCGCCAGGCGGCGCATCTGGGCCTTGCCGATGCCGGCCGAGTCCTCGGTGAACAACTCGGGCTTGGCCTCGATCTGGGCCAGTTCCGCGTTGGCCACCACCCGGCCGAATTCGCCCCGCATGACCTTCTCGCCGGCCTCAAAGGCCTCATCGAACGACGCCTTGCCCAGGGCGGTACGGGCGAAATTGGACTCGTGCGGGTCCAGCGAACCGCAGCCGCCGCCGAGTCCCGCCAGAATCGCACCCGCCGCCACGTTCAGCCATACAGCCCAAACCCGCTTCATGAGCTATTCTCCTGTAATTAGCTGGTTTGCACATAGCACCGCCGCCGCCAGGCGACCATTATAACCGGTTCCGGCGGGGCTGACCAGACCAGACTCGGCTTTCTTGACGGAAGGCGGATATTCGATTATAAGCTATAAGCAATCGGACGTTCTTCGGGCATCTAACAAAGCCGATTCATCCGGTCAATCGCCCCGGCCGCTGTATAGCGGCGGCCGGTTTATCCCGGGCGCGGCCGGCGAAAACGGCGCCCCGACCGGCAGAGGATCCAATCCTCTATCCATTTATTTATAATGACTCGACGGAAATCGACAGCGAATCAGGCGACTCCGGCCGCGGCGAGGGGCCAACCCGCCGCCCCATCCGCCGCCCAACCGGCGGGTCAACCGGCCAGCCAAACGGACGACCAAGCAAACGGCCTAACGGCCGCCCAAACGGCCCGGGCCCGCCGCAAACGCAAATTGAGGATCGGCCCCGGCCTTCTCCTGCTGCTGCTGGTGGTCATCACCAAGATCCCCACGCTCGGGTTGCCCTACCACTGGGACGAGCTGGGGGCCTACATTAGACCGGCCCATTACCTGGCCGGCCAGGGACTCTGGCGGGTGCTGCCGGGGACCTATCCGGATCTGCCGGAATACCCCCCGGAACCGGACCGGGCCAATCCCCCGGAGACCTTCTACGGCCACCCGGCCGGCCTTTATTTCCTGCTGGCGGCTGGTTATCGCCTGCTGGGCGAATCGATTCTTGTAAGCCATCTGCTGGCCGTCGGTTTCGCCTTCCTGGGCGTGTACTACACCTATCGGCTGGGCAGCTTCCTGTTTCGGCCGCTGGTCGGCTGGATCGCCGCGGCGGGCCTGTTCACCTCGCCGCTGTATTTCGCCCAGTCGGGGTTGCTGCTGGGAGACCTGCCGATCGCGGCGGTGGGGGTATGCTGCGTCTATCTGGCCCTGACCGGACGGCATTTTTCTGCCTGTTTGGCCGGCGTCCTGCTGGTCTATCTGAAGGAAACCGGCCTGGCCATTGTCCTGTCCCTGCTGATCTACCAGTATTTCACCCTGGAGCGGAATCCATGGCGACGGCGACGGCTACTGCTGGCGGCCTACGGCCTGCCCGTTATCGTACTAGCGGGATTCCTGCTCTGGCAGAAAATCGCCTGCGGCTCGGTCTTTCCCAATCCCTACCGGGACCATAACGCCGCCATCCTGCTGGCCCCGGCCGACATGGCCCGGCAAGTCCTCTGGGTCCTCCGCTGGACGTTCAAGGAGCAGTATCGGCTGGCCTGGACCGGACTAATCCTGCTGCACGTCCTGCTCCACCGCCGCCGGGCCCTGCGAAGGGAATACTGGCTGTTCGGCCTGATCGGATTGTTCTTTTTGACCGCCTTTGGCGTGTTGTTCTTCATGACGCGGTACGTGCTGCCGCTGCTGCCGTATCTGTATCTGATGGGGGCGGCGGCCCTGGTCGTCCTGGCCCGGCGGGCCATCACGGCGGCCGCCGTTTGCCTGCTGATTTTAACCGCCCAGGCCACGCGGCTGCACCCCTGCTTTGCCGGATACGCCAACTTCGACGACGACCTGCAATACCTGGACATGATCGCCATCCACCGCCGGGCCTGCCGCTTTCTGGAAAAGCAGGCCGACACGCCCCGGGTCGTGACCCTCTGGCCGGTTCACTGGATGCTCCAGGAGCCCTACCTGGGATACGTCCACCGGCCGATCCCGGTGGTCATGCCCGATCAACCCTACGACTACCTGGTCCTGGTCCGTCATCAACACTGCAACAGCCCGAACTGCGACGCCGGGCCCCTGCTGGCCGAGATCGCATCCGGCAATTGCCATCTCGTCGAGACCATTGAGCAGAACGGTAAATCGCTCCAGATCTTCCAACCGCGCCATCCGCCGTCGGATTGACTAGGTATAATATGAACCCAGCCGCATCCAACCCGGAGCGAATCGGCCTGGACGGTTCCGCGTATCGCCCCCTGCCGCAATGGCTCGTCGCCGTCCTGCTGGGTCTGATCGTGATGGCCGGCAAGGCCCCGACACTGGGATTGCCCTATCACTGGGACGAGGCCGGCGCCTACGTCGGTCCCGCCCGCTGGCTGGCCGAGGGCAGCCTGCTGCGGGCCCTGCCCGGCGGCCATCCGCCCGGCAAGCTGTTCGGCCATCCGCCGGGCCTGTATCTCACGCTGGCCGGACTCTACAAGCTCTTCGGCCCGGCCCCGATCGTCTCGCACCTGTTCATGGCGGTCCTGGCGTTTGTGGCCTTGTGGTACACCTATCGCATCGGCGATTGGCTCTGGGACCAAACCACCGGCGTATTGGGTGCCCTGTTTCTCTGGGCGATGCCATTGTTCTTCGCCCAGGCCGGCATGGCCCTCGGCGACCTGCCGATCACCGCGTTCGGGCTGATGACGGTCTATTACGGCCTGCGCGGCCGACTCCTATCCTACCTGCTGTGCGGTATCTACCTGGTCCTTCTAAAGGAAACCGCCCTGGCAACGGTGGCGGCGGTGATCCTCTATCGATTGATCTGCGACCGGTCCCGGCGCCGCCGGCCGGGTCTGATACTGCTGTGGTGTATCCCGGTTGCGGTCCTGGCCGCCTTTTTCGGCTGGCAGAAAATCGCCACCGGCGAAGCCTTCGGCAATCCCTATTTCCAGGAGCACAAGCTGTTGGCGGACACGCCCGGCGCGATGGTCCGCCAGACGGCCCTCATGCTCTATATCCTTTTCATCCAGCAACACCGCTGGCTGCTGGGGGTGGTGATCGCGGCGGGCCTGATCCGCCGGCGGGACTGCCTGCATCGCCGGCCGCTGATCCTGTTCGTCCTGGTCCTGGCCCTGGGCGGCCTGCCGTTTTGCAGCCTGTATTTCATGCCGCGGTATATCCTGCCGCTGCTGCCGTTCTACGCCCTGGCGGCCGCGGGCGGCTTGACCGGCCCGAGCCGCAGCGCCTGCGGCCGGTTCGCCGTCGCCCTGCTGATCCTGACGGCGTTCGGCACCCGCCTGTACGGCAGCCGCGGCGGCTACAGCAACTTCGAGATGGACCTGCAATACGTGGACATGATCCGCCTGCACCAGCGAACCGCCGACTACGTACAGAAATATCACCCCCAGGCGACTGTCTGGGCGCCCTGGCCGGTGAGCCAACTGCTGCGGGAATCCTGGCTCGGCTACGTTCGGCGGCCCCTGCAGGTCACCGACCAACCCGACGCCAGCGATCTGCTGATCTATATAGACCGGCCGGCGGAAGGAACCGATATCATCAAGAAAGACTATCTCCAGACGGGAAGGGCGACGTTTCTCGGACGCATTGAACAGAACCGCAAATGGCTGGAACTGTATCTGTCCAAGCCGCGGAGAACCCCATACAATACAGAGACCAAACGCCCCTAATCGCCGCGGGGATTATGGGACGCAACCCGCCCCGCCGGTTAAGGCCAACGATCCGGCGCAGTGCTGACCTGACGAATCGCAACGCGTCTTTTCCGGGATGGAATCCACGATCATGACGGATACCGACAACCAGGACATCTCGATCAGCGTGGTCATCCCCGCCTATAACAGCGGGTGCTACCTGGGCCGCGCCCTGGACAGCGTCCTGGCCCAGACCCAGCCGGCCGCCGAGATCATCCTAGTCGACGACGGCTCGACGGACGAGACCGGCCGGATCGGACGAGCCTACGGCCCGCCGGTCCGCTATCTCCGTCAGGAAAACGCCGGCGCCAGCGCCGCCCGCAACGCCGGCATCGAGGCGGCCGCGGGCAACTGGATCGCCTTTCTCGACGCCGACGACGAATGGCTGAGCGAGCACCTCCAGCAACAGAGGGCCCTGCTGGTGCGCCATCCGGAACTGGTCTGGAGCACGGGCAACTTCTGGCGCTGCCGCTGCGGGGATCGGCAGAAATACCTCGACGTCGAGGCCGATCCAGTCGGCCGCGCCCTGGACGGCCGGGAATTCTTCGAGAGCTATTTCGAGGCCTACCGGGCCCACGGGGCCGGCTGGACGGGGACCATGCTCGTCAAGAAAGAGGTCCTCATCGAGGCCGGCCGGTTTCGGACCGACCAGGCCCGCCTCAACGACATCGACATGTGGCTGCGGATCGCCTACCGCCACCCGCCGATCGGCTACGTCGCCGAACCGGCGGCCGTCTATCACATGGGCGTGCCCAACAGCATCGTCAAGACCTATGCGGATAACGCAATCCTCTGCGCGTTTCTGGATCGGCACCTGCAACTGGCCGGCGAACACGGCCGCTACCAGGACGTCCGGCCCTGTCTGGCCGGCAACGCCTGCTGGTGGATGAACCAACTGCTCGAGGCCGGCCGGGGACGGGACCTGCGGATACTGCTTAGCCGGTACGGATTCTTATTTTCCCGTTATTATCGACTCACCTGCTACATCAGTTCGCTGCTGCCCGCGACGGCCCGGCGCTACGAACGATTCAAGGCGATCCTGAAGAACGCTCGGCCGCCGTCACTGTGTGACTCGCCAACCTGCACCGAATCCGAATCACAGACTCGATAGATACCATGAACAACCGGCAACGCCAGGCAAACAATGATACCAACCCCACGGCCCCGCCGTCGGCCGCCGGCGTCGATATTGTCATGCCCCTGTACAATAAGGCCCGCTGCGTGATCCGGGCCGTCGAATCCATCCGCCGGCAGAGCTATCCGCACTGGCGGCTGATCGTGGTCGATGACGGCAGCACCGACGACGGGCCCGACCGCGTCCGGGCCCTGGCCGATCCGCGGATCGAGCTGATCCGCCAGGCGAACGCCGGGCCGGGACCGGCCCGCAACGCCGGCATCGAACATGCCCGCCACGAGCTGCTGGCCTTCCTGGACGCCGACGACGAATGGTACCCCTGGTACCTGGCCAACGCCGTGCGGGCCCTCGAGCAGGACCGGCAAGTGGGCCTGGTCGCCACGATGTACTACGAGTGGCCCCGTCAGGAGGACATGACCGGCCATTGGGCCCGCCGCGGCATCCGGCCGGGCATCCATCGCCTGACCGGCCGGGAAGAGATCGCCTGGGCCGAGTCGTTCCTGCTGTTCTTCCACGTGGATACCAGCCTGATGCGGACGAAGACCGCCCGCCGGTACGGCGGCTTCTACGCCGCCAAGCGCTGCCTGCGGGGCGAGGATACCACCTTCTTCATGCGGCTCGGCCTAAACGAGACCGTCAAGATCATCACGCCCGCCGCCGTGCGCCGCCACCGCGAGGACAGCGACCTGGCGCTTACCGAGGACTTCGCCCTGCTGCCCTGCCAGGAGGATCCCGGCCAAGTCCTGGACTACTGCCGCGAGCCCTGGCGGCGCGAGCTGGGCCAACGGGTCATCGAGTACCTCAGCCTGCGGACCGTGCACCACTGGGCCCGCAGCGGCTATCGCGACCGGGCCGTTGACCTGCTGGGCCGCTTCGAGGGGGCCCGGCGGTTCCGGAAAAAGTATTTTCGCTGCCGGCTGGAGATCGCCCTGAGCGGCGTGCTGCCCTACTGGGTCCGGCTCAAATGCGCCGTCGGCCCCCGCGTGCGGCTCTGGCTGGGCATGATCTTGCAAACCCTGCGCCTGAAAAAAGCGGCTCCGGATATCACCGCCGACCAGGATCGAACCAGCGATGGATAACCGCCCGAACGATACCCCCTATCGCATCACCGTCGTGATACCGGCCTACAACGCCGGCCGGTACGTGGGCCGCGCCCTGGACAGCGTGCTAGCACAGACCTACCCGGCCGCCGAGATCCTGGTAGTCGACGATGGCTCCACGGACGAGACCGGCCGGATCGCCCGCTCCTACGGACCGCCTGTCCGCTGTATTCGCCAGGAAAATGCCGGCGTCAGCGCCGCCCGCAACACGGGCGTCGAGGCCGCCGGCGGCGACTGGATCGCCTTTCTCGACGCCGACGACGAATGGCTGGTAGACAAGCTGCGCCTCCAGGTGGGGCTCCTGCGGCGCAATCCCGAGCTGGTCTGGACGGCGGGCAATTTCATCCGCTGCCTCTGCGCCGAGAACCGCCGCGGTCCCGATATCGATCCGGCCCGGGCCCGGCGCCTGCTCGCCGGGTGCGAGTTTTTCGACAGTTATTTTACCGCCTACCGCCAAGGTAGCGGTGGCTGGACCGGCACCATGTTGATCCGTAAGCAGGCATTGCAGGAAGCGGGCCGGTTCCCCGTCGGCCGGCAAAAGGGCGAGGACCTGGACATGTGGTGGCGGATCGCCTACCGCCATCCGGCGATCGGCTACGTCCCCGAGCCGCTGGCCGTTTATCACATGAACATCCCCGAGAGCATCTCGATGGAACGGTTTGCCGTAACGATGTATTGCGCCCTGCTGGACGAGCACTTGGTGCTGTCCGGCGAACACGGCCGCCGGGCCGAATTCGAACGCTTCACGGCGTTCCTGGTCCGCCGCTGGATCCGCGGCATGCTGTTTCAAGAGCAGGGTCCGGACGTCCGCCGGATGCTGCGGCGCTACGAGCGGCTGCTGCCGGCGTGGTACGTGGCGGTGATGAGACTGCTTACCGCCTTTCCCCGCTGCACGGCGCGGGCCTGTCACGGGATCTCCCGGCTGGTGCGTTTTTTCAAGCTAAGGCGCCGCATCACCCGCGCCCCGCGGAAATGACCGGCTCGACCGGACGAGGCGGCCAAATATCTGCTTATACTGCTCGACGATCCGCCGGATATCGTGATGGTCCTCGACGTAGCGCCGGCCGTTGGCCCCGAGGGCATCGGCCCGGTCCGAGTCCATCAGCTCGTCCACCTGGCTGCGAAATACCGTCCAATCGCCGCCGGCGCAGACGCCGCATTTATGCCGGGTCAGAAATCCGTCCGGATTGACCTTCAGCGAGACGATGGGGCAAGCCGCCTGGCAGGCCTGCACGTAGGTGTTGGGAAACCCCTCGCCGTCGCTGGTGCAGACGAACAGCCGCGCCCGGGCGAAATAGCCGCCCATGTCCCGGTAGGCTATGCCCCTAAGAAAGGTCAGATTGCCGAATCCGGCGGCCGCCGCCGCCAGTTCCTCGTAGTTCTTATCGTTCTCGTCCGGCGGGCAGATCATCACGAAACGCCGCCGCGGCAGCTCGCCGGCCAGTTGCAGCAGGCGCCGCGGCTGCTTGATCGCGGCGCTGCGGCCGGCCCAGAGGATATAATCCTCCTTGGGACCGGTCCGGTCCGCCGGCCGCACCGCGTTGCGGATCACCAGGGGATCCAGGCCCGTGGTCCGGCGCAGATCGGCGGCATCCCGCTCGTTCTGGGTGATGACCAGACGGGCCTGGCGATACGCCCGGCGGACCAGCCGGCCGCGCCAGGGATGATCCCGCCGGTAGGTCCCGTCGCACTCGCGGGAATGGGCGGTGCGATAGACGAATGGCCTACCGTGCGACCGGCAAAACTGTCCGTAGAGGGCCGTACCCAGCGAGCAGGCCTCGCTCATGTAGATATCCGCCGCCGCCCGCCGCAGGGCCCGCCAGATGCGCCGGCCGCCCAGGAACAGGTTCCGGTCCACCCGCAGGCTCTTGTGGAGCCGGACGTTCTCGATCCGTTCGCCGTCCGGCTGGCCGTAATCGGCCACCACGAAGCGGACGTCGAAGGCGGCGTCCTTGGCCAATTCCGTCGCCAGCAGGTACAGATCCACCTCCGCCCCGCCGAACGCCGCCGTGACGGACGGATTGAACAGCGGATACGCCCGCAGCGAGATAAACCCGATGCGGATGGGTGCGTCGCTTGGATCTGCTGGCGGGGATAAATTGGTCATACTGGGTCCATTTCCTTCGCTCTGGCCGGATCAATCCCGGTGCTGATGCCGCTGGATCAGCTCCCTAAAGACGCACTTGTACTGCTCGACGATCTTGCGGATGTCATGGTGCTGCTCGGCGTACTGCCGGGCCCGCCGGCCGTATTGGCTGGCCTCGCCCGGCCGGTGCAGTTGATCGGCCATGCCGACGAACGTCTCCCAGTCCCCGGCGGCGCACAATCCGCAGCGGTACCGGTCCAGAAAACCGTCCGGATTGACCCGCAGCGACAGGATCGGCGTCGCCCGCCAGGCCGCCTGGATGAAGGTGTTGGGAAATCCCTCCGAATCGCTGGTGTTGACCAGCATCTCGGCCCGGGCGAAAAAGTCGTCCATCCGGCCGAACTCGACCCGCTGAATGAACCGCACGTTCGGCGTCGCCTCGATCCGCCTGACCAGATCCGCATATGATCCGTCGCCCGTCGCCTGGGGACAGATCATGGCGAACTGCATCCGGGGCCGCTCCCGTGCGAACCGCAGCAGCAGGTCGGGCCGCTTCAAGGCGTCGCTACGGCCCGCCCAGAGACAAAACTCGCGCGTACTTTCCCACTCGCCGTCCTGATCGCCCGTCGCGCCGTCCGCGGCGGCTGGGGCGGCGACAGGCGGATGGCCGTTGGCGATGTGGATCGACTCCAGGCGCAGATGCCGCTTGAGATTATCCCGGTCCTGCCGGTTCTGGGCAAAAATCGCCCCCGCCCGCCGCAGCGACCGCACGAAGGCCCGGCCCCGCAGCGGATGCCTCGAGACCCACTGGCCGTCGCACTCGTGCTGGTTGGCGGTACGATAGCAGAAGATCCGACCCTGCTTGCGGCAGAAATACTCCACCAGCGAGACGCCCGGCGAGAAGGTCTTGGTCAGGTAGATCTCCGCGTCCGCCCGCTTGAGGGCCCGCCAGATGCTCCGGGCCGCCCCCAGCGCCCGCTGGCCGGGGCGCAGACTGCGGATCAGCCGCACGCCCTCGATCATCTCGATTACCGGCTGGCCGTAGTCGCCCACGACGAAGCGGACCTGGAAGTGGCGGTCCCTGGCCAGCTCCACCGCCAGCAGATACAGATCCACCTCCGAACCGCCAAAGACGCCCGACGCCTGGGGCGCAAAGAGCGGATAGGCCTTGGGCATCACCAGGCAGACGCGAATCGGATCGGTTCTCGTGTCCCTCGTCGCCATCTGTCACCACGTTTAGTTGGGAGCGGCCAACATTGTAACGCCCATTACACTGCGCCCGTTGTTGGCAGCCGATAGAGTACAGTCCTTAGAAAAAATGTTGATTGAAACATCGCTACAGAAAAGTTTATGCACCTTATCTTCAAATGCTTGCATGACTATATGACACATGACACATCCCGGCGGCATCGTTTTCGCCGTAGTCCGCTTTCGCCGCCCTCATAGTAAAGCCCGCCAGGGCGGTGGGGCGGTGAAAGAAAGGCGAAGGCGAAAACATTTCGCCGGATTCGCCGAGCCGTTCCTTGCAAACGCTTTATGAGTTAATTACACATTAACCTTGCCCGCCGACAGCACCCGCCCGGCGCCACCAGTAATTCCACACGAAGATCAGCCAGAGCGGCCGGGCGTTGTCCCGGCGGCGCCGGTCATGGTCCGCCAACAACCCCTGCGCATAATCAAAATCCAGCAGGCCGTGATCGAAATTCCGCCGCTGCGTTAGATACTCCCGGATCAGCTCGCCCTGCCGGATCCAGCGGCCGATCGGCACGGTAAAGCCCCGCTTCTTGCGGTGCACGATTTCGCCCGGCAGGTAGCGCGCGGCGATCCTCTTTAAGAGCCACTTGCTCCGCCGGCAGCGGATCTTGTACCGATCCGGCAGGCTCAGCACCAGCGGCACCAGCCGATAATCCAGCAGCGGCACCCGCACCTCCAAACTGTGGGCCATCGAGGCGGCGTCCACCTTCTTGAGGATATCCTCCGGCAGGTAATACGCCAGGTCGTTATCCTGCACCGCCGAGAGGCTGTCGGCGGGCGTCACCGGGGCGATCCGGTCGGCCGGCAGGAAGTTCTGGCCCAGCAGCCGCCGCCGCGACGGATCGGTGAAGGTCCCCATCCAGTCCAGGTGCCTCCGCAGGGGATCGGCGGCGTAGCCATCGGTGAACTTTTGCAGCTTGAACCGCCAGGAGAGCTTGCGGTCCGACGGCCCCAGCAGCCGCGCCAGCGGGCCGGCCGCCCGCACCAGGCCCGCCGGCAGCAAGCGGGCCAGCCGGTAGGCCTGGTAGGTATCGTACCCGGCGAACACCTCGTCGCCCCCGTCGCCCGAGAGGGCCACCGTCACCCGCCGCCGGGTCATCTCGGCCAGCAGATACGTCGGCAGCACCGAGGCGTCCCCGAAGGGCTCATCCAGGCAGCCCAGCACCCGCTCCAGCAGCGATTCGTCCATCGTGAGGTACTCAAGGTAATGGTCCGTGCCCAAATGCGCGGCCACCCGGCGGGCATAACCGCTCTCGTCGTACGAGTCGTCCGTAAACCCGACGGAAAAGGTCTGAAAATCCGCGTGCCGCCGGGCGATCAGCGCCGAGATCAACGACGAATCCACCCCGCCCGAGAGAAAGCCGCCCACCGGCACGTCCGCCACCAGCCGCTGTTCGACGGCATCGGCCAACAGTTCCTCGACGGCCGCCAGCCGCTCAGGGGTCGGCCGCTCGGTCGCCGCGGCCGTCTGGGCCGCCAGATCGTAATAGCTACTGCGCCTCAGGCGGCGGCCCGCCAGGTCGAACCGGAGGTTCTCGCCCGGCGACAGCTTGTGAAAATCCTCAAAAAGGGCATACTGCCGGCCGATGTACTTCTGGTAGAAATAGAAATTCATCCCCGCCGGATCGATCCGCTCCGGCAGTTTCGCCTGCCGCAGGGCCTTGAGCTCCGAGGCGAACAAAAACCGCTTCCCGTCGAAATAATAGTACAGCGGCTTGATCCCGAACCGGTCCCGCGAGAGGAACAGGCTCTGGTCCCTGCGGTCGTAGATGGCCAGGGCCCACATCCCGTTGAACCGCTCGACGCTGGAGGCCCCCCAGGCGTGATAGGCGTAGAGGACCACCTCGGTATCCGTCCCGGAAACGAAGCGATAGCCCTTGGCCTCCAGCTCGGTCCGCAACGGGCGATAATTGTAGATCTCGCCGTTGTAGACCAGCACCAGGTCCTCGAACGCCATCGGCTGATGGCCCTTGTCCGAGAGGTCCAGGATCGAGAGCCGCCGGTGGCCCAGGCTGACCGCGTCGTCCAGGTAGACGCCCTCGTCGTCCGGCCCGCGGTGCCGCTGGGCCCGGTTCATCGCCTCGATCAGCCCCCGGTCGGGCCAGTTGAAGCCGGCTATCCCACACATGGCGTTTGGTCCCGTGATGTTCGACAGCGTTCGTACAACTCGATATAGCGATCGGCGACGGCCTGCCAGGTAAACCCCTCTGCCCGTTGGCGGGAGGCGGCCGCCATCCGCCGGTAGCGGTCAGGGTCGCCCCCGATGGATCGGACCGCCGCCAGCAGGTTCTCCGGCGTGGCGTCGGCTACGACGACGCCGTTGGCGCCGATCAACTCGTCGGTCCCCTCGCAGGGGCTGGAGACGATCGGCAGGCCGCTGGCCAGCGCCTCCAGCATGGCGTTGCTCATCCCCTCGTGCATACTGGCCATGACGAACAGGTCATGGCGCCGATAGAGCTCGGGCATCTGCTCAGGCGGCAGGCGGCCGGGAAAATGCACCCGGTCGGCCACCTGGCGGCGTGCGGCCAATTCCCGCAGCGAATCCCACAGGTTGCCCTGGCCGGCCAGCGTCAACTCCAGCTCGATCCCCTGCCGCCGGGCGAGGGCCACCATCTCGATCAAAACGTCGATGCGCTTGCGGCGAATCAGGCGCCCGACCGACAGCAGCCGCAGCCGCCCGGCCGGCCCGTTCCGCCCGGCCAATTCGTTCCGCTGGTCAAGCCGAAAAAACTCCGTATCGATCCCGTTGGGGATCACGCCGATCCGGCAATCCGGCAGAAAGCGCCCGGCCAGCTCCCGCAGGCCCTCGCTGTTGGCCACGATCGCCGAGGCCCCGCGCCAGATCCGCCGGAACAGGCCGGCCAGCAGGCGATACTGGAGCCCCAGCCGCACGTTGTAGCCCGGCACGTCCGAGCCCCGCAGCGACAGGATATAGGGTAGCGCCCCGCCCCGGCGATAACAGAGCCAGCCGGAGGGAAAGGCAAAAAAGGCGTGCACCAGGTCATAGCGATGCTCGTCGACCAGCCGCCGGTATTCTCGCCGCGCCTTCCAGAGCCACTCGAGCACCTCGCTCTGTCGCCAGTAGTGCAGATCCTTTTTGTGCAGGGGCACCTTGTGGATGGTGATCCGTTCGGCGAACCGCTCGGGCGCCTCCTGCCGCCCGCGGCTACTAGTCAGGACATCCACCGCTAGATCCCCCCGCCGGGCGTACTGGGCCAGCAGGCAGCGGCAGGCGTGGCCGCCGCCGCCGCCGAGGGGAGGAAACTCGTAATTGACCATCAATATCCGCATCGAATCGACCATCAACATCCGCGTTCCGATTGCCCGGTTTCCTTGCGGGCCACGACGTAGAAATTCGTCTGCAGGTCCAGCGGCAGATGCGCGGTGTTCAGCCGTGCCAATTGTCGCCGCCAGCGCTCGGCCAGGGGCAGCTTGGCCAGCGTGAACGCCGTGAGGGTGTTCATCTTGACGAATCGGCAGGAGAACCCCTGCCGCCGCAGCCGCCGCAGCAACTGCCGGCGGGTATGCAGCGAGGGATGGTACGACTGCCAGGAAAAGTTCCCCTTGCGCAGCAGATCGTACAGGGCGCTGTAATACTTGTTCGGGGTCCCGATCAGATAAACCCCCGCGGGCCGCAACACCCGGCGGACCTCCCGCAGATGCCGGTCCACCGCCCGGACATGCTCCAGCAGATCGAAGCTGTAGGCCAGGTCGAACGAGCCGTCCGGGTAGTCCAGCCGCTCGGCCGGCAGGACCCGCAGCACCAGGCCGGGATATTTTTGCCGCCCGTAGGCGACGGCGGCCTCCGAGATGTCGCAGCCCTGCACCGCACAGCCCCACTGGCGGACCCGGCTCGCCAGGGTCCCGATCCCGCAGCCGATCTCCAGCACGCGACTACCCGGTGCCAGCAGGCCCACCTGGCGTAAAAAGCGACTATCGACCTCCAGATTTCCGTGCTGCTCCTTGCCGGCGGCCAGCCCCTGTCGCCAGGAGGCGTCATACAAGTCCTGCTGGAGTTTTGATCCCGGATGCATGGCGGACCAACCTCACTTGCCGGCCGTCGATACGTGCTCGAACAGCAGCATCGCCGAATCCGGCGCGGACCGCCACACGTAGTTCCGCATGACGAAGTCCCGCAGGGGCTCCATCGCCGCCTGCCGGGCCCGCTCCTCTCGGGCCAGTTGCCCGGCCCGATCGGCCGGCAGGGGCCCGCCCTGCCGGCTCGGCAACTGCAGCTTGATCTGGCAATAGCCCTCGACCTGCTCCAGGAACAATTCCCGGCATCGCGGGTACTCGGTCCGGCTGACATAGAGAATCTTGCCGGCGGGCCGATAGATCCGGGGATGCAGATCGAAAACCCGCCGCTCGCGATCCAGCCAGCGAGGCCAGAGATCGTAGACCGGATGATCGTAGAAGGGAAAATGCATCTTCTGGGTATCGACCAGGTACCGGGGCGGATTCGCCTCCATCTGGCGGACCAGGTCCCGGATCAGCCGCTCGACCCGGTCCGGCGGATCGCTGTGCATGGTGCCGTAGGCCGCCTCGCGTGTGGGCGCCAGCCGCTGGGCCCGAACGTAGATGCCGGGGTACCAGCCCCAGACGTAGATCGCATCCTGCGGCGTCGAATGGGTGCGGATATAATCCGCGACACCCTCCCAGGGCGTGATGGTGCTGCCCCGCTGCCGCTGGGAGATCTCCTGGTATTTCTGGACGTATCCCCGGCTGAGCCCGTCGTATTTGCTGCCGGTATGCGGACTGGATTTCAGACCGAACACGATCGGCCAGGCCATCAGGATCATGATCAGGCCCGCTATCGCCCCGACGGCCAGCCAGACGCCCAGGTGCCTGCCGGCGGCCAGACGGCGGTGATAGGAACCGATGCCATAGCCGCCCAGAAACGCCCCTGACGCCGTCAGGGGCAGGTAATACTGCTCGTAGGAATGCGGGCTGATCCAGACGAAGGCCATATCCAGCAGCCACCAGACGACCAGGAGGACCAGGAACCGTTCCGGCGGCCAGACGGACGTGCCGGGCGTGCCGGGCGTACCGGGCGTACAGCCTGGATGCGGCCCGACGGACATCGAAGCCGCCGGCCGATGGCGGGATCGGACCAGGCGCACCAGCCAGATCCCGATCGAAACCGCCGCCAAGGCGATCGGCAGGATCAGCAGGCGATAAAAACGCAGCACCGTGGGCGCCTGGTCCAGGAATCCGCGGAGGCGGCGGCTGGTGGAGACATAGGTGCGGCTCCCGGCGGGCGCCGAATCGGCCGCGGATTGATCCTGCCCGGTCGCTGGGGCGGGATCCGCCGGCTGATTGGGCGTCGGAGAACCGGCCGAATCGGCCGCCGGTTTGGCCGCCG
>JAFGFX010000302.1 GCA_016930855.1 Sedimentisphaerales bacterium | reverse complement strand
TTTGGCTATTTTGCCAAATGGCAAAATAGATTGTCAATATTTTTTTCGGCCACACGGCGGAATCGTTATAAGTGCTTGTAGGAAAGGTGATTATATATTATTCTTCTTTTGCGGATTTGATGCGGTATCGCAAGGATGTTTGACGGCCTTGGTTTTCCGGATAGTCCATGTGGCCCACGTGGATTTATGCACTCTAACAAAATCCGTCGTCCGGGCATTACAACGCCCTGTTTTGGCCGGCCCGGGCGGTTTTGTCAGACGCCCTTAATAGCGTGGTGGCCCGGTTTCTGATAGCATGTCGGTCCAGGTGGCCCAGGTGGATTTAATAGCATGGTGGCCCAAGTGAGCTTCATGGCTCTGGCGGCCTCGATCGTCGATTGGCCCAGGTGGCCCAGGTGGGGCGGATTTAGAAGAAGAGTTCCCGGTCCTGGCGGCTCTGGGTTTCCAGCAGATCCGCCAGCAGGGCGGCGTAGCTTTGCTTGATGTTCGGTTTATCGGCCAAATCCAGCAGGGACTGCACCTGCCGGATCGCCTGATCGCTGGGGCCCTCGATCTCCAGGAAATGTCCCAGTTCCACCACCTTATCCAGACACACGATGCAGTCCTTCAGCTGCCATTCGCAGCGGCGTTTTTCGTAGGCCAGGGTGCTCTCGAATCCCAGGGCGTAGAGGAACTGCCGGGCCAGCAGGGCGTCGCTGGCCTCGAATTCGATCTCCTGCCTTTGTTTATAGGGGCGGTCCGGCTGACGCGGTCCCTTGAAGCAGAGCAGGGTTTTGACGCAATCCTGGTATTTTTCCTGGCGCAGGCGCAGTCCGCAATCGGCCGTGCGCAGGCTGTGGTCCGGCCGGTCGAAAAACATGTCCCGCTGGATGACTTCGCGTTTTCGCTGACCGCCGTATTGGTCGATCCGCTGGATAAGGAGATCCGGGTCTTCGATGGCGATTTTGGCTTCGATTTCCGTGTGCATGACCGATTCCCTTGCATGATGATTGACATTTCGGACATCGAGGTTTTTGAACGTAGTATTACGAGGCGCGGCAATTGTATACCGGCGGGCCGGAGGTGTCAATTGACAAAATGGGGGACCGGGTGATATACTGGGCCGCATGGAGTTGCCAGGTGATCCGCAGATGGAGATGTTGTCACGCCGGCAGGTCCGCCGGTGCGACCAGGCGGCGATCGAGCGCTACGGGATCGACGGATTGGTCTTGATGGAGAACGCCGGCGCCGCGGCGGCGCGGGGCATCCGCCGGCTGCTGGCGGACGACCGGGCCCGCCGGGTGGGGATCGTCGCCGGAATCGGCAATAACGGCGGGGACGGATTCGTCGTGGCCCGGCATCTGGCCAATGCGGATATAGTGGCGGAAGTTGCCGTTTTCGGTCAACGACAGCGAATTTCCCGCGATGCCGGCCGCAATCTGGAGGTCCTCGAGCGGATGGGCCTGCCGATTCGCCTTTGGGAGGGCGATTCACCCGAGGCGGCCGGCGAGGAGGTCCGGCGTCTGGCCGAGCGGACCGATTGGCTGGTCGATGCCTTGCTGGGTACCGGCCTGTCCGGCCCGGTCCGCGAGCCCATTCGGTCGGTGATCGAGGCCCTGAACCGGTCGGGCCGACCGATTGTGGCCTTGGACATCCCCAGCGGCCTGGACTGCGACATGGGTCAGCCGCTGGGCTCGGCCGTCCGCGCCCGGTACACGATCACCTTTCTGGCCGGCAAGAAGGGCTTTCTTGAGCCCTCGGCGTCGGCGTACCTCGGTCAAGTCATGCTGGCCTCGATCGGGATTCACCCCCGCTATTTGCTCGAAGAGGATTCGGGGCCGGCAGAGAACGGTCTATAAAGATGGATCAACTCGGAAAAAGTTGGCAGGAACGGCTCTACGAATCCGGCGAAATGGCAAAGCCACCATTATTCGCCGCGGGCTCGATGAGCAAAACGACGGCTCATTCTGAGCCTGCACAGATGGCGAGAACGTCGAAAGCGGACTACGGCGAAAACAATGCCTCCGGGGTATATTATATATGGGAATTAACCTGAGCTTCTGCCCATAGAGCACATACGCCTTATCGCCGAGATGTTTCCATCAATTTTATCCGATAAGAACCATAAAGATAAAATCCGCAGCCACGTGCGACACATAGCAACTGGATCTCTGGAAGCCATTTCCCAGCCTGCCCCAAACGGCGGCATTACCGCTGATCTCGCCCGTTGACGAGGTCTTAAAAACGGCCTTTAGGTTAGACGCCCCAGGTACGCGGCCACGGCGATCAGGATCGCCGCGACCAGGAACAGTCCACCGAGCAATCCGGCGGCCCAGATCAGGCGGCGGTTTTGCTGACGGACCAGCTCCTGCAGTTGCTGCTGATGGCGGGCCCAGGCCGATTCCAGATTCCGCAGGCAGGACGTTTGCAAGGAGCTGTGGCTTTCCATCCCCTGGAGGGACTGGTACACCTGCGAGAAGGTTTCGGTCAGCCGCGTATCCGACTCGCCGGCCGTTTCCAGTTGTTGATGGATGTCGGAAAGGCGTTC
>JAFGFX010000301.1 GCA_016930855.1 Sedimentisphaerales bacterium | reverse complement strand
GCCCGGCGCAGCCGACGGTGCGTTCCTGATGCCGGCCGGGGGTCCGTCAGGCGCTTTGGGTGATCTTGCGGACCAGCCGTCGCCACTTGGCCCGCCAGCCGACGTATTGCCGGGGATCGGGATCAAGCGTCTGGATGTGGATCGCGTCCTGGTGGCAGCGTTCGATCCAGTCGGCCAGGCAGGTCACGCCGTGGCCGGCGGCGGTGGGGGGGCGCAACCGCTGGAAATCCTCCTCGGTCTTGATCAGCGTGTAGGGCGAGCGGGGGTCGTCCATGTGGTCGGCCGGGATCAGCGGATAGTAATATCCGTTGACGTATCCCTTCAGGGCCATTTGGATCCAGTAATAGGTCGTGCGGCTGGATTGGAGCGGCCCGCACTCCTGCATCGCCCGGCGCTTGACCAGGCCCGCCCCGACCCCGGTCCAGGGATTCAGGATGAGCTGGTGGCTGCCGTAGGTGTGGATCTTGGGCCGGGCCAGCTCGTAATCGAAATCCTCCAGGGGAAAGTGCCAGGAGCCGATCATCCCGAACTTGGGAATATCGGCGTGGGCCTGGGCGAGAGTCCTCGTCCAGCCCGGCGTGACCAGGATGTCCTCGAAGACCATCCCGATCAGGTCGGCCTTCGAGCGCTCCACGAGGTCGTTGACGGCGCCCTGGAGGCGGACGTTTTCCTTGGCGAACACCGTTCGCACGATGCGGGGATCGTCCAGGCTGTCGAGGTACTCCCGGGTGCCGTCGGTCGAGCCGTTATCCCAGAGGGTCAGGGAGAATTCCTCCTCGGGGTCCGCCAGCAGGGCCGGGATGGAGATCTTCGTGCAGGGCAGACGATTGTAGGCCAGAAAGAGGATGTCGATGTTCATTCAAGCTGCTCCTTAAAGCAAAGGGGACGTCATGCAGCGCCGGGGGCACGGCGCGGGCTCACCGGCGCCGCAACCGCCCGGCGAGCAACTGCCCTTCAGGGCAATCCTGGCGAAAATCATACCTGGAGAAGGAAAAAACGATGCCAGGGATGCTTCCAGAGCCGGTATTGGCTTTCGAGGATGAATCCCGCCTGTTCGATCGCCTTGACGACGGTTTCGGCCCGGATGTCCTGGTAGCCGATCTCCCAGTAATGTTCGGCGGCGATGGCGGACTGGCGGTGTTGGCAGCGCCGGTTGATCGGATTCCACTCCCAGCGGAACCAGCCCCGACGCGCCAGGCAAACGGCCAGGCCGAAGTGCCGCGTGATGTCCGGCAGGGAGAGTATCACCTTGTGCCGCGCCACCCGTCGCAGCTCCCGCAGGGCCGGCAAAAACGCGGCAAACGGCAGGTGCTCGAGAACCTGCCCGCAGACGATCAGCTCGAACTGGTCGTCGGCAAAGGGCATCTGGGTGACGCTCGCCACGCAGTCGGGCGAAAGCGCCTCGGCGATGTCGATCGTCAGGTGGGAAACCTGCGGAAAGAGCTTGAGGCAGTGGCTCAGAAAGCCGCCGGCGGCGCCGATCTCCAGGACGCTCCGGCAGCCGCTGTACGATATCTGGCGCAGCTGCTCGGTGATGCTTTCGATGCGCAGGGGATCGAACAGGTGCTTTTGGTACTTTTCGACCGATATGCCCGGCCGGCGGCGATTGTGCCCGTTGTCCTGCATGCGTACCTTCGCATCGGGTCAAGCGGAGGTCTGCAGGGAACCGGAGCGTCTGGCGATCAGGATCTGAACATAGCCGTAGAGGTTTCGCAGGGTGCCTCTGCCGTCCGGCATGCAAAGCCAACTCAGGCCGTAGACCGCCAGGCCCACAAGAAAGCAGACACCCAAAATCAGAATCGAGGCCGATCCCAACAATTCCTGGCGGACGACCGCGATCGCCGCGGCCATGATCAGGCTGCAAATAGCCGGGCGGGCGGCGGCCCGGACAAAGGCGCTGATCCGGATCGGGGTCAGCCGAAAACAATACCACAACGAGGGAAACAAGATCAGGTAATTCGCCGCGGTGTACGCCGCGGCCACGCCCTGGGCGCCCCAGCGGATGCCGATGCTGAAGGAGACGATCGCCGCGACGCTGTTGCCGATGCCGAAGCGGAAGAACCGGCCCGACTGGCCCAGGGAGACCATCACGATGCCCGCCGTGAACCACACCACCTGGATGAAGGACGCGACGGCCAGGATCTGGAAGATGCCGGCGGCGGCCAGCCACTGGTCGCCCAGCAGCAGAAGGACCACCTCTTTCGAGCAGACGCCCAGCAGGACCACCAGCGGCATGCTGATGAATCCGACCAGCATGATCAGCTCGACGTAATACTTGCGGAACTTGTCGGGCCGGTCCTGCATGCGGCTGAAGGCCGGGATGGCGACCAGGCTCAACGGGGTCTGGATCTGGCTGATGGGCAGCATCAGCAGTTCGTAGGCCTTGGTGTACAACCCCAGCACCGCCGAGCCGATGAACCGCCCGATAAGCAGCTTGTCGGCGTTGCGGGCGAAGTAGTTGACGACGTTGAAGCCGGTCACGTTGCCGCCGAAGGCCAGCAGCTTGCGGACGGAGACGCCGCGCCGGGGCATCTGGGGCCGCCAGGGGCAGGCGATCCACATCCCTGCGGCCAGGGCGGCCGCCTGGGCGATGTAGCGGATCACCAGGGCCCAGTAGCCGCTCCCGAGCAGGCCGGCGATGATGGCGACCACGACGCTGGCCGCCATGGCGCTGACCTCCACGACGCTGACCGTAAAGAACCGCATGTGCCGCCGCAGCAGCGCCTGGTGCTGGATCGTCAAGCCGCTAAACACGAAGACGATCCCGAAGGACATGGTGATCGGCACCAACCGGCTCTCGCCGTAGAACCAGGCTACCGCGGGCGCCAGGGCACAGATGGCCGCCGCGATCGTCAGGCCGATGGCCACGTTGATCCAGAACAGCTTGCTGACCTGCCGGTGGTCGATCCGGGGATTCTGCACGGTGGCGATCGAGAGGCCCGCGTCCTTGAGCATCAGGGCGAAATTGGTCAGCACCATGACCATGGCGACGATGCCGAAATCATCCGGGGTGAGTATCCGGGCCAGGATGAAGATCGAGCCCATCCGCAGGACGAAATTGCCGGCCTGGGCGAACACGGTCACCGCCCCGCCCCGGACCGAGCGGCCTTTCAGGTCCTTCTTGAGATACTCGATGTCGAAGAAGTCGTCCCGGTCGTTTTGGCTCGGGGCGGCCGCTTCCTCGGGTTGTATCGGACTGTCGGCCATGTTGCTCTTTTCGTATATCGCGCCGCGGGGCTGATCTGCGCGGGATTCATGTTGTGCCGCCGGAGCCGGTCAGTTTCTACGCGGCAGGCAGTCATCAGTGCGGTTCTCTTGGGTTCTCCGCCGGAGGGCATAAGTATACACACAGTAGGCAATCATTGGCCCGGTTCTCAGGAGAGGTTTTCCCGATACCAGTCGATCGCCCGGCGGATCCCCTGGTCAAAGGAGACCGTCGGCGTAAATCCGATCTGCTCGCCGGCGCGGCTCACGTCCGCCAGCGAATGGCGGATGTCCCCGGCCCGCGGCGGGGCGTAGTGCGGCTCGATGTCGGTCTTGCCCAGCAGTTCGCGGATCGTCCGGACCACCTGGTTGACCGAGACGGCGCTGGCGGTGGAGATGTTCAGGGCCTGCCCCCGCGTCTCGGGCGCCAAGGCGGCCTTCCAGTTGGCCTCCAGCACGTTGTCGATATAGGTGAAGCCGCGGGTCTGCTCGCCGTCGTCGAAGATGACCGGCGGCCGGTCCCGCAGCAGGGCCGAGACGAACAGAGGGATCGCCGCGGCGTATTGGCTCTGCGGATCCTGGCGGGGGCCGAACACGTTGTAATACCGCAGGCTGATCGTCTGGAGGCCGTAGGTGTGGTAAAAGGACCTCATATACATCTCGCCGGCGGCCTTGCTGGCCCCGTAGGGGCTGATGGGCGCCAGCGGCAGGCCCTCGTGCTGCGGCAGGACGTCGCTTTGGCCGTAGATGCTCGAGCTCGAGGCGAACACCACCCGGCGGACGCCCGCCTCCCGGCAGCAGCGCAGGACGTTGACCGTCCCCTCCACGTTGACCTGCGTGGTCGTCAGCGGGTCCTGGATGGAGCGGGGCACCGAGCCCAGGGCCGCCAGGTGGAAGACCAGCTCGGCATGTTGAACCGCGTGCCGCACGGTAGGGACGTCGCGGATATCCCCCTCGATCAGTTCGATGCGGTCCTGGATCTCCCGGAGGTTTTCCCGCTTGCCGGTGTCGAAATTGTCCAGCACGCGGACCGTCTGATCCCGATCCAGCAGGAAGCGGACCATGTTGCTGCCGATAAATCCCGCGCCGCCGGTGACTACAGTTACGGGCATGAATTCTCCTCGAGCCGCAAAAAAGAAATGCTTGTCAAGGTGCGTATCGCACTCATGGATCGCCGCGGTCGCTCACCGCGACGGGCAAACCGCCGCGATCTCGGTTGACGTGTTGACGTCTCATACTGAGACTGCCTTATTGGCGAGATTCAAGGTGGCAGCGACCAACGGGAGCGTCGAAACTTCCGAGAGCCCGCGGCGATCTGAAAAAAACGGGGCGATGCGCCCGGATCGCGGACGGCTGCACTCCGTCCCCGTCGGTTACCGAACCGGGTCCGGTAATCGAGGGGGCGGCATTTCCTCCTTGCCTAGTCGTCGCCGATTGCTCTTTCAGGAGCCGGGCGTCGCTGCCGCGGCCTGCTCGGTGCCGGGCAGATAACGCAAAATGATCTCGGTCGTCTCCTGGGCGGCCAACAGGATGTCATCCCGTCGCACCGAGCTGATCTGCACCTGGGCGACGTAGCGGGCCGGGTCGCCGGACAGATTCGGCCGGCGTCCGAAGAAGCCGGAAAACCGGTCCTCCTCGGTGGAAATCTGTCCGTTGAGCACGTAAAAATGCATGACGTAGATCTCGTTGCCCAGGGCGCCGGGCTTGTGAAAATGGTGCAGCAGGGCGGTCACCTTTCGCCCGGCGGTGGTATAAAAATCCACCAGTTCCGTCTGGTCGTGGGTCCAGCCGTGCGCCGTGTAGCAGATCCGCGGCCGGTGGCCCAGGATGCCGCTGGG
>JAFGFX010000042.1 GCA_016930855.1 Sedimentisphaerales bacterium | reverse complement strand
GGAACTGCCCGTCGGGGCCGTCCTGGGCATCGGCATCCTGGCCGAGCCGGACGAATGGACCGACGAATACGACAAGGCGGCCATCGCCCGGCAACTGGCCCAGCGCCGCCGGCCGATGGTGCTGACCGTCGGCCGCCAGACGGACCGGCCCGACGAGCCGGCCGAACGGATCACCCGGACCTGCTGGCCGGTCGACGCGGTGCAGACCGGCATGCACGAAGCCGACACCCGCTACGTCTACCTGCCGATCGACTTCGTCGCGGCGTTGATCGGCCAGGCCGACGAGCAGGGCCGCACCCGCAGCAGCGGCGTGGTGCAGATCACCGCCGCGGCCGGGGCGGATCCGGCGGCGGTCTGCGCGGCCGTCCGCGAGGCCTGGAAGCGGTTCGCCTGCGAGCGGCTCGGCTGGTCCGCCGAACGGGCCGCCTTCGGCGCGGTCTACATCTCCGCCGAGAGCCCCAACGTCAAGAGCTTCACTCATGAAATCCGCAAGCAGCGCATCATCATCGTGCTGATCCTGGGCCTGATCGGCCTGGTGGCGGCATTATTGATCTTCGTGGTCCTGTTCATGATCGTCCTGCAGAAGCGCCGCGAGATCGGCATCCTGCGCAGCCTGGGCACCTCGCGCCGGGGGATCGCCGCCTTGTTTCTGGCCTTCGGCGCCGGCATCGGCATCCTGGGCGCCGCGGCCGGGCTGGCCCTGGGCATCTGGGCGACCCGCAACATCCGCCTGATCGAAACGGCCCTCATGAAGCTGTTCGGATTCAAGATCTGGAAGAGCGGTGTCTATTTCTTCAGCGAGATCCCCAATAGTGTCGATTTCGCCTGGGCCTCTGTCATCGTGCTGGCCGGGATCGCCATGGCCGTTTTGGGATCGCTGCTGCCGGCCCTGCGGGCCTGCCGCATCCAGCCGGTCGATGCCCTCCGCTACGAATGACGCCTCCGGCGCGCGGTTCCGGATGCGCCGCCGGTGAACTCATCGCCGCCGCGGGCGACAAAACGGCGGCGGGCCGGCCAAACCGTCGTGAGTATTGGGCAGAGTATGTTTAAGCTGCTGTTGATCTGGCGCTACTTCATCCAAAAGCGGATGGTCCTGTTCGCCGCCCTGGCCGTCACCCTGCTGGTCATGATGGTGCTGGTGGTCCTAAGCGTGATGGCGGGCCTCCTGGCCGACACCCGCCACCGCAACCACCGCTGGACCGGCGACCTGGTGTGCTACCGCGATTCGCTGGTGGGATTCGGCCATTACGAGGCCTTCCTGGCGCGGCTGAGACGCCACCCGGCGGTCGCCGAGGCCACGCCCGTCGTGCGGACCTTCGCCCTGATCAGCCCCCAGAGCGAACCGGTGCAGATCTTCGGCGTCCGGCTGGCGGAATTCTGCCGGGCGACCGGCTTCGGCCAGACCCTGTATTACCAGCATGACCGGGCCGACCCGGACTTCCGCGTCCCGCCGGCGGCCCGGCGGTTCGCGGATGAACCGCCCCTGACCGCCGAGCAGCGGCGGCGGGGATTCATCGCCGGCTCGCTGCTGTTGGCCCAGCGCTACACCGGCCGCTGGAGCAAATCGGCCCTGCGCTCGCTGCGGGCGCAGGGGCTCGAGCCGGCCGGGAACCTGGGCTGGACGCTCACCGTGTTCGGCCTGACCCGCCAGGGAAACCTGGCGGGCTCCGGCATCGGCGATCAGCAGCGGTTCTGGTACGTCGACGATTCGGACAGCCTGCTGGTGGACCTGGACACGACCGCCGTGTACGTGGACTTCGACGTGCTGCAGGGTCTATGCTATATGGACGGCGGGCAGGACAACCTGCCGCGGGCCAACGAGATCCGCATCAAGCTGCGCGACGGCGTGGCCCTGGCCGACGGCCGCGACCAGATCGCCGCGCTGTGGGACGACTTTCTCCGGAGCGACCGGCTCGAATCCGGCCGCGAGCTGCTCTCGGACGTCAAGGTGCAGACCTGGAAACAGTACCGGCGGAACTTCATCGCCCCGGCGGAGCGGGAAAAAATCCTCATGATCGTCGTCTTCGGCATGATCGGCCTGGTGGCCGTCTTCATCATCTTCGCCCTGTTTTACATGGTGGTCACCGAGAAGATCAAGGATCTGGGCATCCTCAAAAGCGTCGGGGCCTCCGGCTGGGGCATCAGCCAGATCTTCCTGGGCTTCGGGATTCTGGTCGGCTGGATCGGCGCCGTCCTGGGGACCCTGCTGGGCTGTCTGATCGTCTGGAACAGCAACCGGATCGAGCGGGCCCTCGGTCTAAAGCTCTTCGATCCGGACCTCTACACCATCGACCGGATCCCGGACGTGGTCGATTTTGGCCAGGCGGGCCTTATCGCCGCCGTGGCCGTTCTGGCGAGCCTGCTGGGGGCGGTCCTGCCGGCCTGGCGGGCCGCCAAATTACAGGTTGTCGAGGCCCTGCGTCTCGAGTAATAAAGGCAGGTCTATGGAACCATCGGACTCGATCATACTGGAAGCCCGCAACCTGCATAAGAGCTACCCCATGGGCCGCGGCCGCCAGGACGTCCTGCGGGGGGTGAATCTGGCGGTCCGCCGCGGCGAGTTCCTGGCCATCATGGGCGCCAGTGGCAGCGGCAAAAGCACCCTCCTGCACATATGCGGCGTGCTGGACCGGCCGGACAAGGGCCAGGTGTTCTTCGAGGGCCGGGACCTCTTTGCGCTGTCGAGCGCGGCCCAGGACGCCCTCCGCAGCCGCGATATCGGTTTTGTTTTTCAGTTTTACCACCTGCTGCCCGAATTAAATGTGGAGGAGAACATCCTATTGCCGCTGATGGTCAACAGTTCCATCTGGGGTTGGCTGACCCGGCGGCGGTCGGCCCGCCAGCGGGCCCGGCAGCTCATCCAGACCGTCGGGCTTCTCGATCAGGCCCGCCAGAAACCGGCCACCCTGTCCGGTGGGGAGCGGCAGCGGGCGGCCCTGGCCCGGGCCCTGGTGGAGGACCCGGTCCTCCTGCTGGCTGACGAGCCGACGGGAAACCTTGACTCCCGGGCGGGAATGGGTATCTTAGAGCACCTGAAGAGACTGAACGCCAATGGGCAGACCATCGTGATGGTCACCCACGACAAGGACGTGGCCCGGCTGGCCGACCGCATTGTGCACCTGCAAGACGGCAAAATCGCCTGAGGACCGCCCGGCCGGCAAGCCCCATGGGCTCAGGCAACGGCAAGGAAAAACGCGTAAGGAGCGCCGCGGGGAAACCATGACAAGCGTCGAAGGTAATTGCGCGTAGCAGGCATCGACAAAAACCTTTACAGGCGTCGAAGGTAATCGCGCGTAGCAGGCACCGACAAAAACCATTACGGGCGTCGAAGGTATTTAAAAAGGTAAAAGGGCAGATATGGGAAGTATGGTTTGGCTCAACGACGGGCTGGTGGACAAGGCAGAGGCAAAGATCTCCGTTTTCGACCATGGCTTGCTCTATGGCGACGGCGTCTTCGAGGGCATCCGCGTATACGACGGGATCATCTTCGAGCTGGATGCCCATATCCGGCGTCTGTACCGATCGGCCCACGCGATCCGGTTGACGATACCGCAGGAACCGGCGGTGCTGACCGAGAACACCCGCAAGACCGTGACCGCCAACAACCTGTCCGACGGCTACGTCCGGTTGGTGGTCACGCGGGGCGTCGGGACGCTGGGGCTCAATCCGCTGGTGTGCGAGGAGGCCCAGATCATCATCATCGCCGACACCATTCAACTGTACCCCAAGGAGTTGTATGAAAAGGGCCTGCGGGTGGTCAGCGCCAACACCCTGCGCAATCATCCGCTCTCGGTCAGCCCCCAGATCAAGAGCCTGAACTACCTGAACAACATCCTGGCGAAGCTGGAGGCCCTGGACCGCGACATGCTCGAAGCGATCATGTACAACCACCAGGGTTACGTGGCCGAGGCCACCGGCGACAATGTCTTCATCGTCGCGGACGGCCGGATCATCACCCCGCCGAACAGCGCCGGGTCGCTGGCGGGCATCACCCGCAGCGTCGTCATCAAGCTGGCCCGGCAAAACGGCTACGAGGTGGTCGAACAGAACCTGACCCGCTACGATCTCTACGAGGCCGACGAGATCTTCCTGACCGGAACGGCCGCCGAGGTCATCGGGGTGGTGGAGCTCGACGGCCACCGGATCGGCTCCGGCCGGCCCGGCCCCGTCACGCGGGAGATGCTGGAAACATTCGAGGCCTATGCCCGCCGCCGGTGACGACGCCTTGCCGTTGACCATGCCGGCCGATGGATTCCGGCCGTTGACGGCACCGGCTGGCGTGCCGCTGTTGACGATGCCGGCCGACGGGATGCGCCATGCAGCTACTCAAGGCATATGACTTTCTGGCGATGGAACTGGAGGAGGTCCGGGAGATCTTCGAGCGGGAGATGCACTGCGACGTCCCGGCCATCGCCGACATGATCGACCAGGTGGGCAAGTTCCGCGGCAAGATGCTGCGGCCCGTGCTGGTGCTGCTTTGCGGCAGGGCCTGCGGCCATATCCACCCGTCCCACCGGACCATCGCCACGGTGGTGGAAATGGTCCACATGGCCACCCTCATCCACGACGACGTCCTGGACGAGGCCGACTACCGCCGCCGGGGCCCGACCATCAACTCCCTGCACGGCAACGAGGCGGCCGTCATCCTGGGCGACATGTTCATCAGCCACGCCTTTCATCTGTGCAGCAGCCTGGATTCCCAGTCGGCCAGCCGGCTCATCGCGGCCACCACCAACACCGTCTGCGAGGGCGAGCTGATGCAGTTGTATTACCGCGGCTATCACGACCTCAGCGAGAGGCAATACCTGGAGATCATCGACCGGAAGACCGCCAGCCTGATCGCCTCCTGCTGCTACCTGGGCGCCCGGGCGGCCGGGGCCGCCGAGGCGGTCTGCCTGGCCCTGGAGCAGTACGGCCGCAACCTGGGGCTGGCGTTTCAGATCACCGACGACATCCTCGACCTGACCGGCCAGGAGCAGTTAGCCGGCAAGACGCTGGGCACGGACCTGATCAAGGAGAAGATGACCCTGCCGCTCATCCACCTGCGGCAGAACTGCCCAGCCGGGCAACGAAAACGGCTGCTCGGCCTGCTGAGCGAACCGACGCCGGACCAGCACGCCCGGCTGCTGGGCCGCCTGCGGGAAAACGGCAGCATCCGCTACGCCCGCGCCTGCGCCGCCCGCTACATCCAAAAGGCCCGCCGCCACCTGCCGGCGGATCTGGACGGCGAGATCCGCACCCTGCTGCTGGACTTGGCCGGTTCCATCACCGCTTGATACCCAACCAGACAGGCCTCTATTATGATGGGAAAAAACGACACATCCCGCGATTCCATCCAGGCACTGCTGCTGGATTTCGGCGGCACGCTCGACAACGACGGCGTCGACTGGTTTACCCGTCTTTACCGGCGGATCGCCGAGCGGACCGGCCCGATCGATCCGGCCGAGTTTCGCGGCCTGGCCGACCAGGCCGCCGCCCAGATCGCCGGCCAGCCGGATACGCCCCAATTGTCCATGGAACAGACCGCCGAGCGCCTCTGCCGGTACTTACAACTGCTGGCCCAGGAGCAGAACGGCTGCGGGTGGTCCTCGTGGGACCCCGCCGCCGTCGCCGCGGACTTCATGGACGAGGCCCGGCCGTTTCTCCAGCGCAATCGCCGGGTGCTCGACCAGCTGCGCCGCCGCTATCGACTGGGGGTCATCAGCAACAACTGGGGCAACACCGCCGGCTGGTGCCGGCAGTTCGATTTGAGCGGCTTTCTGGAGGTCGTCATCGACTCGACCGTCGTCGGCGTGGCCAAGCCGAACCCCGAGATCTTCCACCGGGCGCGGCAGGCGCTGGACCTGCCGGCGGGCGCCTGTGCCTATGTCGGCGACTGGTACGCCAGCGACATGATCGGCGCGCACCGGGCGGGCCTGGCGACCATCTGGCTGCGTCCCGACGACAAGGCCCAAACCGAGGACGGCGATATCATCGACTACCAAATCCATCGCCTAAGCGACCTGGTGAACCTGGACCTCTCCGGCCGCCGTACCGCCTGAGGACGGCGGGACCTTTCAGATCGCCGCGATCACCAGGAAGTTCCGACGCTCCCGCTGGTCGCTGCCACTTGGCGAGACATGTTTTTCTCTGGGTGGCAGGCTCAAGTACTCTTAAGCATGGCGAATACCGAAAACGCAAGTTTGCCGTCGTAACGATGCCCTATCCAAATTGCGCCGGGTGGCACCGCCAAGCGAGTCTTCGAGCTTGGCGGTGGGTTACTTGCTGCGGCCGGCATATTCATAAGGTGGTAGCATCAAACAAGATGCCAACCCCATGCCGTTTGGCGCCGCCAAGGTGCTCGGGTCGCACTTGGAAGTTGAAAGCGCGTTACATCGGGTCATCGGGGTCGTCCCGGCGCTGCGGCGGCCGCGACGTCAGGTGACCGGCGTCCTGCTGGCGGGCGAGCTGCTCTTGCAGCTCCGGCGTCCGCCGGACCACCACGGTGCGGGCCAGCAGGTCGCCCAGCCGCTGACGGCGGGGCGTCAGCACCGCCAGGATGAAGGCCAGCGGAACGGCGTTGTGGAATTCCACGATCCGCATCAGGTTGCGCAGCAGCGCCTGGCGGGTGGACATCGGTCGGATGGACTCGTCCAGGATGGTGATTTGCAGCAGGAACTTCCCCGGCGTCGCCGCCAGCAGCAGCTCCGTCACCGTCAGGTACACCAGCCAGATCCCGTAGGAGGCGGCGAAGAATTTCAGTAGCTGCGGATTCTCCAGCATCGCATCGGGCCGGTCCCAGAGGCCCGAGCTCGTCTGCCATTGGCTGTCCACCGGGATCGGGAACCAGGCGTACGCCGCCAGGGTCGATGGTATGCTGTCGAGAAAGAACGCCACGATCCGCCGGCCCAGCGAGGCGGTCCGCACGAACTCCGGCAGGGGCTGGCTGACCTGAAAGATCGTCCGCCGCCGCCAGATCACCAACCCGAAGCCCGCCAGCATCAGCGCCAGTCCGGTCTGGGGGCTGAAGAACCAGACCAGGAACCGCATGACCGGCGCCGACGGTTTCTGGGTCAGCAGGGTCTTGGCGGCGTTCGGATACCGCTCCCCGGCGGGGCTGTAGAGTCCGTAGAGCAGCTCCCGATCGTTCGTGCGGTCGAACATGGCGATGCTTTGATCCCCGGCGGCGAAGGAGATCTGTTCCGGCAATCCCCCAAGTTCCTGATCCGCCGAGCGCATCAGCGGTTCGCCGAACTGCCAGCCCGTCTCGCCGGTTGAGCCCACTCGGAAGCGGCACTCCTCGACCAGCAGCGGCGCCGCCGCCTCGGCGGCCGCGGGTGCCGGCGGGCCGACCGCCACGACCAGGCGGAGTTGCCGGTTG
This sequence comes from Sedimentisphaerales bacterium, assembly GCA_016930855.1. Lineage (GTDB taxonomy): Bacteria > Planctomycetota > Phycisphaerae > Sedimentisphaerales > SM23-30 > JAFGFX01. Next base: position 8,179 of record JAFGFX010000042.1, on the reverse strand, counting down.
ACCACCAGGGCCGTGACCGCCACCGCCCGCTCTACGGCGAGCGTCTGGATCGGCTGGACGGCGCCCGGCTCCCAGCGAAGGTACTGCAGCGGCCCGAAGGGCGCCTCGCCCTGCTTGACCGGCGACTCGATGCCGAACACGTGCACCGCCCTGCCGAGCACCGCCAGGGAACATTGTTTCCAGTCGGCCCCCTCCAGCGGCGCCGCGGTGAGGCTCCGCCAGGGTTCCGTGCCCCGGCGAACCAGGATATAAAGGCCTTGTTCCTGAATGGCGACCTGCTCTGGCGGTTGCGGCGGTTGCGGCGCGACCGAGTCGGCGGCGCTTAGGTGAGGAACATCTTTGTCGACCGCCCCACCGGCGGCGGGCTCGGCCGGACGGCCCTTCTGGTCCGCCGGCCCGGAAGTCGCCGTATTTGCCTGTTCGGCCAGCGGAATCGTGCCGCCCTGGATCGCCCGTACCAGGACATACAACTCGGCGCCCTGGGCCGCACAGGCCAACGGTCGAAAGGGATTGGGCAGTCGTGCCTCCGTACGCGTATCCCGATCTATGGTGTAACTCTGGCAGCCGCCGGAGGCCAGGAACACCAGGAACCGCCCGCCGGACATGGTCGCCACCAGCGGCTGACCGATGTAGGTCTCGCCGATGGTGAGCGTATCGGCCAATTTCCCCAGAAATAGGATCTGGAACCCGTCCTCCTGGGGCAGGGATTTCCACACGGCCAGGTAGATGCCGTTCTCGTCGCCGGCCGCCCAGAGATGACGGGCCGAGCCGGCGGGGGCCGGCCCGATCGGCGGTTCCTGCAGCTCCTGCGCCCCGAGCCCGCCGGCCAGCAGCACCAGCAGCAGCACCGTCCGCAGCCAGAGGGCCCCCCCGCGGAGGCGCCGTTCGCCCGCGGCCGTCCGATAACCACGGCGAAAGGCGGTTTTCGCAGCGGTCATGCCGGTGCTGCCGGCGGGAAAACGGTTACGGGGTTGATTCACATTCCTGGTCGATCTGGCGATAGTCTTCCACCTCGGCTATCCGCTGGGGGCGGGTAAACAACCGGTCGCGTTGGGTCGGGTCCACCTTGAACCCGTCCAGTTTCAGGTGTACGAACGAGTCGTTCTGCGGCCAGGCCAAATAGATATCCCCGGGCAGACGCACGGACTCCAATTCCTGGTAATTGGACAGCTCGCTGTGCAGGATCATCCGGCCGTCGGCGTCGAAGGCGTTGATTTGGCGGGGCAGATTGCTGCGCCGATCCACGACGATCTGCCGCCGGCAGACGTAGCCGTCCGTCATCAGGGCGATATATTCCAGGACATGCGTTTCCGGCATCACCTTGTAGAGCGGATACGGCATCTCATCCGGGATCGGCAGCAGGCCGACGAACTCCAGCAGGGTCTGCGGATGGATCGGGATCGAGCGGGCACACGGCCGGCCGAAGTATTCATACTTGCCCCAGCCGCCGAACTTGCCCCATTGGGAATACATCCAGTATTCGTCCTGGTTGGACCCGACCACCCAGCCGTCCTGGAAGGGGGCGTTCGCCTGCAGGTAGAAGCGGGCGGGCGTACCCGGCTCGGAGGGGGGACGATAATACAATTTGCCGCCCAGCTCCTGAAAATGCTGGGTCTTGTCCTCGGCGGTATCGACGAACTGCGCCTCCCACTGGCGGATGGAGGCCTTGAAGGCCGGCACCGCCCCGGCCTGGGCGTTGAAGGTCTGGATCGCCTCCTGGCGGCTAAGCGGCTCGGGAACCGGCGCTGGTTTTGATGAGGTGCAGCAACCGGCGAGCAGGCCGGCTACGACCAGGACCGCCAGACGCTGCGTAGCAGCCCTGATGGTCGTACCGCCGGCGGTGAATGCGCTAATCAAACAGGATGACCCGTGTCGACCGGCCCCCGCCGGGCGATTGTCGATCAGCGGAATCCGACGCGTCGGATCCATCGGCCGAACCGGTCGCTCCGACCGTGTTCGTTCTCTCTGACGCACCTGTCCGGTCCGTCGAATTCGCCGGGGTTGCTGGAGGTTGTTTTTCATTCGAACTGCCCTTGCAGAATCGCTCCGAGTTCCTGGGAGACCTCTTGGATCTTCTCCTCGTCCAGGTTCGGATTGATCACCTCGTGCTGCTGGGTCTCCTTGACGAACCGCATCGTCCAGATCTCCCGCGCCCCCTGGCGGCGGGAGTCCTCGTACTTGAGCAGTTTCTTCCGCATCAGGATCAGGGCCAGCACGAAGCGGAAGTTCAGCTTCAGTCCGTCTGTCTCCTCGGCGAGCCGTTCGAACAGGTTGATCAGGACCTGGTCATCGACGAACAATTTCTTTTTTTGGGTCGGCAGCGGCATCCGGGTCATCCAGAAGCTGTAGACCTCGGGCTTTTGGTCCTGCCAGTATTGCCGGCAATAATCCCGCCGCTCGAAATGTGTTTTTTTGTCGATCAGGGCCGCGTAGTATTCCTCTCCCGGCTCCAGTTTCCGCCCGGTGCCGGCGCAGAGTCCTTCGCTGCGTTGGACTTCCCATTGCTCGATCAAGCGTTCATCTCCTCTATGCACTCCAGCACAGCTCCCGGCCGCCGGGCAAAACCACGCTCGTTTGGTTTACCGCATCGGTTTTGTTAGACGCCCTTAGGGGTCGGGCGTCCCTCCGGCCGGCGGGCCGCGTGCCCACGCCGTCCCCATCATGAGGGATCGGCCGTTGCCTGTCAAGGATCATCGAAGGTCAGGTACGGCTCCAACTGCTCGGCGATCCGCGGTCCGATCCCCTTGATGGATTGCAGGTCCTCGCTGCTGCGGAAGACCGGTTCGGTCGTTGCCCGTTTCTCTTGCTGCTGCTGGCGGTATTCGACGATCGCCTTGGCCCGGATCGGCCCGATGCCCGGCAGCTGGGCCAGCGTGACCCAGCTGGCCGTATTCGGATTGATCCGATCGGACAGCGGGGCCGTTTCGAATTGGGTCTGCTGCCAGTCCCGGCCGACATACAGGCGGTGGCGGTGATAGCGATAGAGGCAGAGACCCGCCAGGACCGCCAACAGCAGCCAGAGGACCAGGTAGCGCCTTCGGTTCGGCGGCTGGGGGATATCGGTATTCATGCGATTGCCCTCGACCATACTATTCATTTCACGTTTGCGGTACCGGACTGCCCTGATTCTACCCCCCCACTCCGTCATCTCTATCCATCGGCGGCCAAACCCGATCGGGATCGTTTCATCCGGTCCGTATCTGGTATAAGATGTACCATTACCTTATCTTTACTGCCAGACAAAATTACCCTTGTTCCAGGGTGGATTGCTCGCCGCGAGTTTGCGTCGCCACCCATTGTTCGACGCGAGGTGGCACAGCCACCCTTTGTTCGCCGTGAGGTTAATTGGCCAGTCGACGTCTCATACTGAGACTGCCTTATGGGCGAGACGAGTAGCATCCGTTACGGAGCGATTTTCCCTACGAGCCAACAAAACAATGTCATGCCTGCAAAGACATCCAGAACTGCGGTTGTGAGGTTTTTGTTAAAGTGACTTCTCGTTCGTATGGTTTTGCCTTACGACCGGCCTCTTGGAACGTTTCGCTGGATAGCCGGCAGGTATTATGGAAATTGCCAGGGGCCGTTTACCTGTATACGCACCTCGCCAAACGGGCAGGTTCAGTATGAACCGTCAACTTGCCAACCGTGCCCGCGTCGAATCAAGGGTGGCAGTGCCACCCCGCGGCGAATTTCCCGTCGCGGCAAGCGACTGCGGCGATCTATGGGTGCGATTCGCACCTTGCCAAGTGGCAGCGACCAACGGGAGCGTCAAATAACCAACCTCGCCCGCGTCGATCTATGGGTGCGATTCGCACCTCGCCCAAAGGCGGGAGGCTAAATGGGCGGGGTGGAAGGGGCAGAGCCCCTTTCAACAAGTCTTCTTCCTTATGAAATATTCTTCCCGCCTTTTTGCCACATATCGCTTCTGCTGAAGTTATCCCCTCTACCGGCGTATAACGTTTGCATTCCGCCTCGGGTATCAATTATACTTCCAATCAATGGCACAAAAGAGGCGCACCATTTTATGTCTGTCCCGATATTATCAGCCTGCATTCATGGCCGCCGGGATCCGCGTGTCCCGGATGATGGACGCCCTGCTCCAGGCGGATTGGCGGGTGGTTGTCTGCACCGCCGGCGAGGCGCCCCGTTTCGAATTGGGTTCGGAACATCATCACATTGTTCGTCTGAGTCCCCAGGGACGAATTCCCCAGTATGTTACGCCCGCAGATAAACCACGAAAAAAACTTCCCCTTATCTTGCCGGGCCCCGATCCCAATAGTCGCTTTGTCCGTGCCGTCTTCAATTTGGCGCCATCACTTATCGGTCGTTACCGGCCCGATATTCTGATGGCGTCCGGACCGCCCTTTTCGCTTTTTACTGCCTCCCGGTTCCTGGGCATGCAATTTAACATACCGCTGGTTCTGGATTTCCGCGATGCCTGGCACACGCCCATGCCGTGGCCCTATCGCCATCGCTGGCAGCGCAAGGCGGCAATCCGTGAAGAAGCTCTCTGTCTGCGTCAGGCCAGCCGGCTGATCGCCGCCACGGAGGTGCTGCAACGAAGCTGGCAGTCAGTATATGGTGTTACTATATCTAATATATCTTGTATAATCCGTCACGGCTTTACCCCCCTGCCGGCCGACTTTCCTTCGGATCTCTTGCCCGAGGCCTGCCGCTTCTTCGATGATGCTCCCCCGTTTCTGCTGGTCTATACGGGGCAATTGCGTGGCATCGATATCATGACAAACAGCGGCCTGGAAAATGCTGTTCGCGGGATCGGCCGCTTCCTTCGCCGGATCCTGCTCGGTGCCACCTTCTGTGAGCATCTGAATATGGATTGGATGTCGCTGCGTTACCTGCTGCCCGCCCTGGCCCAAGCCGGCCGGGAATGCCCAGATTTTAAGAATCGATTTCGCCTGGTCTTGGCCGGACAACCCTATACCAAGATCGATGATCTGGCGGAAAAGTACGGCCTGAAGGGCCGGATTATCCAAACCGGATTCCTGCCTGCCGATCAAATCGACGCCCTGCTAAGACGTTCCCAATTGGCCCTCTTAATGCTCTACGGCATCAAATCCTGCCCGAACCACTGGTGTGTTCCCAGCAAGCTGTACGGCTACCTGGGGGCCGGCAGGCCGATTTTGTCGCTTCTTCCCGAGGGCGAGGCCCTGGATATCGCCAAAAAATCCCAACTGGCCATAACCGCCCCACCGAACGATCCTGTGAAAATCAAGGAAGCAATCCTGTCCGCCTTCCAGCGGCAACAGGACAAATCTGTGGTAATCAAACCGGATTGGGATTACATACAGCAGTTCTCCGCCGAGGTCCAGATGCAGCGATTCCGTGATTGCCTGGAATCCATTCCTATTTCCTAGGGAATGGAATACCTATCGTATCAGCCGCCGGATTAATAATCGGAAACTCTATTCCTTCAAGCAAACGATCCAGACGGCCGTTTGCACTTATAACAAGCAGCCTGTAATCGTTATTTGGAAGGGAATGGAAATTTTGCCAACAATTTCTCCTTTTCTACCCATCGCCGATTCGTGGCTTAGCATGTCATTCAAATTTGGTGATGAATCTGCCGCCTGCCATTGTTCCACGTGGAACATTCCTGTCGCCGGTGGGGCGGTGCCGTTTCCGGCCATAATCCGCGTATTGTATCTAGACTATTTATTAGACATTCCATTGCGTTCTCTTGAGATATCTCGTGTCGTTTTATTCGACTCAAGCGAATATTAGTTGACCAAATGAATGAAATTTATTGTTGTGAATTTTCCGTTTTTGGTTATTATTTTGTTGGCGGATGATAGGATATTTTTGTAAGTACTTATATTTTAACTATTTAGGTGCAATATGGCGGAAACCAAGAAGCGTCTGGGAAAAGGTCTAAGCTCTCTATTGTCCAGTTCCCGCATCCAGGATCTGGAAGAGGCACAGCCTATCCGCAAAGAACCGGGAAAGGTGATCGAAAGGGCGGCCCAGTTTGTATCTTCCGATTCGGTCCAATCGATACCGGTCGAAAAGATTCAGCGAAATCCTCAGCAGCCGCGCCAGCATTGGGACGAGCAGAGGCTCCAGGAACTGGCCGATTCGATACGGGCCAATGGCCTGATCCAGCCGATTATCGTGCGGCCGCAGGGCGATCGATACCAGTTGATCGCCGGGGAACGTCGTCTGCGGGCGATGAAATTGGCCGGAAAGGACACGATTCCCGCCCTCGTACGGCAGGCCAGCGAGGCCCAGAGCCTGGAATGGGCTCTTATTGAGAATATCCACCGCATCGATCTGAACTGCATCGAGCGGGCCCGGGCCTACGAGCATTACCTGAAATCCTTCTCCCTGACCCAGGAGGAGGGGGCCCGACGGCTGGGCCAGGAGCGTTCCACGGTGGCCAATTTCCTGCGGATATTGTCCCTGCCGGAGGACATCCAAAAAATGCTGTCGGATTCCCTGATCAGCATGGGCCACGCCAAGGCGTTGCTGCGCCTGCCGGATGACGTAGACCGACTACGGTTGGCCCGTAGGATCGTGGCCGGCTATTGGAGCGTCCGCCAGACCGAACGGCGGGTGCAGGAGGAACTGGAACCCGCCGCCAAGCCGCCGGCCAGACCGCCAAAGCCCCACATCCAGGAACTGGAGCGGGAATTCAGCCAGGCCCTGGGCACCAAGGTGACGATCCGCACCAGCGGCGGCGGCAAGGGCCACCGCGGCCGGATCATCATCGAATTCTACAGCCTGGACGACTTTGACCGGGTCAAGGAAAAGATCCAGAGGTAAAGCAACAGGGCGAAGGACAAAAAAAATATAATAGATATATAATATCATATATTACGGTCACACCATATTATGACATGGATTATACTTACTGTTGATCTGATGTGCGATTGGGATTCAAAAAGCAAGCCATAACACCGAGAGCAAGCGAATATAAATGATGTGCTTCGTTTAGTCTTTTGAAGCAACTCGCAGAGATTGCAGCGTCATGTATTCTATTCTCTAACCTGTCGGGAGCCATAGCATGACAACACACGTAAGCATCATGCCCTGTTTGGACATGCGGGACGGTCGGGTGGTCAAGGGGGTCCATTTCGTCGATATCCGCGACGCGGGCGATCCGGTCGAGTGCGCCCGGGCCTATTGCCAGGCGGGGGCGGATGAGCTGGCACTGCTGGATATCACCGCGACCATCGAGGGCCGCCACACCATGCTCGACGTGGTCCGCCAAGTGGCCAAGGTGACCACGGTGCCCTTCATCGTGGGAGGCGGCATCAGCGACCTCGACAGCGCCGCGGCGGTGCTGGACGCCGGCGCCGACAAGATCTCGACCAGCAGCGCCGCCTTCCGCAAGCCTGAGATCATCGCAAAGATGGTCAAGCAATTCGGCGCCGACAAGGTGACGGTCGCCATCGACGTCGACCAGAATGCGTCGCTGCCCTCCGGATATGAGGTCTACATCGACGGCGGCCGGACGGCCACCGGACAAGACGCACTCGAATGGGCCCGGCAGGTGGCCGGCTACGGCGTGGAGGTGATCCTGCCGACCAGCAAGGCGGGCGACGGGGCCAAGACCGGCTACGATCTGCCGATTATCCGCATGATGGCCCAGGAAACCCCCGCCCGGATCGTCGCCTCGGGAGGCGCCGGGATCCTGGAGCATTTTTACGAGGCGGTCGAGGCGGGCGCCACCATCCTGCTGGCCGCGTCCGTCTTCCACTTTGGCATGATCTCCATACCCGACCTGAAGGCGTACCTGCGGGAAAAAGGCGTCAAGGTGAACTAACGAGGGCGTCCGACAAAGCCAATCGAGCCCGCCAAACAACGGCGTCGTACTGTTCGGATGAAGGGTATTGTCAAAGCGTGATAGTTGGCAACGAGAAAAATCTCTTGGGGCCCCGGCCGGGAAAATTTCCCCCCCGCGCCCCAAATTGTCCCGTCCGCCCAAACGATTTTTCCCTGAATTCCGCCAGGACATCAACGACCGGTCTGCGACCGATGTTGCCTGTATTACTTGAATTCATCAGGATATGAAACGGCCTCCAGAAGATGTAAAATTCGCTTCAAAATGACTGCATGAATTTTTTGAAATTGAGGATCAACTCGGAAAAAGTTGGTCAGGAACGGCTCCGCGAATCCGGCGAAATGTTTTCGCCTACGCCTTTCTTTCGCCGCCCCACCG
>JAFGFX010000041.1 GCA_016930855.1 Sedimentisphaerales bacterium | reverse complement strand
GGACGGGCGACTCGGCTACGCCACCACCAACTCGTACTATAACACCTGGGGAATGCGCAACATCGCCATCCTGCAGACCCCCAAGGATCACGGGCCCTATCTCTTCGTTCCGCCCCAGATCACCAATCCGTATTATCCCAATCGCATCATCAACATCTTCCGCCTGGACTACACCGGCTTCGACGAACTGGCCGACTGGTTTCGCGGGCACGCCCAACCGGACCAAAAGATGGTCACGGCGTTGAGCAGCGCCCTGGTGCGCCTTTTCGCCCCCGAGCTGAAGGGCCGGATCGTGCATACCAGCCAGATCCGGGCCGACTCGTTCAAGGACTTCCTGTGGCAATGCCGCCAACGGCACATCGAGTACATCGTCTGGGACTCGCTGATGAGCAACCAGGCGGACAAGGGCAACCTCTACCAGGAATGGGGTCTGGAGAACCTCGAACCGCTCCGCCAGGCCATCCGCCACGCGGACCTGACCGACCGGAAGGCCCCCGTCCGCGCGGGCGAATGCGAACTGGTCCATCATATATTACATGAAAACAAGATTCTGATCGCCGTGTTTCGCCTGCCGCCCGAACCGTCCCCACCGAGCCCCCAAGGGAACGCCCCATGAACGAGACCATCCAATCAATCCTCGAATCCGGCTGGAATTACCGCTCCGCCCGCGTCCTGCAGGTCGCCGGGCGCCTGGGCATCTTCGAAACGCTTTGCGGCGGTCCCCTGGCGGCAACGGAGCTGGCCGCCCGCTGCGGCGCCCGGCCGGCGATGCTGGACAAGCTGCTGATCGCCTGCTGCGCCCTGGGCCTGCTGATCAAGGACCGGGACCGCTACGCCAACAGCCAGATCGCCGAGACCTGCCTGATCCCCGGCCGCGAACTCTACCAGGGCGACATGATCGCCCACGCGGCGCACCAGTGGGGTTTCTGGACAAACCTGGAGGACGAGATCCGCCTGGAACCCGCCCCGCCGGCCGATCCGCAGGCCCGTCACCGTGATTTCATCCTGGCCATGCACAACATCACCCTGGCCGGCCGGGGCAAGGCCATCGTCGAGAAGGCCGACCTGTCCGGCCGCCGGCAGCTCTTCGACGCCGGCGGCGGCCCGGGCACCTACTCCATCCTCTTTTGCCGCCGCTGGCCCGACTTGAAGGCCATCCTCTTCGATCTGCCCGAGACCCTGGTCATCGCCCGCGAGATCCTCGCCCGCGAGGGATTGTCCGACCGCATCTGCACCCGTCCGGGAAGCTGGGACACCCACGACTTCGGCTGCGGCAACGACGTGGTCTTGTTGTCCAACGTGCTGCACGGGCCGGCGAGCCAGCCCGCCATGAAGCTGCGGAAGGCCTACGACAGCCTGGTGGCCGGCGGCATGCTGCTCATCCAGGATTTTCTCCTGAACGACGAAAAAACCGGCCCGCTCATCCCCGCCCTGTTCAATGTCATGGTCGGCGCCTTCTCGCGAAGCGAGCTGCTGGGCCACGTGGACCAGGCCGGCTTTCGGGACGCCGCCGTCCTGCTGGAGCTGCCCGAACCGGGGGCCACCTGGTTCGTCGCGACCAAACCCTGAAATCCCCCCCGCCGGTCCGGCGGCAGGCATCTGGGGGCCGGCCGACAACCATACGAAACTCTTGTCGGACAACGCCAAGGCGTTGATCTCGTCTGAATTTGGCCACGATCTGGAAGCCAAGGGCATCGGCCATATCCTGGCCTCGCCTTATCATCCCCAAACCAACGGCAAGATCGAACGCTATCACCGGAGCATGAAGGACCGGGTACTGCTGCAGGTCTGGCAATTGCCGGAAGAACTGGAGCGAGAGATTGCCCGGTTCGTCCAATGGGATAATCAGCATCGCTACCAGGAAGCCATTGGCAATGGCACCCCCGATGAGGTATACTTCGGCCGGCGCGAACGGATCCTGGCTCGACGGGCAAAATTGAGCCTCTTCAAAATAATCTGTGGGCAAATTCTGGTTCCGGTAGGTTTCCAAGGTTATGATACAAAGCGACTTGCAACGTTTTAAACTCGCGAAAGCCGTAGGCGTTTCTGGCAGTCAGTTTCGCTTTGGTGGTAAAGCCCTCCACAATACCGGAGGAAAACTCCTTTCGAAGGTTATACTGGAGCAACTCTGCCAACAGAGCCCATAGGATGGATCGCCACGATCTTGCCATCAACGTTTTCCGATAAGAACCAGAAACATTGAAATCGAGGCCTCGATTGAGGTATAATTGACCGCATCGCGTGCAGGAGGACCGATTTTGACGTTATATGGCAAATTGAGCGAGAGTCGTCCCCTTCCGAGAGTCGCCTGATAACAGGAGATAACCATGATGAAACCAACAATCCTCACGCTGGGGCTTCTCATCCCCCTGTCGATCGTAGTTGCGCAGGGCAGCCCGGCCGCTTTGCCTGAAGGCGCCACGGCCTACCGCGATCTCGCCTACGTCTCGGGCGGACACGCGCGCCAGAAGTTGGACCTGTACGTACCAAAGGACGGAGACCACCTGCCGCTGATCATCCATATCCACGGCGGGGCCTTCCGAATGGGTAGCAAGGAAAACGGAGTGCCTCTGGAATACCTCTCGTGGGGTTACGCGGTGGCGTCGATCAACTACCGATTAAGCCAACACGCTGTATTTCCGGCTCAGATCGAGGACTGCAAGGCGGCGGTTCGCTGGCTGCGTGCTCATGCGCGCGAGTATCGGCTCGACCCGAATCACTTTGCGGCATGGGGCAGTTCCGCGGGAGGACACCTGGCCGCCATGCTGGGGACGGCGGGCGACACGAAGGAATTCGATGTGGGCGGGAACCTCGATCCGTCCAGCCGCATACAGGCGGTGGTGGATTACTTCGGCCCTACGGATTTTCTGCACATGGACGCCCACCGCCTACCCGGCGGCCAGGTCCATGATGTGGCGGATTCCCCGGAATCACAACTCGTGGGCGGCCCGATTCAGGAGAACAAAGAGAAGGTGGCGAAAGCCAATCCGATCACCTACGTGACGAAGAACGCGCCGCCCTTTCTGATCTGCCACGGCGACACCGATCCGCTGGTGCCTCACCATCAAAGCGCATTGCTCGCCGCCGCCCTGAAGCAGGCGGGGGTTCCCGTGACTTTCTACACGGTCAAAGGCGCCGGCCACGGTCGGTTCAACGATCCGAACGTACCGAGACTCACCCGTGAATTCCTAGAGGCAACGCTACGGGGAAACGCCCCATCCCTCACGCGCGACCAGATGGCTCCCTTGATGTCGCCGAAGGATGCCCCGCCTCCCACTGTTTCCATGCCGGCGGAGACGAAGGCCCAGCGCGAGGTCCGAATGGCGTGGTGGCGGGAAGCACGGTTCGGCATGTTCCTTCATTGGGGACCGGTGAGCCTGACAGGATTGGAAATCAGTTGGTCGCGCGCCAATTCGAATCCGAAGTGTCCCAACAAAGGCCCGACGCCCATCGAGGTCTATGATCGCCTCTATCGGCGTTTCAATCCAATCCATTTTGATGCCCACGAGTGGGTGGACACGGCACGCGCCGCGGGCATGAAATACATGGTGCTCACGGCAAAGCACTGTGATGGTTTCCTGCTCTGGCATTCCCAGGCGGACGGCTACAACATCGCGAACACGCCGTTTCCCCGTGACATCTGCCGGGAGTTGGCGAAGGCCGCGCACGACGAAGGGATGAGACTAGGCTGGTATTTCTCCCCGATGGACTGGCGCGATCCCGATTTCCGTACCGAACGCAATGCGGCGTTTGTGGGCCGGATGCAGAAGGAAGTCGCAGAGCTGCTGGGCAACTACGGACGCATTGACCTGCTTTGGTTCGACTGGGACGGCCGCGAACCGCTCTATGACCAGCCCAACACCTACGCCATGGTGCGGAGCATGCAGCCGGGAATCATCGTCAACAATCGCCTCGACCTCGGCATGGGCAACAACGACAACGAGATCCGTAGCACGAATGCCGACTATTATACCCCGGAGCAGCGGATCGGCCAGTACGACGACCAGCGCCCGTGGGAAACCTGCATGACGCTCGGCACGCAGTGGTCATGGAAACCGAACGATACCATCAAATCGGCGAGGGACGTTGTCCACATTCTCACGCGCACCGTCGGGGGCGACGGGAATCTGCTGCTCAACGTGGGTCCGATGCCGGATGGACGCATGGAACCGCGACAGGTCGAGGTGCTCCGCCAGGTCGGGTCGTGGCTGGAAAGAAACGGCGAGAGTATCTACGGTACACGCGGCGGACCGTTCAAGCCCACTTCATCGCTGGTCAGCACCCGCAAGGGAAACACGGTCTACGTCCATGTACTCCAGTGGGGCGACGAGAAGATCACGCTGCCGCCGTTGCCCAAGAAGGTCATCAAGAGCCAGTGGCTCGGGGGCGGCACGGCGTCCATCGTGCAAGCGGATTCCGGGATCACGTTGACGGTCCCCCGGCCGGATTCAGAGAATATCGACACGATCGTCAAGCTGACGCTGGACGGTCCGGCGGACGAGATCCCGCCGCGGGACGTGGCTCGCTCCGGCGTTATCAAGCCGAGCGTGCGAGCCACTGCCTCGAGTGTCTATCAACGTGATGTGGCTTCTGGGGGACGCTAAGCACGAGCCAAGGAACGACCAGCGGCTTCGACGAGTCCAAGGGGGATTATATTAGAGGTTTTAAGGAGCAAAACGTGTTTGGTAACGGTGTAAAGGGGAAATGTCAGCTTCTACCGGCACCCGGAGTCTTCTTAAGGCACACCGATAAGAAATGCGGGCTAAACATACGACCGGATAAGTATATGAAACGTGTCAGTCTGTGTACTTTGACCCCCATACCCAAATCCAATAGCCTTCCCCATAGGGTTCACCCCCTCTCCCTCATGAAAACCATCATCCTGCTCACGCTGCTCACGACGAGCCTCTTGACGTTCATCTCGCGGGGCGCAGAGCCAGCCGCGGCTCCGGGTGACGTTCGACGGGGCGTGACGCTCTACGTCTCCAAACTGGGGGACGACTCGGGCGGAAGAAGCTGGAAAACCGCCTTCCACACCATTCAAAAGGCGCTGGATGCCGTCCCCGATGACCAAGGCGGCCATCAGGTCATCCTCCGACCGGACACCTACGTTGAGGCCAATCTGGCGCCGGCCTACAAAGGGGCGGCAGCGGCATACAACACGTTGGTCGGCGATTTCGATGGCAGTCTCGGTTCCGGCGCCACAGGCTGGAGCGTGATCGATTCGGGAGATCCCAACCAGGGATTCAAGAGCTGGGATTGGTGGGGTCCGATCCGCGCGTCGGATGAGCACTGGCCGCATGGCAACAACCAGGAGACCTTTTCCAGCATCGTTTGGGATCGATGGATCCTGCGTCATCTTTATACGGCCGGCGGAGACGGCGGTTTCTTCTGGGACCTCACCAACAAGAGCGGCCAGCCATTCACTATTGTGGTTGAGGACTGCGTGGGCACCGGCCGGGCCTTCGGCGGCGGCGTGGTCTACCCGACGGTGCGGGAGAATGAGCCGAGTGTTTTTCGGCGGTGCTACTTCCTCGCCCTCGACTGGGTTGGCGACACGGCGGCCGTCCTGGTGGGAGGATGGGAGAAGGCCATGCCCGAACACCCCCACGTCCTGTTCGAGGATTGCACCCTCGTACATCCCGACAATGCCGTGGCCATTTCCTATGCCAGTCATTGTGCCCGGGCGAGGTTTGTCGACTGCCGCATGATCGTGCTGAACTTCACCCAGCCGGAAATGGGCGGGAAATCGACCGGCATCATCTGCACGCAGGGGCACGCGCCCGCCGGACGGCTGCACGTTGATCTGGAGGACTGCGTTCTGGCGGGTTACAGCGTGTTCACACCGGGCGAGGCCCCAAAAACCGTCACGTATACGACCAAGGGCAAGACGAAGGCTTACGTGCAATTCAAGCAAGACGTGCCCCCAGGCTTCGAGCGGCTGGGGCTCTGGCCCACAGACCTGTTTTCCCGGATTGCCCCGCCGCGGATCCCCTTTCCGTCTCCGGCGAATTCCGCCCGGCCTACGCTGACGAAACTGCCCTTCGCCATCCCCAAGGCCATGGAGAATACGCCGGTCGTGTTCCATGGCCAGCCGCTGCATGTGCTCAACCACCGCGACGACACCAAGAACAACACCGACGGCTACACCAAGAGCATGTATCTCTACGTGCGCGACCTGAACACGGGCGATGAAGTGAGCCGCTTTGGCGAGGGCCACTCCTTCGCCAACGCTTTCGTGAACGGGCCGCAACTCCACGTCTTTGCCAGCGAGGGGAGCGATCATGACTGGTTCCAGGGCCTCTATCACTTCTCGACCAGCAACCTCAAGACGTGGAAGCGCGAGCCGGCGATGGCGAGGGAAGGCGATGAGCATCTTTTCAATGCGTCCGTCTGCCGCTGCGAGAAGGGCTTTCTGATGGCCTATGAGTCGAACAAGCCCGTGCAGTTTTGTTTCAAGTTCGCCCGCTCTACCGATCTGTCGCAGTGGGAGAAAATGCCGGGGTTGGTCTTCACTGGCGTGAACTACGAATACAGCGCCTGTCCGGTGATCCGGCATTTCGCGCCGTACTACTACGTCATCTACCTGCACTCGCCCCTCCATGGCCACAAAGGGTATGTGTCGTTCCTGGCGCGCTCCAAAGACCTGGCCACCTGGGAGCTCAGCCCATTCAATCCCATCCTCGAGGCCGGTTCCGGTGAAGGGATTAACAACTCCGACGTGGACTTGTTCGAGTGGGACGGCAAGACCTACATCACTTACGCTACCGGCGACCAGGCCACCTGGGGCGCTGTGCGTGTGGCTCTCTATGATGGCCCCATGAAAGAGTTTTTCGTGAGTCATTTCCCCGCCGGCATGCCGACGATGAAAACCAGCGCGCGAAACAACTGAACGCGCGCGGCGGGGATCGCCGGCCACAGCCCCAGTGCGCGGGCTGAAGATTCGAGCAGATACCGCGGGCACATCTCGTATTATGATGCGTTTTGAAACTGAGCGACAAACAACTGCTAAATGACCAGCACGGTAGCGACAAACAACGGCCAAACGACCAGCACGGTCTGGAATGCAGCACTTGCGGCTGCCGGCATTTTCGGGTATTATACAGCCGTCGGGCCTGGGGCGGCCGCCGGGTCCGCCGGCGTCAGTGCCGCCTTGCGGCAAGCGGATCACCGCCGGGGAGAAGCAGAGCGGAAAATAAATTTATCGCGTGGTCAATCGGGGAGCATTATCTCGGCGAACGAATTTATGAGTGTCTGTCAGGTCAAGTCCAGTCAGGCACAATATGGATATGGAAATCAATATTTACTTTCCATTGTCATTTCTCATTTTAGGAGGTGAGAAAATGAAAAGAATATTTGCGATAAGCGCCGTCATTATGGCAATTGCCAACACGGTCCAGGCGGAAGACCCGGTCTATTTCGCCGATTCCAATCTGAAAGAAGCGGTTCAGGACCAATTGGGCATCATCGATCCCACGCCAACCGACATGCTGGGATTGACTTGGTTGAATGCTTCGTACTCCAATATTTCCGATCTTACCGGCCTGGAGCACGCCTTGAACTTGACTTGGCTGGATCTTGGTGGAAACAACATCAGCGATATCTCCCCGATATTGAGCCTGACCTGCCTGACTTTTCTAGGCCTCTCATCCAATCCGTTGAGTTTCCTACCGCCTCAGATCGGCAACCTGACCAACCTGTCGTATCTATGGCTTGATGAAAACCAGTTGAATTCTCTGCCACCGGAGATCGGCAACCTGGCCAACCTGACGTATCTAGATCTCGGTTCCAACCGGTTGAGTTCCCTGCCGCCGGAGATCGGCTACCTGACAAACCTGACGATTCTAGCCCTCTCTTCCAACCAGTTGAGTTGGCTGCCGCCTCAGATCGACAACCTGGTCAACCTGACGGGGCTATACCTCCATTTCAACCAGTTGAGTTGGCTGCCGCCTCAGATCGGCAACCTGGTCAACCTGACGCATCTACGTCTCGAATCCAACTGTTTGAGTTCCCTGCCGCCGGAGATTGGCTGCCTGACCAACTTGATGTATCTAGATCTTAGTTCCAATCCGTTGAGTTCCCTGTCGCCTCAGATCGGCAACCTGACTAACCTGGAGTATCTATACCTCTATTCCAATCCTTTAAATACGACGGCGTATTGTAGGGTTCTGCCGTTGATCGAAGCCAATAATCCGTGGATCAATATTGAAGTTGATCCCAACCCCAATCCGCTCACCCACGATTGTTCGACGGACCTGGATGAGTTGATGGTTTTCTGCTCTCGCTGGCTGGAGGCCGACTGCCAGGTGGCGAACCACTGGTGCGGCGGGGCGGACCTGGACCACTACGACGACGTGAATATCGGCGATTTCGCCGAATTCGCCCGCTATTGGCGGGCGGAACCGACGCCCTGAATCAGCGGCAGTCAACCGGCCCCGAGATCACCGTGTTCGCTTGAGACGGTTATCTGTCGAGTGGAAGCCATCGATCCACGCGAGGGAGCACGCGGCAACACGTAATGGCAATTGTGACTCAAAGATCGCCTGCGCCGGATCATTCGGCCGGAGGCGGCTGAAGAGGTCGTCAAGCATAGTCGCGAAAGCCCCGTTATCCGCCGCCGGGAAAAACGCCCGGCGGCCCGACACCGGCCGGCTTGGGCAATCGTATATATGCCGACCGGGTACCCGGCAGGGCGCCGGATACCCAGTCGGTTCGAATCAGGTTTTCTCCTGCCTGACGGTTCTGGTCTTAGGGTAAGCAACTCGGGTCCGTCGGGCTGGTGCACCGCAGCCAGTCTCGAGCCATCGCCACGAAGTCAAGCAGATTGCAATAACAATCCGGAACGCCGTCGGGACCGCTGACGTCACACGGCATCTGGATGCCTTCAACGCTCAAGGGGCAGTCCGCCATCGGCACGCCGTCCGCAACGGCCTGGAAGGCTACTTCCACTTCGGTCATGGCGTAGTTATAGATCGTAATATGGTCCAGCATTCCCTGGAAGCGTTCGCCCACCACTGCTTCACTGGGCTGCCCCAGACGCAGCGGCATGGCGAGGTTGTCGGCCGTCTGGGTAATGCCGGTACCGGTGGCCACCTCCAGACCGTTGATAAAGATTTTCCCGGTCGCGGTAGCGCTGTCAAAGGTCGCCGTCACATAGACCCATTCGCCGGGGACATACTGGGCGCCGGCGCCTGAGCCGACGAACGCGTGATTGCCTTCGCTGCCGATCTGGAGCCAGATTTCACCGTTGCTGCGAACCTTGATGTTCCAGCCGGCGCCGCTGGCACCGTTGGGCACCTTGTCGATCGGCGCGCTGTGGCGAAGCGAAGCCGAGTTCATCCAGAACGAAACGGTCAGATCGTCCGCGACGGGGACGTCGTCGAGGTTGACGCCTTGATCGATGTCTATACCTTGGTTGACAAAGCGCAGCGCGTGGGTGCCGATGTGACCGGTGGTCCATTCCGGCACGTTCGGATCGCCCGCCAGTGTCCCGTCATAGCCGTTGCCGGAATCGTCGGTCGCGGTGATTCCGGCGCCGTCATCCAGCCTCCACCTTCCCAGCAGGCTACGGGCGGTCGTCGCCTGCCACATCACTATCATCGTATCCACGCCGTCGGGCAGGGCCGGATTGATGGCATCCTTGACTCTATACTCGAAGACATAGCGTCCATAGGGCTGTCCGGCAAAATTCAGGGTCGGGCTGGTCGTCGTCTCATCCGCGATGCCGGCGGTTCCCGGCCCGGAGAGCTGGGTCCATTCCTCTTCCACGCTGCCCGGGACGTCCGTCCAACTGGCACCGGTGATCGTGAGGGAACTGCCGTCGGCATCCTCCACGAGCCGGATATCCGGCCCGGCGTCCGCGTCCGGAGCGGTGTTGCCGATACCGACGGCCTCGATCACCTCCTGGGCGCTGAGGGCCCGGTTATAGACCCGGAAATCATCGATGGCGCCGTCGAAGTAATTGTTAAGATTCTGATAGACACCCAGACGCAAAGGAACGTTTAAGGCGGTATTCAGGGAGTTGTCCTTCTGGCCCAACAACTTGCCGTCGGCGTACAGGCTGGTGCGGGATCCGTCATGGACCAGGGCGAAGTGCACCCACTTTCCGAGCGAATCATACGTGACGTCAAAGTCGTAGGATCCCCACAACTGGACCCGCCAGCGGTCGAGGGTATCCATGGTGCGCAGGCTGAAGTTTTGCCCGTCGGCGTAGGCGCCCATGTCCCAGAGACCGCCGTTGTTAAACGCGTCGGTAGAGGCCCAGCACATTATGGTCCGGGGCTCGTTGCCGCGGATCGAGAGATTCGGATCCGCGACGCCGATGGTCCCGTTGATGTTTTCGCATTCCATATATTGCCGGCGCGTGGAATCGAATTCCACTGCCTGGAGGAAATCCGCGCCCAGATCCAGCAGAACCACGTCCGGGGGCGTCCCGTCGTTTTCCGGTCCCTGTACGATGTTGGGATCCCAGGCGGCATTGCCGGTCATCAGGAGGCCGTCGTGGTCGTAACGCATGGGAAGCCCCGTATCCGGATCAAACGTAAAGGGATCGGTGGCGATGTCTTCGACGACCGTATCGCCGGTGCTCATGCCGTCGAAGTTGTAATGCAGGATCAGCCCTTCGTAGCCGGCGGGCCAGACCTTGACATGCAGCAACTGGCAGGGATCGGCATCGCCGCCGTCCGTGGCCTTGAACCGCAGTACATACAATCCCGGCACGTCAAATTGGGCCGTCGGATTGCAGGTGAAGACCGTTCCGGGATCGTTCGCCGAGCCTTCATAGGTAAACGCCTCGCCGCTGGCGGGATTGCCCGACCATTGGACTCCGCCGCTGCCGTCCGGCACCGAAACGACCTCCCAGAACCAGCGCAATTTGTTGGGATCGTCGGGATCGGGACCGCTCGGATTATCCGGCAGCGGGAGACCGTCGTCATGGACCGTGCCGTTCAGGACCACCGTATTGTTGGGTAAATAAACCGACGGGTCCGACCCGGCATCGACGGTGGGCGGCCAACCGCTCTCCGGCGACCCCAGCAGTTCGATTTCCTCGATCTGCATGCTGTTCGCGGTTGACGGATTCCTCACCGGATAGAACATCAGCTTGTAATGTGCATAGGCCGTAATATTGGCAAAGGTGACGGGAGCGGCCATCCACGTCAGGCGCTGGGTGGGCAACGAGAGGGAGCCCTCGGAAATCAAGGTCCAGGAGATGTATTCCAGTTGGGCGGGACTGCCGACCGCGACGTTCGAGCCGAACAGTTGATAACCGGCGGGATCGCGATCCTCAGAGTCATTGGCCGTGCATAACCGGATGCCCGTCACAATCGTCGGCGCCGCGGGCGTCACGGCAATGCCGGTCGCCTGATCTTCGCCTTTGAAATGGAGATACTTCGTACGTGGATCTTGTTGAAAAAGATTGTCAATCGCGTACGGCGGCGCTTCCGCAGCCGGCCAGCCGTGATCGTCATTTGCCGAAACGCCGTCGTTGGGTATGCCGATAACCGGATCTGTCGGCGACGTTACATCCACCTGCCCATACGCCGTCAGACCCGAGATCAGCAGTAGGGCGGACAGCATCATCAATACGTTTTGTTTCCTCATGGTCATCTCCTCCATAAAAACAGAAATCGTTGTTTTGAGCCGCGCAGAATCCCCTGCCGTTCACAGAATGTTATAAAGGATGCACGCTAATTCCTGCTTTGATCTTATCGTCGCCCTACTTTCCGCCTCCATGGATTATTACCTTGCCTGTACGGTCGCATGAATGTACCAGAACGCTCCACCAAGAGATTCAAGACTGGTTCACCATCCCGTCCGCCTTATAGCAGACAACCAAATATAATCTGGGATCTCCCAGTTACAATTCAAGCGTAAGAATTTACCAAAGAACAACTCTTCTCATGGAAATCTACGAGTTCATTATACAGATATTTATGTCAAAAAACAACATAGATTTTTCTCATCCCGCCGGATTTCCGTCAAAAATTACCTATCTAGCCGAATCCAAAAAACTTAGAGCCCCTAACGCTTTGTCGAAAAACCTGCTGACCGGCTGTCCACCGGGCCTAAATCGTCTCGGACGCCAGCCAGATGCAGGATGACTCCTCGTAACTCGCTGGGCCGGTTGACGTTTTCGACAGAGCAAGCCCCTAACAAAATGGAACGATAATTGCATATCTTTGGCCATAGGTTCTTTTACCCGGAGGTACGACTATGGCCAAAGCCTGGATAACAGGCGAGTTGTGGAAAATCATCGAAACGCACCTTCCCGTCAAACCGCGCAAAAAATACCGCCCGGGGCACAAACCTTTACCCCCCGGCCAATCAACCTGACGTTACGGAACTGTTCGACGTTCCGGCCATCAAAGGCAAGGCAGGATCGCCTCGCTATCGCTTTGAGCAATTGGATGCGGATCGCGCTAACGATTCCGATCCCCATCGCCACGCGTTGCGCGAGGTGGGGATCACGCCCCGCATCGCCCGCCGCCATACGCCCCATGGCAGCGGCCTGGGCATTTATCGTTGGGTGGTGGAGCGAACCCTCGGTTGGCTGCACCAGTTCCGTCGTCTGCGCATCAGGTATGAACGGCGGATAGATATTCATCAGGCGTTTCTCATGATTACATGCTCGATGATCTGTCATCGCATTCTACGAAATCCATTTTGTTAGGGGCTTTAAATTCTTTCAGGTTCAGGGGAGTGAAGTCATCGGCCATCATGTTGGGAAAATATGACGCCAACGGGAAGATGGCATATCCTATGTTTGCGGTGGATTTTGACGAGGGGGGATAATACGCCAGGTTGTGATTGTAGAATAGTTGGACCAGCGTTGCCAGTCTCCCGTCGAAGGATGAGGATGAGTTTTTCCGAACGGCTTTTTGCCACATTTCGGCGGCGATGAGTTCCGCTGTTTTTCGATCCCTGGTGGCACGCCTGGACCGTTGCGGCTTTAAGGGGATCTGTTTCGTCTTGGACGTGTCGGGCAGCCGAACCTTCCACCAGTACCGGTTCCTGTTAAGGTAGATCGTACCTGGGAACGTCATTGTTGGTGCGCCTTTCCATCTGATCTATAACCCTTTTGGTGGTACAAATGGTTGTATTTCCAAAAATAGTCAGCGCAGCCCACAAAAGGGAAGGAATGTAATCCTATTTGCGGCAGGTGTTTACGTTACTGGGCGGTACAGGACTTGAACCTGTGGCCTCCTGCTTGTAAGCACAGCCCAGCCGTTTTTAACTCTTTGTCGCATAAGACTTTACGACTTGATCTTACTGGAGTTACATTCTATTTTCAGACTAGCCCCCAGACTGATTTCAGACTGTTTTCAGACTCGTTTGCAATGTATTTTGCAATTGAAAATCAAGCCTCCTGCTTTCCTCCTGCTTTTTTTGGTAGGCCCGCTGCCCGGTCGTATTCAGACTCGGAAATCTGGAGGTAATATTCGGCCGTGGTCTCTATGTTCGCATGGCCCGCCCACTCGCTTACGACGTGCTGGGGGAAATCCCTGGCCCACCGGGTCAGCCGGGTTTTCCGCAGGGTATGAAACGGCTGAGTCCAGGGCTTCACGCCCGCCCGCTTGCAGAGCCTCTGGAACGGCCAGTAGCAGCCGCGGGGATCGACGGATCCCCGGGGGATGATATATGCCGCCCCTTCGGCCGCCTGCTCGAACCGCTCCAGGAGGATGGACCGCAGTTCCGGGACGATCGGGACCACCCGGGAATCCCTGTCCTTCGGCCTCCAGTCGGCAGAGGCGATCACGGTCAACCGGGACCGGGCCCAGTCGATATTCTCCCATCGCAGATACAGGGCCTCCCCCCGCCGCAAGCCGGCATAGAAACACAATGCAATCCATACCTGCCATATCGGGCTTGCCGCTTCGTACAGCTTTTGGAATTCGTCGGTTGTTACCTCGTGGAATCCCTTGGCCGGCGGCATTCTGCCGGCCATGCGGTCAAACGGATTGAAGTTGATCAGGTCATCCTCGAGGGCGATCCCGAAAATCCGCCTGGCGTTTCGTATGTGCTGGTGCTGCGTGGATTCGCCCAGGGTCTTCTTCTTGCCGGCGGATTGCAGTTTCCCCTCGGCCAGGGCCGCCTTGAATTTCCGGGCATCGGCCCGCTGGATCATGTCGATCCGCTGGCCGGGGCCAAAATAGGCCGCCAGGTATCGGCCTGTCTGTTTATGAAGGTCCAAGGTCGCCGGTGCCAGTTCATTCTTGCGAACGCTCAGATAATGCTCCAGGTAGTCCCCGAGTGTCGGCGCCTTGCCCGAATCACGGCGCCCGGGCCTGGTGGTCAATTCGTACTCTTTTTTGCGACGGAGTTTTTCCGCCTGGCGTTTCGATATTTTCCGTGTTGAGCCGATACTCTTGAGGTGGTTTTTCCCGGTGCGGTCCCGCCATTGCAACGCCCAATACGAGTATTTCTTCGTGCCCCGCTCAAACGTAGTCGTGGTAAGATATACTGCGTTGCTTGGCATACTGACACCTCCGAGTGAGGCTTCTACGGAAAATCCCCCTGATGTGCAAGTATTTTTTCACCGGGGATTGGTCTCGGTGATCCGCATCAGAAAGCGATCCAGTTCCACGCGGAGATAGAAAATCTTGCGAGAGACCTGGGTGCCTCTCAATATCCCTTTTTCCCGGTACCGCCGCAACGTGGCGGACGGATTCTCCAGCCCTATGGTATCCAGGCGAAGGTACCGGATAGCCTCCTCCTCCGTCAGGAGCTCCGGGCAGGGAGTGCCCTGGCTCCCCTTCCCCGGCAATATGGCATATTGAAAATTCCTCTCGATCATAACCCCAGCAGACTCCGTTCGCTGTCTTCTCTGCGTGCCGGTTCATCCGTTCACCGGCTTTCGGCTACGGGCCTTGCCTTGGTGTTGGCCTTCGACCCGGGTTGCTGTTCTCTGCTTTTCCCTGTCACCTGGCCCCCTGGGCCTCCGGGGCCTTGTCTCCGGGATCCTGGCTTTTCGCCTCTGGCCCCGTGCCTTCGGCCCGGGGTCCGCCGGCAGCATGGAGGCTGGCCTTCGGCCTTTTGAATCCCCGACCACCTGGCTTCCACCCCGGGCCTCTTACCCTGGGGCCTGGATTCGGTGTTTTTCAGCCACGAAAGAATTTTTTATCTTTCTCGACTGTTCCCGTTGACATAGGCAGG
>JAFGFX010000300.1 GCA_016930855.1 Sedimentisphaerales bacterium | reverse complement strand
GGGCAATTCGCCGCGGAGAGGCAATTTGGCCGGCTGGGGTCCCGAACGATTTTTCTCGTCGCCAACCCACTGTCGTATATCCAGTTACATAGCGTTGCACTTGAAAGTTGAATCCGCATCATTATTTTAACCGTTGCGGCCGCGGAGAAGGAAGCGGACCGCTGTAGTCGGACCAATAATGAAACCAACGCTCATACTGGGATTGGAAAGCTCCTGCGACGAGACCGCCGCGGCGATCGTGGCCGACGGCCGGCGGGTGCTCAGCTCGGTGGTGGCCTCGCAGGCCAACCTGCACGAAACGTACGGCGGCGTGGTGCCGGAGATCGCCGCCCGGGCCCATATCGAAAACCTGCTGCCCGTCCTGCGGGCCGCCTTCGATCGGGCGGGCGTCAGCCGCCAGCAGATCGACGCGGTGGCGGTCGCCTATTGCCCGGGCCTGATCGTGGCCCTGGTGGTCGGCCTGACGGCGGCCAAGACGCTGGCCTGGGCGTGGGGCAGGCCCTTCATCGGCATCAACCACATCCACGGCCACCTCCAGTCGGTGATGCTGGAGGAAGCCGGCCAGGACTGCTTCCCGGCGGTGGCCCTGGTGGTCTCCGGCGGTCATACCAGTCTCTATCACGCCCGCGGCCCGCTGGAACTGGAGCTGATGGGCCGCACGCGGGACGACGCCGCCGGCGAGGCCTTCGACAAGGTGGCGATGATCCTGAAGCTGCCCTATCCCGGCGGCCCATCGATCGAGTCACTCGCCCGGCGGGGCGATCCGGCGGCGATCCGGTTTCCCCGGACCTACCTGGAGAAGGATTCGCTGGATTTCTCCTTCAGCGGGATCAAGACGGCGGTCCTGTATCATTGCCGCGGCCAGAACATGCTCGGCGAGGACCGCGTCGAGCGGATGAGCGAGCGGGAAAAGGCCGACATCGCCGCCGGCTTCCAGGCCGCGGTCGTCGAGGTGCTGGTCCGAAAGACGCTGGCGGCGGCGGCGCGGGTCTCGGCGAGAACCGTCCTGCTGGGCGGCGGCGTGGCGGCCAATAGCGCCCTGCGGGATCAGCTCCAGGATCGCTGCCGCGAGAGGGGATTGGACCTGCGGGTGGCGGCCAAACGATACTGCACGGACAACGCCGCCATGGTGGCGGGTTTGGCCTATCACCGGTTCCAGGCGGGCCTGTTCGACGACCTGTCGCTGGAGCCGGCGGCAATCTCGTTGTAAGTGTTGGTTGGCAGGGGGGGTCATCCGGGATTCGGACACTCGCTGGCGGCGCCAGGACGCATTTCTCACCCGGTTATGCCTGCTACAGGGCTGGACCGGTAATTTCCTCATCGGACAGGTAGCAGGCCGGGTCGGGCGCCCAGAGGTTTCCGGTGGCCGCCTCCGCCCGGACCCGGAAGTTGCCGTTGCAGACGGTCAGAAATCGGCAGCGGGCGCAGCGGCCCTCCAGGAAGCCCTTACGGTCCTTCAATCGGGCCATGAGCGGATCGGAGCTATCCTGCCAGATCTCGGAGAATCGCCGCCGGCGGACGTTGCCGAACGTGTAATGGCGCCAGAACTGGTCGGCGTGCACCTGGCCGTCCCAACTGACGCAGCCGATCCCGATGCCGCTGCTGTTGCCGCCGTTCATCTTCAGCAACTGACGGGCGTTTTCGGCCCGGTGTTCGTCCTCGGCCGCCAGCCGCAGGTACAGATAGGGCCCGTCGGCGTGGTTGTCCACGGTGAGCACCTCCTTGGGCAGGCCCTGGCGGTGGAGCTGGCTGGTCTGGTCGATGATCAGGTCCACCACCCGGCGGGTCTCATCCCGGTCGAGGTCCTCGTCCCGCAGCCGGCTGGCCCGGCCGGCGTAGACCAGGTGATAGAAGCAGACCCGCGGGATGTCTTCGTCGACCAGCAGCCGGAAGATATCCTCGACGTCGGCGACGTTGCGCCGGTTGATGGTGAAGCGCAGGCCCACCTTGACGCCGGCCTTGCGGCAGGCCCGGATGCCGGCGAGCGCCTGGGCGTAGGCGCCGGCGAGGCCGCGGAACCGGTCGTTGGTCGCCTCCATCCCGTCCAGGCTGATCCCGACGTAGCTGAGGCCCAGCTCGGCGAATTCGTCGGCCTTGGCCTGGTCGATGCGGGTGCCGTTGGTGGAGATCACCGCCCGCAGGTTGCGCTTCCGGGCGTGGTCGATCAGCGTGGTCAGATCCTCCCGCAAGAGCGGCTCGCCGCCGCTGAACAGCACCACCGGCACACCGAATTGGGCCAGGTCGTCCAGGAGCGCCCGCCCTTCGTCGGTCGTCAGTTCGTTGTCGTAGTGCCGGTCGGCCGACTGCGAATAGCAGTGCACGCAGGCCAGGTTGCAGCGGCGGGTGCAGTTCCAGACCAAGATCGGCTTTTTGTCCTGCGAAAACTGCAGCAGGTGACTGGGCAGGTCCCTGGCCTTCCGCCCGTAGCGCAGGAGATCGGACGCCTCCACGGCCCCGCAGTATAATTTGGATATCCCGATCATAAAAAAAACGGCTCCGCAGATCCGGCGAGGTGCTTCGCACCGATAGATCGACGCGGACTCAAGTGGGCAAATCGACGGCTCATTCTGAGCCTGCCCGTCTGGGAGGGCGGCGAAAGCGGACTACGGCGAAAACAAGGCCACCGGATTATATTGTGCATTGCGGATTCAAGGAATACGCGCGACATCGACCACAATCAGTTTGTTGGCTGCCCGGCCAGATCCAGAGAAAAATCGTTTGGGCAGACGGGCAAATTGGGGCAACCAGGGGGGCAATTTGGACGTCTGGGGCCCCGAGCGATTTTTCTCGTCGCCAACATTCTATCATATATCATGTTACGGTGTGTTGCACTTGGTTGTTGAAGCCGCGCCTCTACATTTCTGCTGCGTTATCCGTTTTGCCCTCCGCCCGGCAGATCGCCCGGACCAGGCCGGGGATCGTATATTCATCTGCTTGGACGTCCACCCTCAGGCCCGCCTCCTGTATTGTAGCCGAGGTGATCGGACCGATACTGGCGATCCGGGCCTTTTTGCCGGTGATTTTTTCCAAACCTATGATATCCAAGAAGTTACGGACGGTGCCGGAACTGGCAAAGGTGATCCAGTCGACCTGATTGTCCGCCAGACGCGCCAGGGTCTCGGTTTGATCCCATTCCTCGCGCAGCGTGCGATAGGCCGTGACCTCATCGACCTCGGCCCCGAGCCGGCGAAGGCCCCGGGGCAGGTCGTCCCGGGCGATATCGGCCCGGGCCAGGCAGATGCGCTTACCCGGCAGTTCTTTCAGCCGGGCGAAGGCCTCCAGGATGGACTCGGCCACGAATTGTTCGGGTACCAGGTCCGCCAGCAGGCCGTAGCAGCGCAATCGCCTGGCGGTCGCCGGCCCGATGGCACACAGGCGCGTGCCAGCCAGGTGCCGGCCGTCGCGGCCCAGGCGCTGCAGTTCACCCAAGACGGCCTCCACGCCGTTGACGCTGGTCAGGATCAGCCAGTCGTACTCGCCCAGCCGTTCGACCACCTGGCGCAGGGCTTTCGGATTCGCCGGCGGCTCGATCCGGATCGTCGGGCATTCGATCACCTCGGCGCCCAGGCGGCCGAGTTGTTCGGTTAGTTCCCCCGCCTGGGCCCGGCTGCGGGTGACCAGGATGGTGCGGCCGAAGAGCGGACGGGTCTCGAACCAGTTGAGCCGCTGGCGCAGGGTGACGACCTGGCCGATCAGGATGAGGGCCGGCGGCTTAAAGCGGTGGGCCTCGGCCAGCTCGGCCAGCGTTGAGACCGTTCCGGTCAATGTCCGCTGGCGGGGCGTAGTGCCCCAGCCGATCAGGGCGGCGGGCGTGGCGGGATCCATACCGTTCTCCTGCAGGCTAGTACAGATGACCGGCAGGTTCTTGACACCCATGTAAAAGGCGAGAGTCCCCTTCCAGCGGCCCAGCGCTTCCCAGTCGATATGCGACTCGCCGGTCCGGTCGGCGTCCTCCTGGCCGCTGATCAGGGCGAAGTCGCTGGCGAGGTCCCGGTGCGTCACGGGGATGCCGGCATAGGCCGCCGCCGCCACGCCGGCGGTGACGCCCGGTACGACCTCGAAGCGGATGCCGGCCTCGGCCAACTGCTGGGCCTCCTCCCCGCCGCGGCCGAAGACGAAGGGATCGCCGCCCTTGAGGCGGACGACGGTCTTGCCCTCCCGGGCCTTTTGCACCATCAGTTGGCCGATCTGGTCCTGGGCCAGGGTATGTTGGCCGGCCCGCTTGCCCACGTAGATCAGTTCCGCCTCGCGGCCGGCATGGGCCAGCAGTTGCGGGGCCGCCAGGTAGTCGTAGATGACGACCTGGGCCTGGCCGAGCAGTTCGCGGCCGCGGACGGTAATCAGGCCCGGATCGCCAGGTCCGGCGCCGACGAGATATACCTTGCCTTGCATGATTTTACCCGTTTCCTTTTCGTGTGGCGTTTGCCGGCGGCGAAGCCGAATCCCGCGGCGGCAATTCCTCCAGGATCTCTCTGCCGCCCCGCCGCAAGAGGTCCTCGGCCAGACGCTCGCCCAGGGACGCGGCCTCTTGGATGTGCCCCTCCATCTGGCCGCGGATACCGCGTTTTCCCTCCAGGTCGGCGATCAGGCCCTTGAGGCAGAGCCGATCGGCTTCGAGCCAGGCGTAGGCGCCGATGGGGACCTGGCAGCCCCCTTCGAGACGGGCCAGCAGGGTCCGCTCGGCGGTCGTGGCCGCCCGGCTGGCGGCGTCCTCCAGGACCGAGACGATTCCCGCGAGCCGGCGATCGTCCCGGCGGATCTCCACCGCCAGGGCGCCCTGGCCGGGGGCGGGCAGGAATTGGCGCGGTGAAAACGCCTCGGTAATCCGTGATTCCAGAGAGGCCCGTTTCAACCCGGCGGCGGCCATGATCATGGCGTCGGCCGAACCCCCCTCGAAGGCGGCCAGGCGGGTCTGGATGTTCCCGCGGACGTCCTGAATCCGCAGGTCCGGCCGGCTGGCCAGGACCTGGGCGCGGCGGCGGAGTGAGCCGGTCAGGATCACCGCGCCCGCCGGCA
Organism: Sedimentisphaerales bacterium; assembly: GCA_016930855.1. Classification (GTDB taxonomy): domain Bacteria; phylum Planctomycetota; class Phycisphaerae; order Sedimentisphaerales; family SM23-30; genus JAFGFX01. The sequence goes on along the minus strand of JAFGFX010000300.1, from coordinate 13,883 downwards.
GTTGGGACCAACTCCGGTTGCCCTTGCTGATCAGGACGTCGGCGGGATCCTCGCGCTGTGTCACGGCGGCCAGCAGGAGCCCGTCCGGCTGGCGGGTGGGCATGTCCTTGAGACTGTGGACCGCCAGATCGATCGTGCCCGCCAGGAGATGTTTCTCGATCTCCTTGGTGAACAATCCCTTGTCGCCGATCTTCGACAGAGCCGTGTCCAGGATCCGGTCGCCCTGGGTCTGGATGATCCGCATCTCGATCCGCAGGGCCGGATCGTAGCGCAGCAGGGCGGCCTTGACCTGTTCGCTTTGGATCAGGGCCAGCTTACTGCCGCGGGTGCCGAGTATGAGCGTCTGTTCTTTCATGGTTCTTGTATGCGTCCTGGCCTAACAGTCGTTCGCCGCCGCGGTCGCCGCCGGAACTGCCAGGCGCGGTCAGGGCTCCTTGTCGCGGCGCTGCTTCTGGTCCAGCAGGGTCTGTATCAGATCGACCGCCGAACCGGAATGGCCCTGTTTGGCATACTGGTACAGGCCGTGGACCAGGTGGTGCAGGAATTTATTGACGGTCCGGTTGAGCAGCGTCTCCAGCTGGCGCTTGGTCATGGGGCTCAGTTGCGGATCGCCGGCGAAGAACCGCTGGAGCTGCTCGGCGCTGATCTGCTGGAACCGGTCGCGGAGCTGGCCGACCAGCGGGCCGATGTCCTTGACCCCGAACCAGTCCATGAAGCTGGCGACGTTGTCCTGGACGATCTGGCGGGCGGCCTCCAGGTCCTCCTGGCGGGCTTGCAGGTTCTCGGCCACCACGGCGGCCAGGTCGTCCACGCTGTAGAGGAACACCTCGTCCCAGTCGTGGATGGCCGGATCGAAGTTCCGCGGCACGGCGATATCGATGATCAGCAGGGGCCGGCCCTGGCGCTGCCGCACGATCGGCTCAAAGACGCTGCGGTCGTAGAGATAGGCGTCGGCGCCGGCGGCGGCCACCACGATGTCCGCCCGGACCAGCTGCTCGTCGAGGTGATCCCAGCCGTCCGCGGCGATATCGAGCAGGTCGGCGACCTGTTTGGCCCGCCGCTCGCTGCGGGTCACGACCGTGATGTCCCGGCAGCCGACGTCCAGCAGGTGGCGGATCAGCAGTTCCCCCATGTCGCCGGCCCCGATCACCAGCACGCGGGCCCGCCGCAGGTCGGCGAAGAGCTGGCGGGCCAGTTCGACGGCCACGCCGGCGACGCTCACCCGCCGCTGGGCGATGGAGGTGGTGGTATAGACCTCCTTGCTGGTGGCGAAGGCACAGTGGAACAGGCGGTTGATGGTCTTGCCGGTGCTTTGGCTGGCCACCGCCAGCCGGTAGCTTTCCTTGACCTGAGCGATGATCTGGGGCTCGCCGACCACCATGCTGTCCAGGCTGCACGAGACCGTCAGCAGGTGGCGGACGGCCTGCTCGTCCTGGTGGATATAGAGATGCCCGCGGAGCTGGTCCGGAGACACCTCGCCCCATTCGGCCAGGAATCCCGCCAACTCGTCGGCGGCCGGCCCGCCGCCGGCCGGCACGGCGCAGTACAGCTCCACCCGGTTGCAGGTGGAAAGGATGACGAACTGGCCCTCGGCGAAGCGCTGCTTGAGGGCGGCCAGGGCCTGGCGGGCCCGCTGCTCGTTGAAGGCCAGTCGTTCCCGTACGGCCAGCGGGGCGGTTTTGTGATTCAGACCGACGACGACGATCTTCATGGCTGCCCCTGGGACGAGACGTCGTTTGGGTGATGATGGCTCGGGTCCGAAAGCGAAAAATCGTGGGCGCCCTTGTACACCAGGCGAAAGGCCACTCCCCCCAGCAGCAGCAGCAGGATCAGGAAGGTCAGATAGGCCCGGGTCTTGAACTGGCGGCGGCCGAGCCGTTCGGCCAGCAGCGTCACCGTCGTCAGCAGCCACACGGCGGCGGCGCCGAGAACGCGAGGATCCGTGACCCATTGCCGCGGGGATATTTCCGACCGTACGGCGGGCAGGGCGGCCAGGCCGATCCCGCTGAACAATCCCAATCCCAGGAACACGCAGGCCAGGCGCAGGGCGAACAGGTTCGTCCGCTGCAATTTCTCCAGGTTGGGTACGGTGCCGAAGACCTTGGCGAACTGCCGCTGCTTCAAGCGGCGCTGGCCCAGCAGGCCGATGTAGGCGGCCGCCGCGGCGCAGCAGATCAATGCGCCGCCGAGGGCCATGGCCAGAGCGTGGGCGATCGCCCAGGGCCGGGTGACCAGGTCGCGGACCCGGCCGGCCGGCTCGGCCGTGCAGGCCGACAGGATCAGCAGCGCCAGGATGCACCAGCTCATCAGCGAACTGAACCATACCTGCTGCAGAAACAGGCCGAACACCAGATAGGTCAGCCCAAAGACCAGGGTCAAAACCAGCATCGATTCAAACAGGCTGGTCAGCGGCACCGCCTGGAGGGCCGAGGCCCGCACGATCAGCAGGATGGCCACCAGCGCCACGGTCGCGCAGATCAGGTGCGTCAGGTGGAGCTGGTATTGATGGCCGCCCGGCCGCAGTTGCCGCATGCCCAGCCAGGCACCGGCCGCCCCGGCCAGCAGCGCGACCAGCAGTATCACCCACTCCGACGGCGGCAGCTGAAACATGGTTTTGAGGTCCTTGTGATTGTCCGCCCGGCCGGCGGATCAACGAGCCGGATTCCCTCCGGGTCGCGGCAAACACCCGCTGCGGTCAGAAACGACAGCTTGCATAATTTGGCCGTGCCTCCATAATATCAATGCCACGCCGCCCGTTCAATCGTGATTCCGGGCAGATGCCAGCCAGCCGTGCGGTCGCGCGGCCGGCCGGCAACGGCAAGTGGCCGTGCGGCAGCCGGACCGGGGCGGATGGGTGCTATACAGGGAATGGGTGTTGCTGAATGAGTAGTATGGCCAATCGTCCGCAGCGGATTCGACGCTGGATCCTATGGCTGACCCTCGTTTGGCTGGTGATTTTGCTGGTCCTGTCCATCGTCGGATCGGTGCGGGGTTCCCGGCGGGCCGGCGAGTTATTCAATACCCCCGTCCTGGTCGCCTACTGGCTGGCGTTCGTGGCCCTGCTGATCGCGGGGCTATGGGCCTTCGGCCGGCTGCGGCGGCGGCCGGGGCTGTTGCTGATCCATCTGGGATGCGCCGTGGTGCTGCTCGGTTCGATGTGGAGTTCCGATCGGGGACACGCCCTGCAGGCCCGGTTGGCCCGCCTGGCGCCCCGATTCTTCCAGGAAAAGATACCCCGCGGCTATATGGGGATTTTCGAGGACCAGCAGCACGACCAGGTGCTGGATGAGCAGGCCGACGAGGAAATCGGACGACTGCCCTTTACCCTGCGCCTGGAGGATTTCTGGATGGATTACCATCGGGGCCCGGGCACGTTATACGTCCGCCGGGGCGAGCCGGCGGATCCCAACGCCGCCGGGCCGAACGAATCCGGCGATGTCGGGCCGGTCGATCCCAATGGCCCCGGGCCGGTCGATCCCAACCCGTTTGATGCCTCGAACGCCGGCCGGGAGCCAACGTATACGACCTGGCAGATTCCGGCACGGGTGGGCGCGGCATTGGCCCTGCCCGCCCCGCTAAGCCGGGTGCGGGTCCTGCGGGAGATCCATAACCTGCAAGTCGGCGGCGAGCGGGTCACCGACCGCCCCCAGGACCCGTCCAACCCGGCCCTGGAGGTCGCCGTCGAAATGGCGGACGGCACCGGCGGGGCCGCCTATGTTTTTCCCCCCGGCACGCCGCATCCTCTGCGGACCGACGGCTTCGAGTTCGTCTACGAGCCCGGGGCCATATCCGGCATCAAGGATTATTTCAGCGACCTGGTGGTGCTGGATTACGCCCGCCAGGTGCAGCGGCGGCAGGTCATCGAGGTCAACCACCCGCTGCATTACGGGGGGTACCATTTTTACCAGTCGGACTTCGGCTCCCATCGGATCGATACGCCCCGGGGCCCGCAGACGTACTGGTACAGTCTGCTGCAGGTGGTGTCGGATTCGGGGGTCTCCGTCGTGTTCCTCGGCTATGGGCTGTTGTGCCTGGGCGTGTTCTGGCATTGCTGGTTTCGGCATATTGCAGCGTTTTTCCATCAGCGCAGAGCCAATGCAGATTAAAGCGAATCCACAAGGTTATCTGATCTATGCCGCGCTGGCGGCGTACGCGCTGGCGTTCCTGTTGCTGATCTGCCGCCGCCGGACGCCGGGGCGGTGGTTGTACGCGCTGGGTTTTGTCCTGTCCGTCGCGGCGTTCGGCTACCGCTGGCATCATGTCCGGCATGTCCCGCTGCAGAACATGTTCGAGGTGTTTGTCTGCCTGGGGATGGTGTGTTGGCCGCTCTCGGAGTTTTGCCGGCGGATTCTGGACGTGGAGGCGGATGCGACGGACACCCTGATCGCCCTGGCGGTTCTGGTGCCGGCCGGATTCGTCTTCACCGACGAGCCGCAGCATCTGCCGCCGGCCCTGCAGAGCTGGCTGTTCGCCCCCCACGTGGCGGTGTACATGCTCGCCTACATTGTGATGGCCAAGGCCTCCGTGCAGGCGGCGGCGCATTTGGGCTGCCGTCTGGCCGAAAGCGAATCCCGCCGGGCCGGCTACGAATCGGCGACCTACCGGCTGATCTGCCTGGGCTTTCCCCTGTTGACGCTGGGATTGATCCTGGGCAGCTACTGGGGCAAGCGGGCCTGGGGTGATTTCTGGAACTGGGATTCTAAGGAGCTCTGGTCGCTGGCGTCCTGGCTGGTGTACCTGGGATACTTTCATTTCCGCCACCTGTACGGCCGCAAGTACGCCCGGATCAACAGCGTCCTCGCCCTGGCGGGTCTGGCGGCGATCGTGATCACCCTGTCCTGGGTGAACCTGTCCCGCCTTTTCGAGGGCATGCACAACTACGCGGCCTAGAGGCGGATTCCTCAGAACCCCTTCTGGACTCTGAACGCGGATTCGACCCTGTCATGGCGGCCGGAGGAAAACCGCTTCCGGGAAAATCGTTCGGGGCGCCGCGTGGCCTTCCCTTGCTGTGCCAATGTGTCCATCCGCCCCAACGATTTTTACTGGTATTGTCCTCCCGTTATTTTATCATATGTCGTTGAGCCTTGCACTTATCGCGTAAGTCTGCAACAGCATGATCAGAAGGGGTATCGTATGAAGCGGGTATATACCAGGCGTGATTTTTTGCGGTTGACGGCGGCTTCAACGGCGTCTGCCTTGTTTGCGTCCGGCGGTGTGAGTGGCAGTCAGATCAGCGGCAAGCGGACAAAGCCCAATATTGTCATTATCTTCCTCGACGATTCGGGCTGGTCGGATTTCGAGCCGTTCGGCAGACATGTGTATAAAACGCCCAACGTTGAACGGTTGGCGGACGCGGGCTGCCGCTTCACCAATTTTTACGTGCCGCAGGCGGTCTGTTCGGCCTCCCGGGCGGCGCTGTTGAGCGGGTGCTTTCCCGGCAGGACTAAGGTGTTCGGGGCCCACGGGCCCAAGGGGGCCGGACTGGATCCGAAGTTTGCGATCATGTCGGAGGTGTTTGGCGCCAACGATTATAAAACGGCGATCTTCGGCAAGTGGCATATCGGCGACCAGGACGGCCGGCGGCCGTGGGACCGGGGCTTTGACGAGTCGTGCGGATTGCTGTATTCCAACGACATGTGGGAGCATCATCCGGAGAATCCCACGTATTGGGGTAAGTATCCTCTGCAATATTATGAAAACGGCAGGGTGACAATCGAGCGGGTGACCAAGGACGACCAGACGATGCTGACGACCTGGTACACCGACAAGGCGGTTGATTTTATTCGGCGCCATCGAAACGTCCCGTTCTTTCTTTACGTTCCCCATTCCATGCCGCATGTCCCATTGTTTGTCAGCAGCAAGTTCGCGGGCAGATCCGGCGGCGGACTCTATGGTGACGTGATGATGGAGATTGACTGGTCGGTCGGCCAAATTGCCCAGGCGCTGCGGGACAACGGGATCGAGGAGGATACGCTGGTCGTCTTCAGCAGCGACAACGGGCCGTGGATCTCCTATGGAAATCACGCGGGCACCACGCCGTATCGCGAGGCCAAGGGAACGAGTTTCGACGGCGGGGTCCGCAGCGCCTGTATCATCAAGTATCCCGGGGTGATTCGTCCGGGAACGGTCAGCGACCGGATGTTCTGCACGGTGGATCTGCTGGCGACCCTGGCGGCGGTGACGGGGGCCCGGCTGCCGGACAATGCCATCGACGGCAGAAACGTGTGGGGATTGATTACCGGCCAGGGGCAGGCGACCAATCCGCACGACTATTATCCATTCTCCACCGGCGGGAATTTTGAGGGCGTGATTTCCGGCGACGGCCGGTGGAAGCTTCATCTTCCGCACAACTATCGTACGCTGGTCACGCCGGGGGCGGACGGAAAGCCGGGCAGGTACAAACAGGCCAAAATCGACCTGTCGCTGTTTGATATGCAGAACGATCCCTACGAGACGACGGATGTGAAGGATCGGTATCCAGAGGTGTTGGCGCGGCTGAAGGGCCATGCGGAACGGCATAAGAAGACGTTCTATCCCGGGTGACCTTTTGCCTGTATGAGTTGACGTGCCTGTCGGATTACGTCGTGGCAGGTCCACTTTGGCACGTTCCGCGCCGGAAAGGACAAGGACATGAAGGGTAACGTTTCCTTTTTTGCGGCGGGTATGTTTCTCCTTCTGATCAGTCAGGCACTGTACGCCGATTGGCAGGTGTGGACTCTGGCCCAGACCCGACATGTCCGGCGCGGCGATTCGCCCGGGGCCGATCAGACGGTTATGATCCGCGCGGCCCGCAATGAATGGGTGGGTTTTCAGATCCTCCTGCGCTCGCAGGAGCCGGTCAAGGCCGTCAACCTGGAGGCCGGCCCGCTGCACGGACCCGGCGAAGCGGTCATACCCATGACCGAGAGCCGCTGCTATCGCCAGCACCAGCTCCATCTCGAGACCGGCACCTATCGCAATCAGCCCTGGCAGCCGGACGGGTATCCCGATCCGCTGATTCCCTTCGAGCATCCGACGCCGGGCGGGACGCTGCAGGCGGCCCGCTTTGTGGCGGCGCCCTTCGACCTGCCGGCCGATCAGACGCATGGATTCTGGGTGGACCTTTTCGTCCCCGCCGACACGCCGGCCGGAGACTACCGCGGCGTTTACCGCGTCACCGCCGGCGAAGGTAAGACGGTTGCCATTCCGGTGACACTGACCGTGTGGGATTTCACCCTGCCGGCGACGCCGACGCTGGTCACGGCCTTCGGTTCGCCCGCCCAGCGGATGCGGGCGTACTACCGCCAGCGGGCCGGCGAGGGCAAGGAACCCGAGCCTTCTAACTGGCAGGCCGTGGAGACCCAGTGTGCCCAGTTGCTCAGCGAGCATCGCGTCAACGCCACGCCCCCAACAGAGACGCTTCGCCCGATTGCCCAGACCGACGGATCGTTTGGCATCCCTACCGACCAAGTGCAGCGGTTGCGTGAGTTCGTGGACCGCTACCACGTCAACGCCCTCCAGATCGCCCATCCCGCCGGCGTGGTCAAGGACCCCAGCGCCGAGCGTGACCGGCTGCGGGCGTGGCTGGCGGCGTTCGACCGGGCCGCCGAGCAGCTCGACCGCCCCCACGTCGTTTTCTTCATCTACCTGAAGGATGAGCCGAATACCGAGGAGGATTACCGTTACGTGCAGACCTGGGGCCGGGCCATCCGCCGGGCGGATTCCGTCGCGCGGGTCCTGGTCGTCGAGCAGACCTGGACCGAGGCCGGCCAGGGCGGCGCCGACAGCAGTTGGGGCGACCTGTACGGGGCGGTGGACATCTGGTGCCCGCTCTTTTCGCTGCACCGTCCGGACAGCGCCGCGACGCGGCGGGCATTGGGCGAGACGATCTGGACGTACACGGCGCTGTGCCAGGGTCCGCCCACGCCCTGGTGGCACATCGATTACCCCCTGCTCAACTATCGCGTGCCGGGGTGGATGGCCTCGCGGGACGGGATCAAGGGCCTGCTCTATTGGGGCGGCATGTCCTACTGGAACCAGACGGACGATCCCTGGCTGCAAGTGCCCATTTATATCGGCCGCGGCGCCTTGCAGCAGGGCAGGCGGGACATCCTCTTCAACGGGGAGGGCTCGCTGGTGTATCCGGCGCGGGCGGTCGGCTACGAGGGCATCGTGCCCACCATCCGTCTGAAGGCCCTGCGGGACGCCGTGGAGGATTATGAATACCTGGCCATCCTGGACCGCGGGGGAAAGGCCGCCGCGGCCCAGCGGATCGTGACCCGCCTGACCGATTCCTGGTTCGAGTGGGAGAAGGATCCAGCCGCCTATGAAACGGCCCGCGCCGAACTGGCGGCACTGATCGTGGCCGCAGGTCAGCCTCGCCCCTAGGCGAAATCGTTCCCGGGCGTTGTGGCGCCAAGGCATATCACCGTATCCTCCGCCTCCAGGGTACAGATCACCGCTCGTTCGAGGGACGCGGGATCCCCCCGCCAAAAATGCTTGCAAAGTCGAGTATTTTCCGTTATAATGATGTGTTACCCTAAGGCGCGTCTTGGAGGAGTTCGCGGGTAAGGAGGATGGACGGATGAAACGGAATCTGGGCTTCGTGACTAACGTTGCGCTGTGGGTGTGCGCCACGGCCGTGGTTCTCGGGGCGGGCACCGCGGTCCTCGCGGATTGCGAGCTGGACAAACTGGTCGCTTCCGACGGGGCGACCAGCGACAAGCTCGGGACCGCGGTCGCCGTATTCGGCGACACCGCCGTTGTCGGGGCCTACTACAACGACGACAACGGCAACAATTCCGGCTCGGCGTATGTCTTTCGCTTTGACGGATCGGATTGGATTCAGCAGGCCAAGCTCACCGCCGCCGACGCCGCGGCGGATGATCACTTCGGCTATGCGGTGGGCATATGGGCAGACACCGTTGTCGTGGGGGCCCCGGACGACGATGACGCCGGCAGCAAATCCGGCTCGGTCTATGTGTTTCGCTTCAATGGCACCAGCTGGGTCCCCGAACAAAAACTCACCGCCTTGGACGCCGCCACGGGCGACTTCTTCGGCACGTCTGTGGCAATCTCCGGTGGCACCGTTGTCGTCGGGTCGCCTGACGACGACGACGCGGGCAGCATGTCCGGTTCGGCGTATGTCTTTCGTTTTGACGGCTTGCACTGGTTCCAGCAGGCCAAGCTGCTTGCCTTGGACGACGCCGCGGGCGACGAATTCGGCGGCGCGGTCGGCGTTTTTGGTGACGTGGCGGTCGTCGGGTCCGCCAACGACGTTGCCAATGCCGTCAAGTCCGGCTCGGCGTATGTCTTCCGTTTCGACGGCGCCAACTGGCTGCAGGAGGACAAGCTGATCGCCGCCGACGCTGCCTGGGCGGACTGCTTCGGAACCTCGGTCTCTCTTTGGGGCGATTGTGCCGTGATCGGCGCGTATCTTGACGACGACATGGGCAACAATTCCGGCTCGGCCTATGTCTTCCGTTTCGACGGTTCCACCTGGGCCCCGCAGGCCAAGCTGACTGCCGCCGACGGCGCGGTGGGCGACAATTTCGCCAAGTCCGTGGCCGTCTGGGGCGATACGGTTGTCGTCGGAGCCGACCTCCACGATGTCTTCGGTTACAATTCCGGTTCGGCGTATGTTTTTCGTTTTACCGGTTCAGGCTGGCTTCAGGAAACCAAGCTTGTACCTTCGGACGGATACGCCGACGACCACTTCGGCGCGGCGGTGGCCGTTTGGGCCGATACCCTGGTCGTCGGGACGCCGGATGACGACGACCGCGGCGTCGGATCCGGTTCGACCTATATCTTCGGCCTGGAAGGGACACCCTGGCAGGTAAAGCTGCGGGCTTCCGATGGAACGGAATATGATCATTTCGGCGGGTGCGTGGCCCTATCCGGCGACGCCGCTGTCGTCGGGGCAGAGTACGACGATGATAACGGCATCGATGCCGGTTCCGCGTATATCTATCGCTTTGACGGGACAAACTGGTTTGAAGAGCAGAAACTTCTTGCTTCTGACGGCGCAGCGAATGATTGGTTTGGTTATTCTGTTGCAGTATCCGGTGATACGGCGGTTATTGGGGCGTCTGAAGATGATGATAACGGCAGCAGTTCGGGATCGGCCTATGTGTTCCGCTTTGACGGTTCAAACTGGAACCAGGAGCAGAAGCTTACTGCGAGTGACGGTATGTTGGGTGACTTGTTCGGTCGGGCCGTTGCCGTCTCCGGCGAAATCGCCGTAGTTGGAGCGGATGGCGATGATGAAATGGGCAGCCATACCGGTTCGGCTTATGTTTTTCGCTTTAACGGCTTGAACTGGGTAGAGCAAGCCAAGCTGCTTGCCTCTGACGGTTCGGATTATAACTATTTTGGTTGTTCAGTTGCAGTTTCCGGTGATACGGTGGCCATCGGGGCATACTACGATGACGATAACGGCTACGCTTCCGGCTCGGCGTATATCTTTCGCTTCAATGGCTTAAACTGGGTAGAGCAAGCCAAGCTGCTTGCCTCTGACGGTTCGGAATATGACCGTTTCGGGTGGTCAGTTTCTATTTCCGGTGATATGGTGGTCATCGGAGCATACCACGATGAAGACAACGGCAATAATTCAGGGTCGGCGTATGTCTTTCGCTTTGACGGCTTAAACTGGATTCAGGAGCAGAAACTTACCGCTTCTGACGGCGCGGCGGATGATAGGTTCGGTACGTCTGTTGCCATTTGCGGTGATACTGCCGTTATCGGCGCATATCTCGACGATGACAAGGGATCCGTGTATGTCTTTAATTTTGACGGAGCGAGTTGGCAGCAGCGGCGTAAACTGTCGGCTTCCGACGGCGAAGAGAACGACTTGTTCGGTATGTCTGCTGCCATATCGGGTGATACGGTTGTCGTCGGTGCTCACTACGACGATGACAATGGTCCCGATTCCGGCTCGGCGTATGTCTTCGGCCTGGCCTTGAATCCGGGCGACCTCGACCGGGACAACGACGTGGACCTGTTTGACTTTGGCCTGTTGGCCGGATTCTGGCTGGACGACGACTGCGGTCCGTGCCGGTGCGACCGGGCGGACTTCAATCGCGACGGAGTCTGTGACAACGCGGATCTCATGATATTGACCGCGAACTGGCTGCGCGGCAAGTGACGCTTCGTCGGATGCAGACGACGGCCAGTGGTTCCTTCAACCGCCCGCCGGACGGACGTCCCTTGCCCGGCCGTTCCGCGAGTCGCTCGCTCGGCCGCAGAATGCGTCGGAAGGCATTTTTTATCTTGCCCGCCAAGCATGGTTCGATCATTTCAGGAGAGAGGTATGAGTGACGGGACCGCCGGAGCGATTCGGAAAAGGCATGCCTGGGTGGCGATAGGATTGTCGCTACTGGCGCCGGGGTTGGGGCAGATGTATTGCGGAACGCTGGTGCGGGGATTGGTATGTATCCTGGCCTGGGGCCTTTCGGTGTTGATTCTACCCTGGTTGATCGTACAGTTTTCTCCGATGCCGTCGCTGTTGTTTGCCATGATATTACTGACGGCCATTCTGGCGATCCCGCTCATCGCCCTGCTGGATGCCTATCGCCTGGTGAAGCGAACCCGCCGGGATTATACCCTGAAGGAATATAATCATATGTTGGTTTACGTTCTGATCTTTTTCATTGCCACGGGAAGCGTCATCGGCTTCGCGCTGCAGGTGCGGAACAGCTATATGGAGGCCTATATCGTGCCTGCTCGTTCGATGTGCCCGACGATCGCCTTGAATGACCGCGTTTTGGGCAACAAACAGTGCTACCGGGAGGAAGATCCCCAGCGTGGAGATATCGTGGTCTTTCGGCCGTTGGTCAATCGAAAATTTCGATATATCAAACGCGTCGTGGCCGTAGCCGGCGATACGGTGGAGATGCGCGACAATGAGCTTTATGTCAACGGCGACAAGTTGGCGCGCGAAAAAATAACCGAGGGCAAGGCGGGAACGATATATTATGAAGACAACGGCCGGCGCCAATACAAGATTCAGTTGACGCCATCGCAGGATACACCAATGACGGAGTCCTCGGACGCGTCGTCTTCGACGGATTTTGAACCGCTGACCGTACCCCCGCATCATTGTTTTGTGTTGGGGGACAACCGCAATTCATCGTTTGATAGTCGCGCTTTCGGCTGCGTGCCCCTGGCAACGATCATCGCGCGAGTGGATTACCTCTACTGGCCGGCCCGGGACTGGTCCCGATTCGGCCGGATCCATTGAACCGATTGGACCAAACCGCCATCGAACGTTCGAGCAATGCGGTTGTCGGCGTTGAGGCTTGCTTAGACGGTCGTGAATCGCCGTCGTCTGAGCATCCCCAGCCCGCCCAGGACCAGCAGGCCCAGCGCGACTATCGCGAATCCGAGAAAACAGGCGACGGCGTTCGAGGCGGTCAACGTTTCTGAAGGTCTTCTTGAGGCCGAGGGATCGCTGCCGCTTGGGGGCGGGCCGGCTCGCCGGCCGGGCCGGTCTGTTCGGCGGCCGCCTGCAATCCGGCGGCCACGGCGGGAATAATAATTCCCTTGCTGACGTAGATCGGATGCACCAGCTTCCGCAGGGCGGGCAGTTTGCGGCGGAAATTCAGCGCCCCGGCGATGCACACCGCCCCGCCGACGGCGACGGTCAGGGCCGGGCCGATCTGCCGGGCCGCCACGCCCGCCAGCAGGTTGCCCAGCGGCACCATGCCCATGAACGACAGCGAATAGAAGCTCATCACCCTTCCCCGCTTGTCGTCGTCCACGATCGTCTGAAGCACGGTGTTGCAGGAGGCCATCAGCAGCATCTGGCCCAGTCCCAGCAGCGGCATGAGGATCAGCGCCAGCGCGAACGAGCGGCCCAGGGCAAAAGCGATCAGTCCCGCCCCGAGCAGCGCCGGGGCCAGGGCGATCAGGCGGCCCAGGCCGCGGACGGTGGAGCGGCAGGCCAGACAAAGCGCTCCGACCAGGGCGCCGACGCCGACGCCGGCCATCAGGATTCCATAGCCCTTCGGCCCGCACCCAAAGACGTGCTTGGCGAACGCCGGCAACAGGGATGCATAGGGCATCCCTGCCAGACTGACCAGCGCCATGATCAGCAGCAGCGCCCGGATCGGCGGAAACCTGAACGCGTAGCCAAATCCCTCGGCCAGGTTCTGCAGTGCGTGTTTGCGGGACGGCTGGGCTTGTCGCGGCCGGAGGCGCATGGCCAGCAGGGCGGCGATGACCGTCAGAAAGCTGAATCCGTTCAACAGGAAGCAGACGCCCACCCCGAACAGGGCGGTCAGTACGCCGCCCAGGGCCGGGCCGAGCAGCCGGCCCGCGTTGACGATGGAGCTGTTCAGGGCGATGGCGTTGGTGAGGTCTTCGGGCCGGTCCACCATCTCGACGACAAAGGACTGTCGCACCGGAATGTCGACCGCGTTGATCGCCCCCAGACAGAACGACAGGGCGATAATGTGCCAGATTTCGATCAGGCCGGTCAAGGTCAGGGCCGCCAGGGCGAACGCCTGGGTCATGGCCAGAACCTGGGTAGCGATGACCAGGCGCCGGCGGTTCCAGCGGTCGGCCCAGACGCCGGCCAAGGGGGTCAGCACCAGGGCGGGAATCTGCCCGCTGAAGCCCACCACGCCGAGCCAGAACGCCGCGATCCGCTCGTCGGGAAACCTGGTGCTGATCAGCCACAGCAATGCCGTTCGCTGCATCCACGTGCCGATCAGCGAGAGCCCCTGGCCCATGAAGAACAGCCGGTAATTGCGCGAGCGCAGCGCCCGGGCGAGATTGGCCCAGCGCGATCCGTTCGCTGCAGGCAAAACACTGTCATGCATGTCATCGGGCGCGTTAAATACCGCCACTATGGGCGCGTTCAAAACCAGCCAGTGATATTTTCCCTTATATAGCTCATTTTTCCT
>JAFGFX010000299.1 GCA_016930855.1 Sedimentisphaerales bacterium | reverse complement strand
GTATCCCGGTGGCATTGTTTTCGCCGTAGTCCGCTTTCGCCGTTTCCGCCAATTGTGCAGGCTCAGAATGAGCCGTCAACTTGCCTGCCAAGCCCGCGGCGAGCAATGGTGGCTTTGCCACCTCAGTATGAGCCGTCTACTTGCCCACTTGAGCCCGCGTCGATCTATCGGTGCGAAGCACCTCGCCGGATTCGCCCAGCCGTTCCTTACCAACTTTTTACGAGTTGATCCGGAACAATTTTGTCAGAGGCGCTCCAGCGGGCAGATCCGGATCTGGCGGAACTCGAGAACGTCCCCGTGTCCGCAGAAGCAGATGTGGCCGCGGGGACGCAGCAGCCCGGGATGCTCGCGGTGATCCATGGTCTCGGGCGTGCTTTCCTTTTGGATGTCGGCGTCGACGATGGTGTGGCCGTTGAGGTTCACCGTGATGTGGGGGCCGACGGCGATGACCTCCTCGACGTTCCATTGCCCCACGGGCAGCAGATGACCCCGCTGGGCGGGCACGACGCCGTAGATGGAGCCGTGGAACTGGTAAGGCTGGAGATTGCTGTATTTCGGCGAGGAATCATCCAGGATCTGGATCTCCATGGCGTTGTAGGCGGCGTCGCCGCCGATCGGGGCGCGGATGCCCAGACCGTTGTTGGCGCCGGGTGTGAGTTTGAACTCGAACTGGAAGACGAAATTGTCGAATTCATCCTGGGTGTAGAGATTGCCGCCGGGCTTGCAGACCAGGGTGCCGTCCTGGACGAGGTAGCCCTGGGTGTCGCCCTGCCAGCCGGTCAGGTCCCGCCCGTTGAACAGGGGCTTGAATTCGTCGGGGCGGGGCAGTTCGCGGATAAAGATGTTGCGAAAATGGATCGGGTCGCCGTGGCACTGCAGTTCGATGGGGCCCCTGGCGAACATCGGCTGTTCGCGGTCCCAGTAGTTCTCCATGACCACGTTGTCGACCACCAACTTGTCGTTCAGGTGCACGCTAACGCGATCCTTGACCATCTTGATGCGAAAGGTGTTCCACTGGCCGATGGGGTTGTCGGCAATGACCAGCGGCTGGCTGGGATTTTTTTGATTGTTGTAGAGACCGCCGGAGCCGATCTGGCGGTAGCCGGGGTCCCAGATCTGCACCTGCGGGCCGCCGCGGAGATAGATGCCGCTGTCGCCCTTTTCGGTGATCAGCTTCCAGTCGACCAGCAGCTCGAAGTCGCCGTAGGTCCGGTCGGTGGACAGGCTGAACCCCTTTCCGTCGAATTCGAGCACGCCGTCCTTGACCATCCAGTGCTGCCGCATGCTCTCGTTGGCCTCGGCGAGTTTCTTGGCGTAGTCATCATCGCTGAGGGCACGGCGCTTGATGGGATTGTCGTTGGGCGGCGCCAGCAGGCCCTGCCAGCCGAGCAGGTCCCTGCCGTTGAACAAGGCCCGGAATCCCTCCGGCGGCTGGTTCAGTTTTTTGGTGTCGTCCTGGGCCGCAGCGCATAACGAAACGCTCAGAAAGAGACCGCTGAGGACCAGGAGTTTTGAGAAGGTATTTTTCTTTTGCTGCATCGTATCCGTCTCCTTTTCCGGTTTCCCGGCAATGCCAAGGGGTAAGGTGCCGCGTCCGCGGGCGGCGCGGGTGTCTTATCCTGTCCGGGTGCGATTATACCAGGTGCGCCGGCCGAACACAAGGCGGCTTGCATTGCCGCTGGAGTTGCTCTAGCATGGGCATCAGAAAACGCGGGAAAGGGTAAAAAAACGTCCAGGCAGCGCCAACCCGAGGGGCCAAGGCCGCCTGCCGCGCCCCCGAGAAAGAGAAAAATACCATGGTCGATAACGGATGGAAACCAATCGGAGCGTTCCTGCTGGCCGGGATAGTGTTGCTGGCGTCCGGGGCCGCGAGGGCGCAGGCGGCGCCCGACGGTGCGGACGATACGATCCGCCTGATCATTCGGGCCGATGACATCGGCTCCTGCCATACGGCGAATGTAGCCTGCATCCAGACCTATCGGGAAGGGATCGTCCAAAGCGTGGAGATCATGATGCCGGCGCCCTGGTGCAACGAGGCCATTAAGATGCTCCGGGAGAATCCCGGCCTGGACGTGGGCGTGCATCTGACCCTGACCAGCGAGTGGGACCATTACAAGTGGGGCCCGCTAACCGAGGCGCCCAGCCTGGTCGACGCCCAGGGGCATTTTTACCCGACGACCAGCCAGCGGGCCGATTTCCCGCCGCACACCGGCTTCCTGCAGGCCGACCCGAATCTCGCGGAGGTGGAAAAGGAGCTGCGGGCCCAGATCGAACTGGCCCGGGCGCGGATCCCGCAGGTCTCGCACCTGTCGGCGCACATGGGGACGCCGACCGGCACGCCGGCGCTGCGGCGGCTGGTCGCCGGGCTTGCCGAGGAATACGGCCTGCCGATCGAGACGCCGGGCGTGCGGCCGGTCCGGGGCTTTTACGACCGCCGCAGCCGCGGACTGGATCACGAGGCGGCCCTGCTGGCGGCGCTGGAGGAGCTGGGCCCGGGCACCTGGCTGTTCCTGGAGCATCCGGGCCTGGACACGGCGGAGATGCGGGCCATCGGCCACCGCGGCTATGAAGACGTCGCGGCCGACCGGGCCGGCGTGACGAGGGCCTTTACCAGCGACAAGGTCAAACGCCTGATCGCCCGACGCGGGATCCGTCTGATCAGCTACGCCGAGTGGCTGCGGGAATCCAAGCGGCCCGGATCTCCCGCCGACCACACCGGACCCTGAGGCAGTCCCGCCCGAGGGACATCGCCGCCGCGTGGCCTGCCTGTATTGGGGGCTCAAGAACTCGGCGCGTGCCGGAATCACTTGACAACGCGCCTCCCGCGCCACTACAACTGTGCCACGACAACAGGCGAACCATCGTACGTATCCGGGCACCGGGCTGCCGCGGGCCGAGAATATGCAATTACACAAGGTTCTCACGCTGCTCGACGTATTCTGCATCTCCACCGGGGCGATGCTTTCGGGCCTGTTTCTGCTGCCCGGATTGGCCTACGCCCAGGCGGGCCCGGCGGTGTTGGCCTGCTTTTTCCTGGCCGGCCTGCTGGCGCTGGCGGGACTGTTGAGCCAGGCCGAGCTGGCCTCGGCCATGCCCAAGGCCGGGGGGACCTATTTTTACGTGACCCGCTCGATGGGACCGGGGATCGGCACGGTCTACGGCCTGATCACCTGGCTGGCCATGCTGCTGAAAAGCTCGTACGAGCTGCTGTTCCTGGCGGCGTTCCTGCAGTTGCTCTGGCGGATCAATCTGCACGCGATCGCGATCGGGTTATGCGTGGTCTTTCTGGCGATCAACCTGGTCGGGGTCAAGAAGGCGGGCCGGCTGCAGAAATATTCCGCCATCGCCCTGCTGCTTCTTTTACTGTCTTTTTGCGTGCGCGCCTATCCGATGATGGACGCGGGCAATTTCAAGCCATTCGCACCCGCCGGGCTGGACGGCCTGCTGACGACGGCCGGGTTTGTCTTCATCGGCTACGGCGGTCTCTTAAAGGTCGCCAGCATGGCCGAGGAGGTCAAGAATCCCGGGCGGGCCCTGCCGGTCGGGATGATCGGCTCCTGGGCGTTTGTCACGGTGCTGTATGCCGCCGTCGTCTTTGCGGCGGTGGCGGTTCTCGGTCCCGATTTGTCCGATTCCCGCACGCCGCTGACGGACGCGGCGTCGGCGTTCTGGGGCGCACCCGGCAGGATCGTGCTCAGTCTGGGCGCCGCCCTGGCGGTCGTCACCGCGGCCAACGCCGGCATCATGGCCGCCTCGCGCTACCCGCTGGCCCTGGCCCGCGACGAGATGCTGCCGGCGGTGTTCGCCCGGATCAATTCGGTGTTTCGCACCCCCCATTACTCGATCCTGTTGACCGGACTGGTCATGATCGCCGTGCTCTTTCTGGACGTAGTCGTGCTGGTCAAGGCGGCGTCCAGCGTATTGATCCTGACCTACATGTTCACCTGCCTGGCCGGCATCGTTCTGCGGGAGAGCCAGGTGCAGAACTATCAGCCGCGGTTTCGCGCCCCGGGGTATCCCTGGGTGCAACTGGTCGGGCTGGTCGGATTCACCGTGCTGCTGTGGCAGTTGGGCACCACCGCCCTGTTGATCACGCTGGTCTTCGTGGTGCTGGGATTTCTGGTGTACTGGTTTTACGGCCGCAAAAAAACCCGCCAGGAATACGCCCTGCTGCACCTGATCGAGCGGATCACCGCCCGGGAGCTGACCAGCCACTCGCTGGAAACGGAATTGAAGAACATCATCCACGAGCGTGACGAGATCTTCAAGGACCGGTTCGATCATCTGGTGGAGGCCTGCCCGGTCCTGGACATCGCCGGGGCGGTCAGCCGGGAGGAGTTCTTCCGGCAGACGGCCCGGGAGTTGGCGGACCGGCTGGACCTGCCGGCCGAGCGGATCGTCGAGCTGCTCTGCCGGCGGGAAAACGAGAGCTCCACCGTTTTGAATTCGTTTCTGGCGATCCCCCATATCGTCGTCGAGGGCAGCCACCGTTTCGAGATCGTCCTAGCCCGGTCGAAAGGGGGCATCGAGTTTTCCGAGAAAGCGCCCGCGGTGAACACGGTTTTTGTCCTGATCGGCTCCCCGGACGAGCGGCAGTTCCACCTGACGGCGCTGGCGGCCATCTGCCAGATCGTCCAGGACAAGGAGTTCGCCAAGCGCTGGCGGGAGGCGAAAAAAATCGAATCGCTGCGCGACGTGGTCCTGCTGGGCAAACGGCAGCGGTATGAATAACCTCATAACTTCAAGAAGCTGTTTCCTGACCGGTCACACCGCCGTTATCACAGTCGATATCACCTTTTGCCGAGGTTTTAAAATGGCCTCTAACAAAAGAAGCGGCGGAGACCTCCAAACGCCGGGATGGAACCATTACCCTTCATCTTGTTTGACGCCCGTAACGGCCAGAAGCATCTTTACAGCCGGCCGGCCGGATCGTATAATATCGACACAAGGGTGTCAGAAGGCGGCCTAATTCGTAACACCATGCCTAACAATGACTTACGGCCGGCCGCCGGTGTCCACCCCTCCCGATTGGGTGCAGGCCCGCCGGGGAAAATCATTCGAGGCGGCGTAGCTCAGCTGGTTAGAGCAGCGGATTCATAGCCCGCAGGTCAGTGGTTCGAGTCCACTCGCCGCTAGTTCTTAACCCTTGGGCCGTCAAGCACTTACGCTTGGCGGCCTTTTTGGTTTTTCGTCCCGGAAGGCACTTGCAACAGTTTTGCAACAGTTTTCATCGCCTCTGTACTGGCTTTGCGGGTTCTTTCCAGCAGGTCATCACTGATGGCCAAGTAGAATTTCCGTGTAGTCTCAAAGTTAGCGTGTCCCGCCATATTCATTACGTCAAACTCGCTGAGGCCATGAGCAAACCAGTTGGTCAGGCAGGTACGCCGCAGATCGTGAAACTCTCCATCTTCGATACCCGCGTGTTTCAAGATGACTCGGAAGCCACGATTGAAGTTATTGAGCGGGCAGTTCCCGTGATGAGCGTTCCACTTGCCTTGCAGCCTTGACCTCTGGATTCGGTCGTAGCGACTAGGCGAGATGAACACATACGGATACCCTTCCGGCTGTGCAGCTTGCCGATCTGCCAACATACGAATCAGTTCATCGGTCAGCGGCAGAGTACGTCGATCCGTATCCTTGATGTTCCATTCCCAGGTCTGCTTGGTATCCCGTTTCGGCGATACATGGATCACCTGTCGCTCGAAGTCGATGTCCCGCCAAGTCGTGTTGAGCAGTTCACCACGCCTCATGCCGGTGCAGAGAGCCGTTTGGATCAACAGTTCCCACGGATTCTCACCACTTAGTTGGGGATTCTGAGTCGCCGCAATCATCCGGTGGCACTCATCCTCGCTGAACACCCGCACCGAACGCTTTGCAACTTTAGGTTTACGGAGATACCGAAATGGATTCTCATCTAGTTGCCCTCGCTCAACTGCCAGTTGGTACAATCGCTTCAGGTTGACTACTTTCTTACTGGCGGTAGCTGGGGTATTGCCGTGGTCAAGACTAGCTTGAATGAATCGTTCGCCATGCCTCTGCTTGACACTTCGGTAATCAATGTCTCCAACTACTTTGATGAAGTGCTTCATGGTTGACATGTAATCCCGTAGTGTGTTATACCTTAACTGACCACGCGAGCGGCTGAGGCTGTCTTCCAAAAACTCACTCAACCGCATACTCTCCGGCTCAACCTTACCCATCCTCAACTCACGCTCAAACTGCGCCTGCTGCCGTTCCGCCTTCCGCTTGTCCGCATGACCCAGGGCCTTTTGCCTTCTGCGCCCGTCCTCATCGTAGTAGATGAGATAGTAGGTGTATCTCTTGCCGTCATGCGTAGGTCTCTTCCAAAGCCTTACCAGCTCAGCCATTATCATCACCACCTTTCTATTTTCCGATGCTGGAAGGCCCGGATTGGCTCGACCCACATACTACCACATTCCAACGCATTTTCCCGCAGTATTTTCTCTTTTTCTGAGCGGCAAGATGGAAACGGCGGGGTAGCCACGGGCCATTTTGGTATGAGAGCACCGCTGGAAAGCCGCCCAGCTTTTCCGCAGCTTGCACAGCAGGATGCTCCCTTGTCGCTTCTTGGATTTCCAGTTCAGCGTATTTTCTTAAATGTCATCGGGCGCGTTAAATACCGCCACTATGGGCGCGTTCAAAACCAGCCAGTGATATTTTCCCTTATATAGCTCATTTTTCCT
>JAFGFX010000040.1 GCA_016930855.1 Sedimentisphaerales bacterium | reverse complement strand
CCCATCGTCGTCCATAAGGTCGAACGCGGGGAATACACCAAGGCGGAAAAGACGGACTTCGGCAAGGGGGTTTTGGAGTTCCCCCGCTATATCATGGTCCTGCTGGACTGGGGCAAATACCATCTCAAGGCCGAGGTCACCACCGCCTCGGGTCAATGGGAGGTCGTCCCCTCGGATCTGTCCCGAAGTTACCCCAAGGAGCTCCTGCAGGAATTCAAGCTGGTGATCCCCTTCATGGTCCAGGAACTGGAACGGGCCGGCAACAAATACCTGGCCCATACCCTGCTGACCGAAATGAGGCACCGCGACTACCGCCACCAGTGGCAGGCCGTCATCCAGGGCCATTCGGCCCTGTATTTCCCCCACCAATGCCGCCAACTCTTCGCCGAGTCCCTCAAGAAAGACGCCTGACGACAGCGGCAGTCCCATCCCATCATGCCCCATCGATCCTGTGGCCATGACCGGGCGGCCGATCCACGGCGAAAGATGCCCTTTGGCTGCGAAAAAGCCGGCTGGATAGATCAAGATGGCCTTTCATCCTAGCCGATAAGAAAGGGGATGATACCGGAGATCAAGCCGCACACCGCCGGCAACGCTGTCAGACCAAACAGATAGGATCGACAAAAATGGCCGTGACCTTAATGTGCCCTAACTTGTTATGTAGAAAGATACTTATGGTACCAGACCAGGCCCGAGGCAGCCGGGTGCGCTGCTACAATTGCGGGCAATTGCTGCTGGTGCCGGCCGTGAAGAAAGAGACCTGGAAACCCAAACCGAGCGACCCCGAGCTGGTGTCCGCGGAATCCTCCCCGGAGGCCAAGGATAAGAAAAAAAAGTAGCAATCGACCCGACGGCGTCAGTCCCCAGACGACAATAATGTCCGCTATGCCTGTAAAACTGCCAAGTGCGACCTGCCACCAAGAAACGTCATGATACCTTCCAGAAAATTGAGGGATATGGACCATCGAATCGGGGGGCAGACCATTTACCCACTTTTTTACAGGAAGACGTAAATTGTTTCCCGTAAAAAAGTTACGACGAATCCCCCCGTCGCGATCCCTAAATCTTGCCATTTGGCCCGGTGGCGACTACCCATACGCCCGGGAATTTGATCTTTGTCCCGGGAACCTGTGTCCGCCGCGCCGGCAACGGCCCTTACGGCCGGATGTTTCGGATAACCATACGTTGGGCAACGATGCTGAAAACAGAAATTCCCCCCTTGCTCGGGCGTTTCCCCCTCGTCGCGCTATTGCACCCGCGGGCCGGATTTGGACCTAATCCTTTGCAGCGATGGACGATCCGCATTTAGCAGCGGCTGGCCCGGGGATATCCGTACCCAAACACCTCTGGCCGAGTTTGGGCTAGCTTTCCTTGGTGTTCTTGTCGCTGTCCCGGCTGGCCCGGTCGATCTCCTCGTCTACGCCGCGGATACCCTTTTTGAATTCGACGATCCCCCGGCCCAGGCTGCGGCCCACGTCGGGCAGCCGGTTGCCGAACAGCAACACACCGATCAGGCCGATCAGGATCAATTCCCCGGGTCCCGGCCATCCAAACGCCAGCATAATTTGATCGTAAATCATTTTTGTTTCCCTAGTTATAATCTTTGCCGCGGCCTGGAGCCGCTCCGTTTTCCGGTCATTTTGCATCAATCAAGCGATGCCAATTATATCGTTAGCACATCATTATAACAAGATTTATGTTATCCAGCCAAAAATGTTTGCCAAATTTCATGATTTTTACCGGCCGGCCGTGCACACTTTGGATGGCCGGATACGGATACGGCCGCCGCCTGCCGCCTGGCGACCGGGGTGGCCAAGGACATCGGTCGGCCCGGGATATCCGTCATGGTCCCGGTTTCGGGCGACGTAGGAAACCTGTCATGTTCCCGCGCCCGACCTGATTCGGATGTCCGTCATATTTCCGCACCCGGCTGGCTTTGGATGTTTGTCATATTCCCGCGCCCGGCCGGAGAGGTTTTCTGGTATGATGATTCTTTAATGGCACACGGACTGGACGATGGGCCGACGTGGTTCGAAGCAGGCGCTGAGCATGACAAGAGATATTGATAGATTCGATCGCGGCCCGGCGGTTCCTGCCCGTAAGCCGCAGGAACCGCGAGGATCGCGGCCGGCGGATTCGTCCGATGCGGCCCGGCCCGACAGGGGCGGTGTGTCGGATTTTTTCCGCTCTTTGACGGGGCGGCGCTGGATGCGGATGGTGTTGGCCGGGATTCTGCTGACGGCCGGATTGTCGGTGTGGTCACACTGGCATGGCGGCCCCTCGGGAGCGGACATGGGTGTAAATCCTGGCCCGGGTTCCGTCGGATCCTTTGAAGCCGGTCCCCACGAACCGGATGAGCTTCGATTCCGGTCTACGCCGTCACAGGCCGGTGATACCGATGGGCCGGGATTGACCGCTGTCGGCGGCAATCCTCAGGGTCTGACAACCCCATCTGCGGACCTGCCAACGCCATCGGTTACGGACCCGGCGTCCGACCGGCCGGCCGATGCGCTACCGTCAAGGTTTCTCTGGCCCCTACCGCTGCGCGACCTGGGCAAGTCGCACAAGGTCCGGCTGGTCTATTTCGTCCCCGCCGACCGCCAGCCGGCGGCCCAATACCGAGCGAAGATCCAGACGGTGTTAACGTTCGTCAACGATATCTACTGCCGCAGCCTGAGGGACCAGGGCTACGTGACCGAGGGGCTGGATTTTTACTTTTCTAGCGATGGTCTAGAGGTGCTGCTGCTGCGGGGCGACCGGCCGGCGGCGTATTACTCCGGGGCCCCGGATTACCGGTTCGTGCGGACCTGGCAAACCGTCCTGCCGGAGGTCGAGCGGCACTATGGATCGGCCGCGGAGAATCTGTACGTGATCTTCGTGGAGAGCTACGATCCCGGTCCGGCCCCCTACGAGTGGCCCGGCGGCGTGGCGCTGGGGGCCCGCTACGGCCCCGGCGGCGGGGCGGGGATGTTTTCCGCCTGGATATTGCGGGACGAGTTCTGCGCCCCGACGATCGAGGGGCAGTTGGCGTTTCTGGCGGACGACACCCCGATCGCCGGGCGGACGGCCCTGGGCGGCGGCGGGCCGGATTCGCCCCGCTACGAGTTTATCGAGGACGGCTTCGGCGCGGTCCTGCACGAGATGGGCCACGCCTTCGGGCTGCCCCACGACAAGCGGAACGAGCGGCAGTACATCATGGGCAACGGCTTTCGCCATCTGCGCCACAATTACCTGCCCGCCCTGCAGGCGGCGCCGATCGGATTTTCCCCGGCCAGCGCGGCGATCCTCGCCTGGTCGCCGTTTCTGGCTGCGCTACCGCCGGCCGGCGATACCCGGCCGCCGGATCTGCACATTGGTACTGAGGGCTGGAGCCCGGACGCCGCCGGGACGATCAGCCTGTCGTTGCGGATCGACGACGGGCCGGCCGGCAGTCTGGGCGGCTACCTGGTCTATGCCCAGCCGCCGCTGGACACGGTACTGGCGGGCAGCCGCCTGGTCGGGGCCTACTGGCAGGCGACACTCGATTTCACCCTGCCGTCCCGACCGGCCGAGCCGGTCGGCCTGAAGGTCCTGGCAATCGACCGGTCCGGCAATCTCGCCCAGCAGGAGATAACACTACCGATCGAGCCGTGAATCCTTTCGGTGTCTCTATACTAACCCCGATCCCGGCTGTGTGCCTTTTAAAGGCGCGATTGATTATGGTACCGGTCTCTGTTTGCGCCGTGACGACGAGTCGCCCAAGAAAT
>JAFGFX010000039.1 GCA_016930855.1 Sedimentisphaerales bacterium | reverse complement strand
TTAGATTGCCTTAACCTCCAGGTGCGATTCGCACCTCAAACGAAATCCCGGCTCTGGCCTAATCCCTGCACCGTATACTTTTCGAGCGGTCTTTTCACTCGACGACCGTTGCTCAAACGAAATCCCGGCTCTGGCCTAATCCCTGCACCGTATACTTTTCGAGCGGTCTTTTCACTCGACGACCGTTGCTCAAATGAAATCCCGACTCTGTCCCAATCCCTGCACCGTATACTTTTCGAGCGGATATTCATTCAGCAGCCGGATCACGTCCTGGCGCTTGACGGCCCGGATCGCCGCGATATCCTCGGCCAGCGAGCGATACTCCTTGCGGTAGAGCCAGTGATAGCCCAGCGGCACCAGCCGCCCCATCGGCAGCTCGCCGTTGAGCGTGGCCGTCGAGGCGATCTTGTTCTTGCTGACCTCCAGTTCCGCCTGGGAGATCCCCTCGGCCCGGATCTTCTTCAGACAGCTTTCGGCCTCCCTCATCACCTTGGCCGTCCGCTTGGGATCGCAGGAGATATAGGTGCAAAACAGACCCGTCCCGTCCATCCCCTCGTAATCCATCTCCGCCGCGTCCGCCAGGGCGGTATCCACCAGCCGCCAATACAGGCGCGACCCGGTAACGTCGCCCATCACATTGGCCAGCAGGCCGGCCGCGTAGCGGCGCTCGTCCTGGGCCGGTGGCCCCGGGCTCATCAAACAGAGATGCTCCCGCACGATATCCTTCTGGTGGAACTGCCGCCGGGTGGTCCCGCGAAAATCCTCCAGCGTCCTATCGGCCCCCGAGGGCGTCCAGCCGCCGCACAACTCCTCCGCCTGGCCGACCAGCACCTCCCAGTCGATCCGACCCGCCGCGGCCAGCACCATGTTGTCCGGCGCGTAGCGGCGAGTAAAATACTCCCGCATCCGCTCGGCCGTCAGGGCCTGGATGCTCTCGACGCTGCCCAGCACGCTGTTGCCGCAGCCGTGCCCGCCGAAATGCAGCCGACGGCAGCGATCCACCACGTCGAAATGCGGCTGGTCCTTGTACATGGCGATCTCTTCGCAGATCACGCCCTTTTCCACCTCGAAGTCCTCCTCCCGCAGCGAGGGCCGCATCAGGTCCGCCCAGAGATCGAGCACCTGCCGTTGATATTCCGGCAGCACCGCCGCGTAATAGACCGTGTTCTCCTCCGAGGTGAAGGCGTTGTACTTGGCCCCCATGGCGTCGAACTGGCGGTTGACCTCCAGGGCGCTGCGGGTGGGCGTGCCCTTGAACATCATGTGCTCCAAAAAATGGCTCACCCCCGCCACCGGCGCCGTCTCGTCCCGGGCGCCGGTCCGCACGAAGAACCCCATCGCCAGCGACCGGGCCGCCGGCATCCGTTCCCCGATCACCATCAGTCCGTTGCTCAACCGTTTCTGCCTGAATTCCACCCTGCTCTCCTTGACCGGCCGAGCCGGCAGCGCTTAACCGCCCGCCGGCCGCCCGTCGGCACCGCCGGCTCCCCCGCCGTATGCGTTTCACTCGTGTTCGATCCGCAGCTCCTTGGGCCCGATCGTCGCGACCGTAAAGCCCGTCGGCCGGAAGCGTCGCAGGTGGTCGACCACCTCGTCCACCGTCAACCGTTGGATATTCTGCTCGATCTGGGCCAGCGTCCGCACCCGTCCCAGGTGCACCATGTCGCCGGCACAGCTCGTCGCCCGGGCGCTGGTGGACTCGCCCTGCATGACCAGCGACGCCCGCAGGCCCACCTTGGCGCGGTCCAGCTCCTCGGGCTCGATCCCGTCGGCGAGCCGGCGGATCTCCGCCAGCGTCACATCCAGGGCCTCCTGGGCCCGCTCCGGCGTGCTGCCCAGGTAGCACTGCACCATCCCGAAGTCGGCGACCACCTGGTGGGCCGCCCCCACCCCGTAGCAGAGTCCCCGCTTTTCCCGCACCTCGGTGAACAGCCGGCCGCTCATCCCGCCGCTGAGCACCCCGGCGGCGGCCAGGGCGGCGTAATAGTCCTCGTGGGCGTAGGGCACCGACGGGTAGAGGATCCCGATATGCACCTGGGCCCCCTGATACGGCTGGTGAAAGACCCGCGTCTGGATCTCCGGCTGCTGCATCTTGGGGTGTTCGGGCCCGCTCCAGTCGGCGAACAGCGCCTCGACCCGATCCCGCAGTCCGTCGAACTCGATTCTGCCCGCCGCCGCCAGGATCGTCCCGGCCGGGCTGAAGCGTTCCTTCCAGTGGTACCGGACCGTCTCCTCGTTGAGCAGCGCCAGCTCGTCCCGCTTGCCCGGCGGCGGCCGGCCGAAGGGATAGGGCAGATACTGCTCGTACGCCAGCAGCGAGACCATATGGCGGGGATCGTCGGCCAGCGAATCCAGCATCTGCAGCGCCAGCAGCTTGCAGGGCTCGAACTGCTCGCTCTCCAGGCGGGGCCGCCGCAGGATATCCCCGTACAGTTTCAGCGCCTCCGGCAGTTTGTCCGCCAGCAGGGCCCCGCCCAGGCTGCCGTAGAGCGAGCCGACCTGGATATGGCGGTGCAGACCCAGCCCGTCCAGTTTCTCGTTCAGGGTGCGGTTATCCCACCGGCCCGCCCCCCGGAAGATCATCTCCGCCAGCACATTGGCCGTGCCGGTCAGGCCCGCCGGGTCGTAGGCCGCCCCCGTCGGGACCAGGAAAATAAAGGCCGCCGACGACACGTCCGCCATCGGTTCGGCCACCAGCGTCATGCCATTATCCATCCGATGAATCTGTATCTCTTGTTCGGCCATGAGAGTCCTTTATACCGCGCGCCGCCACCGTTATTTCCCCAGGCAATCCGGCCAATCCCCCCTTCCGATCCCCCCTTATCCCGGCGGCGTCAGAGCCGCACGTCCGGCGAAATAAAACGCAGCAGCGAATCCCGGCCCCACTGGTAGAGCGTATAGCGGCCGCAGTCGATCCGCACCCGCCCCGACATGTACGGCTTGGCGGACTCCGGCAGCGTCTCGGCGTCCAGACACACCGTCACCTCGTAGACCGCCTCGATCGGCCGTTCGGTATCGGTGGCCGGATCGCGTTCGGTGGGCACCTCGCCGCCCACCTTGCTGCTCAGGGCCATCTTCTCGCCGAACTGGCCCATGTCCTGCTCCGGATGGCGGCTGACCGCGCAGACGCGCCCGGTGATCGTCCGGTCGCTGAAGGCATACAGCATCAATTCCGCCCGCTGGTCCCGCTGGTCGTCCCGCGAGAAGATCCGCGCCCAGGTCTTCTCCGGGACCCACACCTTGGCCGTCAGCGAGCGGGTGTCCGCCAGCAGCAGCAGCGGTTCGCCGCGGCCGACGTATTTTCCCAGCAGTTTGAGCCGCTCGCGATCGGTGGTCAGCACCTGGGCCGCGAACGGCGCCTCGACCTGGAGGTTGGCCATCTCCTCCCGCAGGCGCTGCTGATCCCGCAGGAGGGTGTTGAGCCTATCCTGCAGCGGTTCGATGCGGCTGCTGTGCAGGCCCATGTTCTTGGCCTGGGCGATCTGGATGTTCACCTGTTCCAGGTCGGCCTCGAGTCGATGGTCCTCCTGCTCCAGTTCCAGGTTGCTCAGGTAGGCCACCGTGCCGTTGGGATCGTCCCGTCCGATCCAGGCGCCTTCCCGGACCTGGCCGTCCCAGCGCAGCCGGCCGGCCGCCTCGCTGCGCAGCCAGTGCACCTGGGCCGGTTCCAGCAGGAAGTTGAGCGTCACGTGCTGATCCAGCGGCCAGAACAATCCCGCCGCCGCCAGGACGCCGATCAGGGCCAGCAGTCCGGCCAGCCGCAGGTTGGAGATCCCCAGTTCGCCGCGCCGCGTGGCCACCAGCCTGGCGGTCTTTCCCACCGGCAGCAGCAGCATGGTGACCATCGAGACGGTCACCAGCAGCGCGCCCAGCCAGGCCAGGTGCAGTTGCTTGAGCAGGTGATAGACCACGATCATGATGATGATGATGATGACCCAGCGATACACGTAGGCCGCCAGGGAATACAGCGGGAAGATGAAGCGGAAGCGGTGCTCCTCCGGCGCCTCCGGCATCCGGCCGCCCAGCAGGTGGCGGATCATCAGGTTCTGCACGTACTTCGACGACCGCTGGCGCAGGTTGGGCACCTCGATCAGGTCCATCATCAGGTAATAGCCGTCGTATTTGAGCAGCGGATTGGCGTTGAACAGGATGGTGGAGATCGAGCAGACCATCATGACGTTGAACATCAGCGAATGGAAGAAGGTCTGAGGATCGCTGAAATGCCAGGCCAGGGCCGCCAGGGAGGCGAACAGGATCTCGGTCATGATCCCGCCGGCCGTCACCAGCAGCCGCCGCGACTTGTCGGCGAAGGTCCAGGAATCCGTCACGTTGCAGTAGAGGAACGGCGTGAACACTAAAAAGAGGAACCCCATCTCGTGGACCTCGCCGCCGTAATTCTTGCAGGTCAATCCGTGGCCGAACTCGTGAAGGGCCTTGATGCCGTAGACCACCACGAAAAGCATCGGGATGTTCCGCAGGGTGAAGAAATGCCGGTAGAAGGTGGTCTCGACCTCCTCCCAGCGGCCGATCAGCAGTCGGACCGCCGCCGCCGTCAGGATCAGGTAGAGCACCAGGAAGGTCTTGGTCCAGAAAAACCGCACGTAGGGCAGCAGGCGGTCAAAGAGCCGGTCGGGATCGTACAGGGGGATGCGGAAGAACATGAAGTTGGTCAGTTGGCCGATCCATTTCGTCCGCCGCCGTTTCTGGGCGCCGCGGTAGAGGATCTCGTCGCGATTGGCATGGGGCATGATCACCAGGTTCCTGCCCAGCAGGGCCGCCAGGAACGAGGCCAGCTCCTGGTTGTTCAGCGAGTCGTCCTGGAACTCGCGGCGGTGGGCCTCCTTCAACTCGTCCAGGGTGAGTCCCCGGCGGAGCTGATCGATGATGAAATACTCCTCCCGGTTGAAGCGGTAATAGCGCAGGGCAATGGGGTCCTTGATCACCCAGTAGGGCTGACCGTCGTAGATCTGCTCGCTGACCTCGAGCTCCCGCCGCAGGCGCGGCAGGGGCCGGTCCTGCTCGGGATCCAGGAATAGTTCGTCGTGGGTCGCCACTAGGGTATCTCCACCCGCGCCGACATGCCCGGCCGGTAGCGGTAGCGATAGAATCCCCGCGGCCAGTCGCCGCCGGCCGGCGGATCGGTCGCCGGATTGGCCAGTTCCACCTCGATCAACACCAGCCCGGTGGATTCCACCGTCGGGCTGATAAAGACCACCGCGCCCGGGATCGAGTCCGTTGAATCGTTGGGGATATACACCCGCACCGCCTTGCCCAGCCGCAGGCGGTCCAGTTGACTGGCGGGCACCGTCCAGGGCACCCGCAGCCGGTCCACCTTCATCAGGGCGACCAGCGCCTGGCCGATCTGGACCATTTCGCCCGGTTCCGGCATCTTGAGGTTCTCCAGCTGCGGCACGTTCTTGACGCTGGAAAAGGGAACCATCACGCCGTCCCAGGGCGCCCGGATGGCGTACTGGGTCCGGCGTTTCTCCATCTGGCGCAGCTGGAGGAGCAGCTTGGTGTGCTCCCGGCGGGCGGTGATCACGCTCAGGGCCATCAGGTCCCGCTGCTGTTCGGCCTCCCGCATCTCCTTGACGGTGCCGACCCGGATGGAGCCGACCTGGGATTCGAACAGGTCCTTGATGATGCCGTAGTTGTCCCGGGCATAGGCCAGGCGGATCTGCGCCTCCTGCTCGGCGGTATCCAACGCGATCTGCATGCGGATGTTTTCGATCTCCAGGGCCACCAGGTTCGGATCGAGCTG
>JAFGFX010000298.1 GCA_016930855.1 Sedimentisphaerales bacterium | reverse complement strand
GCGACGAAGCTACAGGGGCTTAAGAGGCCCGGTCCTATGAATTCAAACACGTCAGGGCGGTACACTTTCGGGCGAAGAGCCAAAAATCTTTTTTGATTCATTCAACGCTCCCGCCTAGTCCGGGATGGCGCTCAGGGCCTTGACCGCCCCGGCGATGATCGCCTCCGGCTTGGGCGGGCAGCCGGGGACGTAGGCGATGATCGCGTCCGGGTCCACCTCGCGGATGACCTCGTCGACGGGACCGTCAAAATGATAGCCGGTCCGGAAGATGCCGCCGGTGCAGGCGCAGGAACCGATGCACAACACCAGGGCCGGCTTGGCCATCTGGAGGTACAGCTCCTGGAGGCGCGGCCGCGCCTGGCGGGTGCAGATGCCCGTGACCAGCAGGGCGTCGGCGTGCCGGGGCGAGCCGGCCAGCATCATCCCGAAGCGTTCCACGTCGTAGCGCGGCGTCAGGCAGTCGACCACCTCGATATCGCAATTGTTGCAGGCGCCGACGTTGGCGTGGTACAACCAGATGGATTTCTTCAATGCCCAGGTTTTCAGGCCCACCGGCAAACTCCTTACCGCCACATCGACAGGACCAGCGCCCCGATCGCCAGCGGCGTCATACCGAACCAGAAAAACTTCAGCGCGTGATCGATCCGCAGCCGCGGATTCGTGTTGCGGATCAGGATCAGCAGCACCAGCACCAGGACGTACTTGCCGATCGAGGCCAGTGCCGCCGGGACCGTCGCAAAGGACATCCCGTTCCAGAAGATCATCAGGACAAACAGGGGCAGCACCGCCGTAAGCATCGCCCGGGTCAGATAGATCATCGCCAGCGGCGGTCCGGAATATTCGATCATGACGCCCGAGGCGATCTCGCATTCGGCCTCGGCCACGTCGAAGGGGACCAGCCCCAGCTTGGCCTGGACGCAGAAGACGGCCACGAGAAAGCCCAGGACGCAGCCGATCGTCGGCAACACCCCCTCGGTCGGGGCCCGGCACAGCGTGCCCAGTTGAAAGCTCGCGTTCGCCCCCAGGATCGCCGCGACGATGGCGATCAGGAGGGGCAGCTCGTACGCCAGCAGCAGCTTGGCCTCCCGCGCCGCCCCGACGGCGCCCAGGGGATTGCCCGAGCTCGAGCCGCCCAGCACCAGCATCAGGGAGGGGATCGTCAGCAGGTAGAGCACCACAATGACGTCCCCGACGAATCCGGCGTCGACGGTGAAGATCGCCTGCCAGCAGATGGCGGCGGCGACGGCGACCGCCGCGAATCCGACCAGGGGCATCAGCAGGAATCCCGTGCCCCGGGCCGTTTCCGGCATGATGGTTTCCTTGCCCAGCAGCTTGAGCACGTCCGCCAGCGGCTGGTACCAGGGCGGGCCCACCCGCCACTGCAATCGCGCCGTGACCTTGCGATCGATCCACTTGGATGCCAATCCCAACAGCACCGTCCCGGTCGTCGCCCCGGCAAATACCGGTATGGCCCATGCCAGATTCACGTCTTGTTTCCTTTCATCGCCGTTTGTAGGGGCTGCGGCCGACGATCCGCCCGCTCAGGAGCAGCGGATCGTTCTCGCCGAGCTCGTCGGCCCGGCGATATTGTAGTGCCCCGGCCGGGCAGGCCTGCACGCAGCGGGGGATAGCGCCCCTGGCCAACAGATCCTCGCACATATCGCATTTGGCCACCTGCCGCAGGGTCAGTTGCGGGCTGATCGAGCCGAAGGGGCAGGCGTACACGCAGTTGAGGCAGCCCACGCAGAGCATGCGGCTCCGCGTGACGACGCCGTTTTCCTCCTGCCGCAGGGCCCCGACCGGGCAGACCTCGACACAGGGCGGCTCGCTGCACTGCCGGCAGATCAACGGCAGCGTTCCCTCCTCGATCACCCCGAAGGCGACGTTCGGCATGCCGTCATGCCCGTAATAACAGGCCGCCGAGCAACTGCGGCATCCGATGCAGCGATCCAGGTTCAGGATCACCCGCTCTTGCACCTGGGTTGGCGATACTGGATTCATGCAACCATCCTCAAGGGCTCCCGCGCTTGGCGTTGTCTGTAGTTGTCACTAATTGATTTCACAGGCGCTGGACGAAACGATAAGGACCTCAGCGCTCGGCTCCTAAGCCGGCAGGGACTTTTACTCCCTGCCTTTGATATTATTACACTTTAACACCCAACCGGCCCCTGGGTAAAACCGCCCGGGCCGATCTAAGTGGAAACGCATAATGATTCGTTATGTCATTCCCGCGAAAGCGGGAATCCAGGATTCTTTTGGCGTCATACCTGCCCACGCAAGCGCGGGCATGGCACCCGGCCTACACGCAGGTGTCATCAAGGGCGTTTGATGATTCTTTTTACGTTTCCACTTAGCGCACCAGCTTTGTTAAACGTCTTTAATACGCCCAGGTTGCTTTTTACTCATTCAGACCACCCTCTTGGCGACCCATCCGGCGAAGCTTAATACGCCTACGTAACATTTTACTCATTCGAGCCACCCTCTTTACGGGGTGGCATTGCCACCCATTGTTCGCCGCGAACTCGGTTGGCCAGGCGACGGTTCATTCTGAACCTGCCCAGTGTAAGGTGGCATTGC
>JAFGFX010000038.1 GCA_016930855.1 Sedimentisphaerales bacterium | reverse complement strand
GGAGAAATCCGTACGGTATTCGGTTTAGCCGGAGCGCCGATCTTCGAGCGTGCCTGCCGCTCCTTGTTTCGTGGGTCAAATTTAGATATAATGGATTAACAATGTTTCTATTCTAGGTTCTGCTTTCTGCCCCGACGATTGAGGGGCGGCCGTCTGTTTGACGGCGACATTGATGGGGGGTACCGGAATAGCCTGCCTCCCGTCTGAACCTCGGCGCTTGAAGGGTGGCTGCCTGTTTGACGGCGGCATCGATGAGGGGTGAGGCTGCCGGATCAACCTGTCTGGGGCCGAAACCTCGGCGCTGATCCGTTGCCTCAGGATTGCATGGGATACGCGGAGCAGGTCCGCTGCCGCCGTCGCCGGAAGATCAGACTGCGTCACGCCGGACCCGCGCCGCCGAGGGGCGGATGCCCAGGCGGCGGCGGCTTCGGCAACGGCCGGCCAGCTCGACCGCCCGGACGATGTCCGGCGGCTCGGGCAACCGGATGCAGTCGTACCGATGGGAGCAGGTCTCCTGCTTGTTGCAGGGGCAGCACAACAGCTCGGCCTGCACCACCACGATCCGCTGCTCGGGCCGCACCCGGTAGCCGGGATGGATCCCGCCGAACAGCGCCACCGTCGGGACGCCCAGGGCGGCCGCCAGATGCAGGACGGCCGAATCCATCGTGACCACCGCCCGGCAGACGCTCAGCAGGCCGATCAGTTCGGCCAGGGCCAGTCGGCCCCGCGTGTCGATCACGTCCGCGAACGCCGGCTGCGTCCCGGTGCCGATCAGGATTACCCGCTGCGGCGCCAACAGGCCCGGCAATTGGGCAACCTTTTCCGACGGCCAGCGGCGGGACGGATGCGCCGCCTCCGGGGCCAGGGCGATACTGCCGGCCAGGTCGGTAAACCGGCCGCGCCAGTCCTCGGGCGCCTCCAGTCGGCACGCCGGCAGGGCGGTATGGATATCCAGCAGGCGGGCGAACTCGTCGGTGCGGTGCGCGGCGGGCCGGCGGTGTTCGGTCAGGGCATCCAGGTCGACCAGCCCGTCGTCCTCTGCTCCCCCGGCATCATCGGAGAGCCAGGAAAACTGCGGTCGCAACCGGGAAAGGGCTGCCCGCCACTCGGGACGGGTGATCACGCGGACCTGCACGTCCCGCTCGTAGAGGTAATCCAAAACGGGCAGCAGGCAGACCAGATTGCCCAGACCGTGGAGCCGCCGGACCGTGATCGTCGACCGCTGGGTCGCGCTGCCGCTGCCGGAATATGTCGCGGGGGCTAGCAATTCCATCGATTCGTCCGCCTTCCCATCTCCTGCCGAGGTACGCTAGCAGAACCATCGGCAAAATCACCGCCCGGATAACGCCGAAAATCGTACCCGCTGCCAATCCGAACACACTCCAAACAACCAGGGGCCGATAACCAAAATTGTTCATGCCCCCGGTCGCATCTGGCCGATGAAAACCCTGGAACAAAACGAAATCAGCAAAACCGGTTCGGATGGGTTGCCGGCGGGGTAGATCCCTGGCCGCTCCCGGCGGCCGCAAGGGGCTCTGCCGATGGCCAAGAAGACGGTGTTGATCATAAAGCACGGATTCTCCGAGGTTTGCGACCAGGGGCTATCGACCGTCGTCAGTTACGGCGATGTGTTTCGTTGTACCTGCCTGCTGGAGGAGTTCCGCGACTGCCGGGTGACCTGGATCTCGGCGCCGGCGGCCCGGGACCTGCTCGAGCAGAACCACCTGATCGACCAGTTGATCCTGGCCGACCGGACCGACCAGATTCGCCCCAACGACCTGCTCGATCGCTATGACATCGTGATCAACCTGGAAAAGCAGCCGGACTGGTGCCGGTTTGCCGCCCGCCTGGCGGCCGGCCGGCGCTACGGTTTCAGCGACGAGATCATCGAGGGCGAGGCCGGCTTCTATCCCGACTCGGCCCGGGCACTGTCCCTGGCCCTCCAGCGGGACGGCTACCGGACACTTCAGGAAACGCTCTTCCAGACGGTCGGCCGGCAGTGGCGGGGCCAGCGCTACGTGCTGGGCTACCGGCCGAAGGTCGCGGAAATTTACGATATCGGATTGAACCATCACGTCGGGCCCAAGTGGCCGACCAAGCGATGGCCGAAGGCCTACTGGCAGCAACTGCACGACCGGCTGAGCCGCGACCGGTACGCCCTGAGCTGGCAGCAGTCGCTGCACAGCATCCGGCACTATATCGACTGGCTGGCCTCCTGCCGCCTGATCGTGACCTGCGATTCGCTGGGCCTGCACCTGGGGCTGGCCCTGCGTAAGCAGGTCGTTGCCCTGTTCGGTCCGACCGCCCCGGAGCAGATCCACATGTACGGACTGGGAATCAAGCTGACGCCCGCCTGCCAGCGGGACTGCCTGCCCTGTTTCGGATCCCACTGCCTGGGCGTGGATTCCTGCATGGAACACCTCACGGTGGATATGGTCCACGAGGCGGTCGGGATGCTGCTGGACAGGCAACCCGGCCAGAAGCCGGTCGCGGCGCCGCCAATAGAGACCCCCCTGACAGCAGCGGCCTTTTGAACATCCGCCGGTCCCGTGGCGACGCGTAGCGTAAGGAAACTCGCCGATGGAAGATTCTCGCCCGCTGGGGCCCCTGCCGATCAACCGGGACTGCAACTATATCGCGGCGTTCCTGACCTTCGCCTGCTGCTATCGCTGCTCCTACTGCATCAATTCCTTTGAATCCCGGCCCAACCGCTCCGGCCGGATCATGCCGGGACCAGAATGGATCGCGGGTCTGTCGCGCCTGAAGGACCTGGATCAGGCGGCCGGAACCGTGCCCGTGACCCTCCAGGGCGGTGAGCCCAGTCTGCATCCGGATTTTTACGAGATTATCAACGGCCTGCCGCCGCGGATCCGGATCGACCTGCTGACGAACCTGGGCTTTGACGTCCAGGAAATGATCGACCGGGTCGATCCCCAGCGCCTGCGGCGCGACGCGCCCTACGCCTCCATCCGGGTGAGCTACCATCCCGAACAGATGGACCTGACCGAGACGCTGGACAAGACGCATCAATTACTGGAAGCGGGATTCTCCATCGGCATCTGGTCGGTCCTGCATCCGGACCAGGAAGAGCACGTCCGCGCCGCCCAGGAGCGGGCCCGCCGCGAGGGCATCGATTTCCGGCTCAAGGAGTTCCTGGGATTCCATCGGGGCAAACTCCACGGCCACTACCGCTATCCCCAGGCCTGCTCGCTGAAGGAAACGCGCCGGGTGGAATGCCGCACCACGGAGCTGCTGATCGGGCCGGGCGGAGATATCTACCGCTGCCATCATGATCTGTACGAGAATATGCCGCCGGTCGGCCATCTCCTGGATCCTGCCTATCGCATGCGGGCGGGATTTCTGCCCTGTGCGGCTTACGGCCGCTGCAATCCCTGCGACGTCAAGATCAAGACCAACCGCCTGCAGCAGTTCGGGCACACCTCGGTGGAGATTCGTTTTCTGGATGAACCCGTCGGGCAGGCCGCCTGTGACGAATTGCCTATCGCGGCAAACAGAGGGTAGTAGTGCTATTTCGATAAACGAGTAGTCTCAGTATGAGACGTCAACTGGCCCACTATGCTCGCGGCGATCAAGGGGTGGCAATGCCACCTCGCGGCAAGCGACCGTAGTCCAAATGTTGGTCAAGGCGAAGGACCCCTGCTGATATGGATATCGCCACACGAGAATCGGCTCATCCCAAGGCCGAGGCCGTAACGGACCCGGCCCGGCCGGACACCCACGCCGACGAGCAATCTGTCGACTGGCCGGCGGCCGAGCTGCTGGCGGCGAACCTGGCGGCCTTGCGGACGTGTGATGCGGAGCTCGCCGATCGGATCGGATCGGTGACGATTTCCCCCGAGGCGGAATTGGCACGGGCCAACGACGGCTCGGTGTCCTATCGAATCCGCCAGCCGGACGGCCGGCGGCGCTGGCTGGGATACACCTCCATACCGCGGGTCGTGGCGCGGGCGAACGCCCGGCGGACCCATATTGGCACGGCGAACCTGGCCATGGACGGCATCGGCAGCGGCGCCGAGGTCCAGGCGGTCCTGCAGATGATGGCTCCCTTCCAGGCGCTGTTCGTCGCCGAGGCCGATCTCCTGACGCTGGGGCTGGTCCTGCGGCTGCGGGATTTCACCGAGCCGCTGCACCGCGGCCGGCTGGTGCTCCTGGCGGGATCCGACGCGGCCGGCTGCCTGGAGCAATTTCTCCTGGACCATCCGGGCTACGGCCTGATCACCCAGACGATCACCTGGCTGTGGCGCTCCGATCGTGACAATCACGCCTTCGCCCAGCAGCTCGCCCAGGCGATGCAGCGCTGCGCGGAGGCGGCGCGGGCGCGGCTGGCGGATCAACTCGCCCGGCAGGCGCCGCCCGCGGGTCCGTCCGCCGCCGGGCAGGCAGCGAACGAGGCGCTGCTCCCCTGCCTGCGGGATATATCCCTGCTGCGGGCGGTCAACTGCACCCAGGCCTATACCCCCACGGACATCGAGACCAGCCGGGATGCCCTGGCAGGTCTGGAACGGCTGGGGGCCAAGGTCGATCACCTGGTATTGGATCAGCCCGATCGGGTATCCACCTATTTTCAGGTGGCCCGCCTGGAGCGGGTCCGGCCCCAGTTGATTCTGCTGGTGGACCAGCTGCGGTCCGATCTGCCTTACCCGTTGGGGCCGGAGAGTATCTGCGTCAGCCTGCTGCGCCAGCCGCCGCTGGCGCTGTTTAGGCCGCCGGACGCGGCGGCCTCCGGCGGGCGTTACGATTTCCTGGCGGCGGCCGAACGGCATCACCTGGGCACACTGCGGGAATCGGGCTGGCCCGCCGAGCGGCTGATCCATCTGCCCCTGGCGGCTGACCCGGACCGGTTCGGCCCGGTGGAGTTGGACGAGAAAGACCGTCGCCTCTACGGCGGGCAGGTCGTCATGGTGGCCGATCGCTGCCGCCTGGATCCGCTGGCGTATCAGATCAAGCTGCCGTTTCAGCAGCAGCTCTGGCAGGCGGCGATCGAGGAGATCCGCCGGCGAGCGGACTCCTACCAGGCCGCCCAGGCGCGGGAACTCCTGACGGGCACCTGTCGTCGCAGCGGCATCGAGTTGCAGGACGAGGAATTGCAGCAATATTTCCTGCGCCTGATCCGCAACGTGCTGGGCGATACGGTGCTGCGGGACGTCTATGCCGAGCACCTGGTGCGGGCGGGCATCGACTTGCGGCTGTTCACCTGGACGGCCGTGCCGGAGGCGGACGAGCCCGACCAGCCGCTGGGCTGGGACGATTCGCCGGTGCGGGACCGGCTCGTCGGTCCGCTGGCCGACGCCGACGGCCTCAATCGCCTGTGCAACGCCGCCGGGATGATCGTGTACGTCTCCAGTACGCCGCGGGTGGAGCCCTGGCTGCTGAACGCCGCCGCGGCCGGCGCGGCTGTGCTGATCCGCTCGACGGGCCAACCGGCCCCGCCGGACGGCATCCAAGAGTACTTTGAGCTCGGCAGGGAGATGATCGCCTTCGAGGGCGTCTCGGACCTGATTCGCAAGGTGCGCTATTATCATACCCACCCAGCCCAGCGCGCCGCGGTGGGCCAGGCCGCCCGCGCCAAGGTGCTGGCCCGTCATAACATCACCGACCGGATGAAAAGCCTGCTGGAAACATTAACCCAGTATTTTTAAATCGACGCGATCATGGTGGGCCAGTTGACGGTTCATACTGAGACTGCCCTATGGGCAAGGTGCGAATCGCACCCATAAATCGCCGCGAGCGCGGTTGGCATGTTGACG
>JAFGFX010000297.1 GCA_016930855.1 Sedimentisphaerales bacterium | reverse complement strand
TGCTGCTGACGACCGACACCGTGATCACGGAAAAACCGCAGAAAAAGACCCCCCCGCCCGGCGGGCCGGGAGGCCCCGGCATGGGCGGCATGGATGATATGGATTATTAGGCCGCCACGGTGGCTAAAAACATCCAGGTGAAAGGTAACTAAGTCAATCGTATTCAGCATTGGAGTAACGACAATGAAAATCAAACCGTTGGATGATAGGGTGTTGGTCAAGCAGTCGCAAGCGGAAGAGAAGACCGCCGGCGGCATCGTCCTGCCCGATTCGGCCCAGGAAAAGCCCCAGCGCGGCAAGATCGTGGCCCTCGGCCCCGGCAAGCTGCTCGACAGCGGCGAACGCGCTGCCCTGAGCGTCAAGAAGGGCGACGACGTGTTCTACGGCAAGTACGCCGGCACCGACGTGGAGATCGACCAGGAGAAATACGTGATTCTCCGGGAGAACGACATCCTGGCGGTGATCGAGAAGAAATAACCCCTGGGGGCCGTTTGCCGCCCTCGGAAGCCGGCTGTCTTGAGAGAGACGACGCCGGGCCGGCGGGGGAGCAAACGGCTTCCCGCCAATAATCGGGAGTCAAGAGCATGGCCAAGCAAATGATGTTCGAAGAAGCGGCGCGCCGGGAGATCCGCGAGGGCCTGGCGAAACTGGCGGCGGCGGTCAAGGTGACCATGGGGCCGACCGGCCGCAACGTGATCCTGCAGAAGAGCTGGGGCTCGCCGCGGGTGACCAAGGACGGCGTGACGGTCTCCAAGGAGATCGAGCTGCCCGAGCCGTTCAAAAACATGGGCGCCAAGATGGTCAACCAGGTCGCCAGCAAGACCAGCGACGTCGTCGGCGACGGCACCACCACCGCCACGGTCCTGGCCGAGGCGATTTACACCGAAGGCCTGAAATTCGTGGCCGCCGGCGTGAATCCCATGGCCCTCCAGCGCGGCATCACCCAGGCGGTGGCGGCCGCCGTGGACTCCATCGCCAAGCAGAGCAAAAAGGTCAAGGGCAGCGACGACATCGCCAAGGTCGCCTCCATCTCGGCCAACAACGATCCGGAGATCGGCAAACTGCTGGCCGACGCCATGGAGCGGGTCGGGCGCGACGGCGTCATCGAGGTCGAGGAAGGCAAGGGCATGGAAACCGAACTGGAGGTCGTCGAGGGCATGCAGTTCGACAAGGGCTATCAGTCGCCCTATTTCGTCACCAAGACCGACACGATGGAGACCGTCCTGGAGGATTGCCTCATCCTGGTCCACGAGAAGAAGATCAGCAGCCTCCGCGAGCTGATTCCGCTGCTGGAGAAGATCTCCAGCGTCGGCAAGGCCCTGCTGATCATCGCCGAGGAGGTCGAGGGCGAGGCCCTGGCGGGCCTGGTCATCAACAAGCTGCGGGGCATCTTGAAGGTCTGCACGGTCAAGGCCCCCGGCTTCGGCGACCGCCGCAAGGCCATGCTGGCGGATATCGCCGTCGTGACCAAGGCCCAGGTGATCAGCGAGGATACCGGCATGAAGCTGGAGAACGTTGAATTGTCGCAGCTGGGCCAGGCCCGGCGGGTCACCGTGGACAAGGACAGCACCACGATCGTGGAAGGCGCCGGCGCCAAAAAGGAGATCAACCAGCGGATCAGCCAGATCCGGGCCCAGATCGAGAAGACCACCAGCGACTATGACCGCGAGAAGCTCCAGGAACGGCTGGCCAAGCTGACCGGAGGCATCGCCATCGTGCGGGCCGGGGCGTTCACGGAGACCGCCATGAAGGATCGCAAGGATCTGCTGGAGGACGCCCTGCACGCCACCAAGGCCGCCGTGGAAGAAGGCATCGTGCCGGGCGGCGGGGTGGTGTTCCTGCGGGCGATCGACGCGGTGACCAAGGCCCGCAAGGAGGCCGCCGGCGACGAGCCGCTCGGCTTCGACATCGTTGCCAAGGCGCTGACGTATCCGACCCAGCAGATCGTGGACAACAGCGGCGCGGACGGCGGCATGGTCGTGACCGAGCTGTTGGAGCAGAAGGGCACCCGCGGCTACGACGCCGCCCAGGGCACATTCGTCGATATGTTCGAGGCGGGCATCATCGATCCGGCCAAGGTGGCCCGTACGGCCCTGCAGAATGCGGCCAGTGTGGCCGGCGTCATGCTGACGACCAACGTGTTGGTCTCGGATCTGAAGGACGACAAGGATCCCGTCGCGGATGCCGTATGCTAAAACCGCCCGGGTTCGCCGCGGCCGCGGCGGGCTCGAGCCAACCATAGTCGGGGGGCAGCATGAGTGCGATGGCGGCAACGAAACGGGATTACTACGAGGTTCTCGGCCTGGAGCGCAGCGCCGGTCCGGCCGACATCAAGCGCGCCTACCGGCGGCTGGCGATCAAGTTTCACCCCGACAAGAATCCCGACGACAAGCAGGCCGAGCAGAAGTTCAAGGAGTGTGCCGAGGCCTATGAGGTCCTGAGCGACCCGGAAAAGCGCCGCCAGTACGACCGGTACGGCCATGAGGGCCTGCGGGGCGTGGGGGTGCACGAT
The DNA here is from genome assembly GCA_016930855.1 of Sedimentisphaerales bacterium. Classification (GTDB taxonomy): domain Bacteria; phylum Planctomycetota; class Phycisphaerae; order Sedimentisphaerales; family SM23-30; genus JAFGFX01. The sequence continues at coordinate 8,223 of JAFGFX010000297.1, read as the reverse complement.
TTCTCCCACATGGGCTTCGACGACATCTTCAGCATGTTCGACGACATCTTCGCCGGCGGGATGTTCGGCGGTCGCCGCCGATCCCGCCGCGCCGCCAGCCGCGGCTACGATATCGAGACCCAGATCGAGCTGACGCTCCAGGAGGTGCTCCAGGGGCTGGAAAAGGGCATCAGCTTCAAGCGGCGCGATTATTGCGATCATTGCAGCGGCCGGGGGACCGAGCCGGGTCACGAGGAGAAGACCTGCCCCCAGTGCGGCGGCCAGGGACAGGTCGCCCAGGCGGGCATGGGCGGATTGTTCCGCCTGGTCACCGCCTGCCCCCAGTGCCAGGGCCGGGGCAAGATCATCACCCACCCCTGCAAGCAGTGCCAGGGCACCGGCCGGATGGTCAAGACCCGGACCCTGTCGATCAAGATTCCCGCCGGGATCCGGGACGGCCAGGCCATCCGCCTGGAAGGCGAGGGCGAGCCCGGCAGCGGCGGCGGACCGCGGGGCGATTTGTACTGTTACGTCAAGATTCAGCCCCATCCGTTTCTGCTGCGCAACGACGACGATCTGGTCGTGCGGGTGCCCATCGGCTTCAGCCAGGCGGCCCTCGGCGCCACCATCGAGGTGCCGTCCCTGTCGGGCCGCCAGACGCTGGAGATTCCCGCCGGGACCCAGCACGGCACGGTCCTGCAGATCAAGAACGAGGGCTTGCCGGACCTGCGCAGCGGCCGCAGGGGGGCGCTGCTGGTCCAGGTGCTGGTGGAGATCCCCAAGAAACTCAGCAAAGAACAAAAACGGCTGCTGCGGGAATTCGCGCAGACCGAGGACAAAACGGTGCTGCCCGAGAGCAAGGGATTTTTTGAGCGGCTCAAGGAGCATTTCGCCGGGCAGAACGAGAAGGACTAGCCGCGCGACACCAGGCGCCTCCGGCGGATGAAGGCCGATATCGTGGGGGCCGGGACGGTCCCGGGCGCGGCAGGCCGATCTGCCGCCGCCGACCGGGCAAGAGGATCACCGCGGACATGAGCAAGAAGAAGAAAATGAAAGCCATGCCAGAACCCGATGCGGAATCCGGACCGGATGCCGCCCGGCCGACGGAGGAACCGCCGCCGGCGCGCCCGGAGGGCAGCCTGCCGGCCCAGCAGGAGCTGGATGAACTGCGCAGCCGGTTCCAGCGGCTAGCCGCCGACTATCAGAATTACCAGAAGCGCGCCCTGCGGCAGATCGAGCAGGCCGGTCAGTTTGCCCGGGAGGATCTCATTAAGAGCCTGCTGGCGGTGTTGGATAATTTTGAACACACGCTGGCGAAGGGACGTCCCAGCGACGATCCGGCGGCCCTGCTCGACGGCGTGCGGATTGTCCATGATCATCTGCTCAATGTCCTGGCCGGCCACGGGATCCAGCGGATTTCCGTGCAGGCGGGCGAGCCCTTCGATCCCAGCCGCCACGAGGCCGTCTGCCAGGAGGAGTCCGACCAGTACCCGGAACATGCCATTCTGCGGGAACTGGCGGCCGGCTATGTCATGCAGGATCGCACCTTGCGGCCGGTGAAGGTCTCGGTGGCGAAGGCGGCTACGCCGTCGGCGGCGGAGCCGGAAACGGACGCGAACGGCGGTCGGTCCCCGAACGAGGAGCCGCCGCCGGAGGATGAGAATGGAAATCTTTTGTTCTGAATGGGGGGATGGCTCGTCAGGGGCCCCAACCACGTAGAATCCTGATAAGGGAGAATGACGATGCCGACCTATGAATATCGCTGCTCGGCCTGCGGCCATCGCTTCGAGGAGTTCCAGTCCATCACCGCCAAGCCGATCCGCAAATGCCCCGCCTGCCGCAAGAACAAGGTCGAACGTCTGATCAGCGGCGGCGCCGGCCTGCTGTTCAAGGGCAGCGGTTTTTACCTGACCGATTATCGCAGCGAGGGGTATAAGAAGGCCGCCAAGTCCGAGTCCGAGGCCGCCAAGCCCAAGACGGAATCGAAGGAAAAGTCCGCCGATGCGAAAGGCGGCAAAAAAACCACGGACGGCAAAAAAACCGCCTAGGGGGGTCGGCTGCCGTGCCAAGCATCCGGAAGGGATCGGATGGTTAGCCGCCGACCGGCGCCGGGCGACCGGAGAAGGTTGGAAAGCAAATTCAGCGCCCGAGGCCGGATCGGCCGAAACCGTTTGGCCTGCCAGGAACTCGTTGAAGACGACAGATGACGATGAAGAGCCATAGATGCCCCATATGCCGCCGGAAACTCCCCGGGGCGTCCGTCGAGACGAGCGCGTATTTTCCCTTCTGCAGCCAGCGCTGCCAGCAGGTCGACCTGGGACTCTGGCTCAGTGATCACTATGCCATTCCGGGCCGATCGATCGAATCCGACGACCTGCCGCCGGCTGGGCCGGCGGACGAATCGCCCGAACATCCCTAGACGCGGTTTTGTAACTTGGCCACAGTGGCGTTTTACTACCATAATCGCCTTGTGCCGAGGTTATACAATGGCCTCTAGGCGCTGTTTCTTGCGCATCCCACCGAGGTTATCACCGCTACTATCGCCTTTTGCGGAGGTTAGGAAATGATCTCCGGGCAAGGTCCGTTCGCATCCGCCCGGGATCGCTGTCAACCTCCGGCGGTTTGTGCGGAGGATTGGCCCCGGCCGAACCAGGGCTCCGGCCCGCCGGGAACGCCCCGTTTGCCGGGCTCCAATCGGCAAAAAAACTATTGCATACCCCCCGGCGGCACCTATAATTGAGGGCCGGACCCAAAGGTTCGTGGATAAAATCTTAGGTCGTCCAGCCACATGGAGGCAAGCGGCACAATCTATGCGGCACGAGAAACCGGCGGCGGATGTTGCCGTCCGGCGGGTCCCAGGTTCGAGCCGTTCAATTGGTAGGGGATCGGGCGTTTCGTTGCCGCCGGCGGTTTCGCTTGGCGCAAAGTCCCGTTGGGAAAGGAGTTTCATCCATGTCCGAGCAAGAGGTCAAGACCAACCAAGATCAATGGTGGAGTCATCTGCTGTTCCTGCGTCTGTTTCAGGGATTTCGTATGGCCGTTCAGCCGGGCAAATTGTCGGTGGCCCTGCTGGGGGTGGTCGTGCTGTTCCTGTGCGGGTGGATCCTGGACGCCTTGACGCCCGGCTCGTATCGCGTCATCTGTGATATCGAGGCGGTGGTCAACCAGGCCAAGCCCTGGGATGTCTCGGGCTGTTCCGATCTGGACGCCTATGTCGAGGCGGCGCCGCAGCTGGCGCGTGACGATCTGGAGGCGTATCGGCGGACCGTCCGGGAACAGAACCAGGCGCGCCTGATCCGCCTGCTGGAGATGGATCTGGACATGAAGGACCTGGCCAATGTCGCCGATATCGAAGACGGCGACGCCAAGTCCAAGGTGAAGCAATACTACAAGGAAAATCTTCCCCAGGCGATGGAGGTGATCGCCCAGCGCTATGACCAGCGCGTCGAGGCCCTGGACGCCGAGTACGAGAAGCGCCTGGAGAACACCGCCGACAAGGCGAAACTCCGCAGCGAGATCGACCGGGACCTGGCCCAGCTGAAGGTCATGCGGGATGCGCTGATCAAGGCGCTGTTGAGCGGACAGGCCACCGATGCCTTGGGGGGGTTCGACAAGGCGTTGATCGTGGTCCCGTCCGATCTGGAGGGCAAGGACCGCCAGGAGGCCCAGGAAAAGGCCGATCGGGACGCCCGCTTGATTATGGATACCGCCGTGCAGGCCTTTGCCTATCGCGCCCTGGACCTGGCCGAAGGCCGGGGGATCTTCGCCACCTTCGCCGATTTCAAGATGACGCAGCTCCAGGGATTGATCGGCGATGTGGTCTGGAGGCATGACTGCCAGATGGCCAAGAGTCGTCTCTATCAACTGGCGTTGGGCGCCTGCTGGCTGAGTCGCTTTCATCCGGTTTTCGCCCTGTTGTTGATGGTGGTGGGCCTGTCGGTGTGGGCCGTCGTCGGCGGGGCGCTGTGCCGGATGGCCGCCCTGCAATTCGCCCGGGAGGAACGCATCGGGCCCTGGCGGGCGCTGCAGTTCAGCATGGGCAAATTCGCCAGCTTCTTCTCGGCGCCCCTGATTCCCATCGGGATCATCATCTTCATCGGCCTGTTCGTCTTTCTCGGCGGCCTGGCGGGCGCCGTGCCCTATATCGGCGAGATCGCGGCGCCGCTGCTGATGGGCCTGGCCCTGTTCGGCGGATTCGTGATGGCCCTGATCGCCATCGGCCTGATCGGCGGGATGGGCCTGATGTATCCCACCATCGCCGTGGAGGGCTCCGACAGCTTCGACGCCATCAGCCGCGCCTTCAGTTATCTGTTCGCCCGTCCCTGGCGGCTGGGCTTTTACGGCGTGGTGTCGTTTGTCTACGGCGGCATCTGCTATCTCTTCGTGCGCTTGTTCGCCTTCCTGCTGCTGCTGGCGGTGCACGTCGCCGCGGGCATCGGCATGAACTGGGACGATTCGGCCGTGACCGTCAGCGACATGCGCGGCAAGCTCGACGCCATCTGGCCGGCTCCCATGCTGGCGAATTTGCAGCCGTCGGTCAACTGGGTCACCCTCAACGGCACCGAAACCCTCGGCGCGTTTTTCATCTGGATCTGGGTCTCGCTGGTCGTGGGGCTGGTGCTGGCCTTCGCCGTGAGTTTTTGCTTCTCCATGCAGACCGTGATCTACTGCCTGCTGCGCAAACACGTGGATTCTACGGACCTGGAGGATGTCTACGTCGAGGAGGACGTGGAGGGATTGCCGCAGGAGTCGCAACCAACCCCGGAGGATAAGACCCCCGATGACGAGGCCGCGGACGCCGAGGCCGGCGAGAAGGACGAAACCCCGCCGGACCAGGACGAAACCGACAACCTGGAAAAGGATGAATAATCCAGGCGAAATCCCGCCCCGAAGGTGGCCCGCAGGTGCGTATCCCGCGCGAGCGAAAGGGCGACAATATCCGGAATGCCTGCTTATCGCCCGAAAATGCGGTGCGTATCCCGCCCGAGCGAAAGGGCGACAGGTGCTTGCCGGGGGTGAGTGAAACAGACGAGAGTGCTTGCCCGGCGCGGGCAATGGGGCCGCCGGGATGGCGACTGCGAGCGAGGATTTGACCATCCAGGCCTTCCGAATGCGGAGGGCCTTTTTTTTGAGGGGCTCGGCCCAGACGACGTAGGTGGGCCGCGGAGCCGAGCGGTTTCGATTGTAGGGCTGCCCTATTCCGCATCGTAGCGAATCAGACTGTGGATCGTGTAACCGGCCAGTTTCGCCCGGCCGGCCAGGAAGGCCAGCTCGATCAGAAAGCTGACACCGACGATCTCGCCGCCCAACGGGCGGACCAGGCGGCAGGCGGCCTGCATGGTCCCGCCGGTGGCGAGCAGATCGTCGACCATGAGGATGCGTTGCCCCGGCTTCACGGCGTCGGCGTGCATCTCGAGCCGGTCGGTGCCGTACTCGAGGGCGTATTCCTGAAAGATCGTCTCCGCCGGCAGCTTGCCCGGTTTGCGGATGGGCACGAAGCCGGCCTGCAATTCCAGGGCGATCGCCGTCCCGAAGATAAAGCCGCGGGATTCGGCCCCGACGACCAGGTCCACGGCCTGCCCGCGAAACGGGTCCGCCATCACCCGGCAGGTTCGCGCCAGGGCCTCGGCGTCCGCCAGCAGGGGCGTGATGTCGCGAAAGACGATCCCCGGCCGGGGAAAATCCGGCACGCTGCGGATCAAGGACCGGATATATTCAAGATCATTTTTGTCCATTCTTTCTCCTCGATAGCCCCCTTCCCGCGCCCCGGCGCGATGGTGGTTTTCCGACGGCCCGCGGCGCTGATCCTTCCGGCCGGTCGCACCGATCGAATCAGGGTGTCCGGTCGCCTCCGCGCGGCAGGGTATGCGTCCTTGGCGGTGTATCGGATCGCCGCCGAGAAGTCAAGGGATTTTGCCGGCGGGCGAGCTCGATCGGGGGGATTCGCCCGGGGCCGAGCCGGAAGGAATCGGACTTGATTCTTGCTCGATATGGTGGAATAATGCGTTCGGAAGCGGACGGCCCCTCGTGACTCGATGAGCCGGCGGGCGTTTTCAGCGGAACCCTGGAGGTTTTAAGCGATAAACGATGCATTTTCCCTTGACGCCATACGGACGACGCGAATGGATCCTTTTGCCCCTGGCCCTGGCCGCCCTGGCGGGATTGCTGGCCTGGCTCTGGCCGGCGGGCGTACCCTGGCCGCAGATCGTCCTGGGAGTGCTCGGGGTAGGGGTAGTACTTTTCTTTCGCGATCCCGAACGAGCCGTCCCCGACGAGCCGAACGCCCTGCTGGCGCCGGCGGACGGCCAAGTCACCGATATCCTCGAGGTGGACGACGCGCCCTTTCTGGAGGGGGCCGCCATCCGCATCGGCATTTTCCTGAGTATTTTCGACGTGCATATCAATCGGGCCCCCTGCGCCGGGCGGGTCGAGAATATTGATCGGCAGCCCGGTCGCTGCATCAATGCCATGAAGTACCAAGACGCCAGCCGCTGGAACCGCGCCTGCGGCGTGGGCATGGATTGTCCCGACCACCCCGCCGGCCGGGTGCTCGTCAAGCAGATCACCGGCGCCATCGCCCGCCGGATCGTCACCGCTGTCGCCCCCGGCGATGCGCTCGCGGCCGGTCAGCGTTTCGGGATGATCAAGTTCGGCTCGCGGACGGAATTGTATCTGCTGCGCGATCCGCGGGCCCGGATCCTCGTCCGGCCGGGCGATGTGGTGCGGGCCGGCCGAACCATACTGGTTCGCTACGAGGCGCCCGACCAGACCGCGTAAAACCAAAGGCAGGTGAGATTCCGGGCCAACCTCACCGTCGCTGGGCGGCGGACATTATCAGGAGCGGCGGGAACTTAAAATCGGTATACTGTTCGGTCGGAGGCGAAGGTTTGGCACATGACGAATCGGTTTCGGCGACAGCATAAGACACGGCGCCTGCGCCGCGTGGCGGTGATGCCCTCTCTGGTGACGCTGCTGAACGGGGTGTGCGGATTTGCCGCCATCCACTTTACGGCGCGGGGCATGAACGAGCCGGACCGCCTCTGGCTGGAAAAGCCGGAGCTGACCTTTTTCGCCGCGGCGGCCTGGATGATCTTTTTGGCGATGATCTGCGACGGGTTGGACGGGTTCCTGGCCCGCCTGTCGCGGGGCACCAGCGGCTTCGGCGCCCAACTGGATTCCCTGGCGGACGTGATCAGCTTCGGCGTGGCCCCGGCGTTCCTGATGCTCCGGGTGGTGGAAAATCATTTCCAGGGCGTCATCGGACCGGTCAGTCCGGTGTTCGGCAGCATCCCGGGCAAGCTGCTCTGGCTGGGGGCGGTGATGTATGTCTGCTGCGCCGCCCTGCGCCTGGCGCGGTTCAACGTCGAGCACGGCCGTCCGGAGGTGGGGCACGATCAGTTCAGCGGCCTGCCCTCGCCGGCGGCGGCCGGCGTGGTGGCCTCGCTGGTCTTGCTCTACGGCGACCTGGTGCCGGAGATCAAACCGGACGTTCCCGGCCTGGCCCAGATCGGCGGCCGGGTGGTGATCCATTGTTTGCCCTGGATCACGGTGCTGGTCGCCCTGCTGATGGTCAGTCGCATCCCCTACGGCCATGTGATCAACCAGTATGTCCGGGGGCGGCGCCCCTTCGGCCATGTGGTCCGCATCGTGATACTGCTGTTGTTCCTTTACTGGAAGCCGCAGTTGACCTTGTCGATCGTGTTTATTTTCTACGCCGCCTTTCCCGCCGTCCGCGCCCTCTGGCAGGTTCACCTGAAACGACTCGTCGTGCGGCATTCATCTGTGCCGGCGGGCTCCTCCGAGCAACCCGAGCACCTGTCCGAATTGCCGTAGCCCCTACGGTTGACCGGCGTTTTTTTCGACTTGCCGGGGGTATCTTCGAGCAGGTCGAGCATCGGTCCAAACTGTCGGGGCCTCTACGGCTGGCCGACAGATGGTTTTCGACTCGCCGGCGGCGGGGATTTCGTCTCGACGGTGCCGCCGGCCTCAACCGTCGGCGGCGTGTGGTCGTAAAGGATTTCCGATATCCGCCAAAGGCGGCGGCGGATCTGCGGCGCCTCGGGCCGGGCGGTCTCCCGCAGGTACAGCCGATACGTCCAGTCCAGCAGCCCCGGACTCAAGACCCCCATGACCGGATGCCGCAGGCGGGCCTTCGAGGTTACCTGCTGCAGCAGGTCCTTGTCCGGTCCGCTTAGGTCCAGTTCCTTGAGCAGCTCCCTCATCAGCGGATCGGCCTGGCGTTCC
>JAFGFX010000296.1 GCA_016930855.1 Sedimentisphaerales bacterium | reverse complement strand
ATGGAAGCGATCGAGCATCTTGTATCTTCATGCTCGCAGTATATCGACTTCTTGTCCAATGTCAACTATTTATTGAACTGATTAGTAATGGTTTCGATAGAGCAATAGACGCCCTGAAAGTTTCTGTGCCGAAAATAACGGTATCGTTGTGTCCGGCAAATGTTCTTTTGTGTTCCTTTCAAGAAATGCTGCCCGCCAGTCACTTGCGATCATCCGTGAGATCACCGGCGACGGCTTTTGAGAAAAATTTTGACTTGCCGACGGGGATCTCGAATGCGCCGGAAAGCAGCGTCCCGAGCTCCTGGGGAAGGTCCGTCTCGATGATGTCGGCGCCGAGCTGCAGCAGGGCACGATACTTCCGCTCGACGGGGCCGGCCTCACCGGGCGGAGGGGCGGCGAATTCCCTGTCGAGGTTCCTCGAGGTGCCCACCATGCAACACGCGCCTTTCGCGTGAATTTTGTGCACCAATTCCTTGTCCGGCGGCGTATGTCCCACGAACGCGATGATGTTGCTCCAGGGGATGCCCGTCTTGTCGAACTGGTCGAACCTCTCGCGATCGGGAATCATCACCTCCATCATGATGTCCGGGTTCAGATCATGGCATGTTTTGGCGTCCTTGAAGCTGTAGACGATCAACAGCGCGTACGCCTCGGCCCGATGCTCCCTGATCTTGCCGGCGGACACGTCCACGGGCACATCCTTGTGATCCAGCACCAGAATCGTCTTGCCCCGGGCCCACCGCAGCACTTCATCGAGGGTGGGGATCCGAAAGCCGGTGACCAGCCCTTCGGGGTCCTTTAGGCGCAGTTCCTTCAGTTCCGACAACGTCCGTTCCGCCACCCGGCCCGAGCCGGTGGTAGTTCTCTCAAGCGTGGGATCGTGGTGCACCACGATCCCACCGTCCCTGGTGTAGCGAGGATCGATTTCCATGATGGCGTAGGTGTGCCGGAGCGTGTTCTCGAACGTCGCGACGCAGTTCTCGGGATATGTCCGTCGGGCGCCTCCCCGGTGCGCGCTGATGAGATGCAGGGGATCGGCGGTATGGCGAAAAAGCTCCCGCAGTCCCTGCGGCGTTCCTGCATCGATCACATGCAGATCCGAAGAGGCAAGGGAGGCGGGTGCCGCCAGCGGGAGCCAAGCCGGGCCGAGCACGATCAACAGGGCCCCAAGCGTCATTGCCTTTGGTTTCATTTGCGGTTGGCCTTCCTCGGCCGACAGGATTTCCGTGAAACCCTGGATCGGCGTTCCTCCTTTCTTCAACGGCCTTCAAAGCCCGCGGGCACGTCGGGCACGTCCCGCGTCAGGACGACGGGCCTGCGGCGGCCCGCCTGGGTATAGTCGAATGGCTTGAATCCCACTTTCAATGCCGGCGAGTCGGCCTGCAGGCGAAAATCGTCATGGGACGGGTCCACGAAGCCGGGATCGGCGATCAGCGAATGGAGGTCCTGGTTTCGCTGCTCGCGCCATTGATCCAAGCTCAAGTCGCCGGGGAACGTGATCGCCTTGCCAGCTCGCCAGTAAACGTTGTTGTCAAGTTTGAATTGGTTGTCCTTCCAGTTGGATCCCAGCAGCGGGCTGTCGTTGTCCCAGAACACGATGTTGTGCTCGAAGAAGAACGAGATGTGTTCCTCGGTGCGCGAACGCTGGATCTGGTGTTCACCGCCGTATGCCAGGATGTTGTTCTCGATGCGATTTTCCTTTCCGTAATGCTGATGAAACCCGCCGCGCGAGCAGCGGTACACCAGGTTGTTGGTCATCTCGATTCCGGTGGAGCCCTCGTCGGTGTAGAGGCCCCATCCGCCGTAATCGTACGAGGTCACGTCATGGAAATGGTTGTCGTGAATCGTCGTGCCGACAGATACCCCCAGGGTGTAGATGCAGCCCATGTCGCTGAGCACGCCTTGGCCGATGTGATGGGCGTGATTGAACGCCACTTCGTTGTGATGCGCCTGGCTGGGGGCGTATCCCCAGATCCAGCCGAGCGAAAAGGCCGAGTAATAGAGATCGTAGACATCGTTGTGTCGGATGACGTTGTACGGTGAATGTCCCACCCAGACGCCGATGCCGGCGGGATGAAGGCGACCGGCATGGGCAATCAGGCAATCCTCGACGGTGTGATGCGAGACCAGGGCCTCGTCGTCGTTCGGCGCGCCCAGGGTATTGTCCCAGCCTGTGGGCAAGGCGCTGCCGATCTTGATCCCCCCGGCGCCGAGATCGATCAGTTCGCAACCGGCGATGCGGTTGTAACGGCAGCCGGGCCCGAAACCCATGGCGTACTCGCCCACGTGGCGCACGGCGCAGTCCTTGATCAGGATATGCCTGGCGCCCATGGCGGCGACGGCGGCCCCCAGGTTGATCTCGGCCTGGGGAAATGATTGGCCGGCAGGCGGGACCGTCCAGCGGGCATGGGCAAAGGTCAGTCCGCGAAACTGGATATGCTCCACCCAGCGGCGCTGGGCCACGTCGCCATGCAGCAGGAGCAGGTTTGCCAGTCGCGGCGCCACCACCGAGGTGTTTTGCGGGGTCTCACCGTCCCGCGGGATATAGGTCAGACGCCCGGTCGGGCGATCCAGATACCACTGGCCCGGCGTTTGCAGTGCTTCCTTAACATTTTCGACTCGATAGCGATGCCCTTTTCTGAACTCGGCCCACGAACTGGTGCCGGTGGTATGGCCCTGGACGGTAACGGTGTGGTGTTCGGCGTCCACCTCGGCGATCGGGATGCGCGACGCCGCCCAGAAGTGGAATGCCATGATTTCCACGTCCTGCAGATTGGCCCAGGTTGCCTGGATCTGCCCGGGATGGAATCCAAACCGGTCATGGCCTTTTCCGGCGGCCTTGGCGGACGGGGCAAGCTGGTCGGCGATCTGATAGTAACCCTCCTTGGGCAAACGCGGACGGAAACGGCGCTGATCGTTGACGAACAATTGAGAAAAGCGCCACTGCCCGTCCTTGACGTCCTTCAAATCAACAAACCATCGTCCCTGGGAATCTGTTTGCCAGCCCTGGATTTCGCTGCCCCCGCTGATAATCGGTTGTTCGTCACCGTAGGCCTGATAAACGACCGGTGCGTTTTCCGTGCCCGAATCGTCCGGAGTAAAGTTAAGCGGTTCAGTCAGCCGATAAATCCCTCCTCGGATGGCCACGACAATCGGTTGTTCCCGATTCGGTTGCTGCTGACGAATCGTTCGGACCGCCCGCCGGGCGGCGGCGATGGTTGCCAACGGCCCATCGGTCGCATCGGCATTAACGGCCAAGAGTCGCCCGGTCCAGGCATCATTGCCATCGGGGCTCACGTACACATCGGCCCTGGTTGAAACCTCGGCCACGGCGGTACGGACCTGCTGCAATTGAGCCATCTGCGCCGGGGAAATGGTCCCGATCGGGCCCTCGTCCCGATTCCAGTTGGGACCGACGTCCAGGGTAACGACTCCCTCCTTTATGACAGCATTGCTTACCCATTCGGCCCAGCGCCGGGCGGGATATCTCGTATCGCGGGCCGACCAGCGGGAGCCGACATAGGTCAGCGCATGCCATTGGGAGCCTTCGACCCAGCGGGCGGTGGGCACTATGTCGAATGGCTCGTTGAGTTCCCCGGCGGTGTAGTCCTCGGCTTGAGTCCAGCGAATCAATTTGACGCCGGGATTGAAGGTGACGATCGCCTGCGGGTTGCCGCGTTTGACGGCGTCGGCGTAGATGTCGGCGATCTCGTCATTGAAGCCCACCCATTGATAACCGCCGTCAAACCACCAGCCGGCCACCTTGTCGCCGTAGCGAGACGACCACTCGTAAATCACTTCGGCCCATTTCCGGGCGAATGCGACATCGATGGGCTGATCCTTGGGACCCTGGGGTATGCCAAAGGCCTTCTGGGCCCGCGCATCCCGGTTGGGAACCTGGCAGGGCAGATACAACATCAGTTTGATGCCTTTGGCGCTCAGTACCCGGTGAAGATCCAGCGGCAGATCCCGCGTCGAACACCGTTCGCCCGGCTGGTAACCGGTGATACGATCATACGCCGCGTTGGGGGAATTCATGAATCCGGAGTTCTGTCCCAGGGTCAGCACCAGATAGTGCGCCCCCGCCGCCTCCAGTTGATCGGCAAGGGCGTTTACATCAACGTCCTTCACCCGCGCAAGACCTTCGGCGTCTGCCGGAAGAAAGTGAATGAAGGCGCCGTATCCCGCCTCCTTGAACCAGTCGGTATGCGGATTGCGGCCGCCTGCCATGAGGGCGGCTGGATTCAGTACGGCAATACCCAGGATTGCCAAAATACGCCTCGTGCGGATTGGCGGCGATACCTCATGCGTCATCATGGTTTTCCTCTTGTTATTTCACGTATCATCCGACGAACACGTTTTCCACGTGATTCGGTTCGGAAACGATCATATCACCAAAGCCGTTGGATTTCAAGTAGCCATACTTTCTCCGGTGGTTGATTCGCAACCGGAATCCGGATGGTTCGAAAAGCCGCGAGCGGCCGGCATTGACCACACACGGAAAAGACAAGCACTCGATCCGAAGTATAACGACGGGAAAAACCAACCGGCCCGATGGCTGCCCCGGCAGAATGCGGACGAGATCCCAAAGGCAAGGCCCAAGGGCGTCTAACAAAATGACAACAGGCGGTCCAACCGGGGCGGCAGAATGTCTCTCTCGCTCATGGGGTCAGACGCCCCTCTTAGGGAATGGCTATTTTACCTTCCACTCCAAAATGCCTCCGGACCAATGCTCGCGAAGATGGACCTCCAGTCGCAATGCCTTGGTCGTGACCGGCGTAAACGTTGTCGTGTTGTATTGATCAAGAAGGATGCCATATTCCGAAGGATTGGACACCGGCTCCCATGCGTCTTCGGTACGATACAACAATGTCCAGGACTCGGGCGCCGCACAGCGCCCCCCGGAAGGTCGGTCGTCCCACCAATACACCGAAACCGAAGAGATTCGGCGGGGCCGGTCGAATTCGTATTGCGCCCATTCGGCGGTCCCTCGATGATCCCACCACGTATGACGAGCAATGGAATGATCGTTCGAATTCGCCGGCTCCCGGCCGTCATTCAGGGCGGTCTGGGTATCGTGCTCAAAACAATAAGAGACCAAGACGTGCGCCCGGCCGGCAATGGTCGCAGGAGGCATGGGGCTGGCAAGTTCCTTTTCTTCCGGCAACCACACCGCCATCCTTGCCGTCTGCTCGCGATTGTCCTGGCCATAGAACGGAATTGCCCTGACCGTAACAGGTTCAACGCGCCGATCCTGTTGAACGCTTGACGCCTGTCCCTTGACAATATTCACGCCTCCCAATACTTCCGGATCGAACTCCAGGGAAAACGGACTCCCGGGTTCCAGGAAATACGAATCCATTCCCGGATTGTCCTGCTCTTCAATACAATACACCAACGGACCGGACTGGATCGCACATCGACCCTCGTCGCTTTCGACTTCCGGATGGGCGTGGACGCGGCGCGGCTGCAGGGGAAGTTCCAACACCACCTCATCGCCTCGTTTCCACTTTCTCTTGATGACGGCATACCCTCTTTCACTTTCGAGCATTGACATTTTTTTGCCGTTCAACGTGAATGCTATTTTTGACTGCAGATCGGATGTGTACAACCCGAAGGGATTTTCCCGCCCCCTGGCCCAGCCGGGCACTCGAACATGCAAGGCGAACTCCATCTCGTTTTCGGGTTCCAGGACAAGGGTCACGGTTCCTTTCCAGGGATACCCGGTTTTTTGCACTACGGATATCGGATTATGATTGAAGGAAAATTCCGCCCGACTGCCAACAAACAAATTGACGTACAGGCCTTCCGCATCATAGGCATATAGGTAACCCGGAAGCGCCGAGACCATCTTCAAGAACATCGGAGGACAGCAGGGACAGCCATGCCATTTCCAGCGACGATGGCCCCGGGCGGATAAGGGATTTTGATAATAATATCGCGTTCCCTCCAGGGAGACGCCGTTGATGACGTTATTATACAACACGCGTTCCAGTTCATCGACATACCGGGCGTCGCCGAAAAGCAGGTTCATGTTCCGGTGGAAAAAGCCGGCGCCCACGGCCGCACAGGTCTCCAGGTACGCATCGTTGGGCAGGGCATAATCGGGACCGAATTTTTCCTCATGGGCAAACGCCCCCACGCCCCCCGTAATGTGCATCCGTTTTCCAGCCATGTTTTCCCACAGGCGCAGGGCCGTATGAGCGTAGTCGGACCTGCCATTGACTCGGGCGGCGGCGCTGAGACCCGTACACATCAAGGTGGCGCGGACGGCGTGACCTTCAAGCGTCTCCTGCTGAAATACAGGCTGGTGATCCTGGGCATAGGCGCCCCAGCTGGGTCGTTGGTTTCCGTACGCTTGTTCACGCACCCACCTCTCGCACTCGGCCCCCTGATGATCCCACTGTTCAGATGTCGGCCTGCCGCCGTGACGGCCGCGACTTTCCAGCCAGAACTCCGCCAGTGCCAGAAACCGATCTTCATGGACGGGGATATTCAGTTTGTCTTTGAGGGACGGATCGTCCTTGAACAGCAGATACATCTCCACCAGCGCCTCCTCGGGCAGAGAATGGGCGGGAACGATATTTTTTCGGGGCGGCGGCCCCATGATGTCGGACATATGGCTGGCAAGCCTGGCCGCGACACGCAGCAGATCGACGTTTCCCGTGGCGCGATAATGATGCACGCCGGCTTCCGCCAAGGCGCCGGCATTATACACATCGTGCTGCCAGCGTAGAAATCCACCGAGCTGCCCCCATCGGTGGCCGGGCTCATCGAGCTGGGTGTAGGTCATGAGGTAGCCGTCGGGATCGACCGCCTGCGCCCGCGCGATCCGCTGAATATATCCGTCAATTCGATCCTCGAGTTCCTTGTCGGGAAACGATATCAGAAAATCGGACGCCCCGCGCAGGGTTTCGTAGATGAGCCCGTCAAACCAGGGAGGCCCCTCATGCTTTCCCTCCCGAAGCCCCGCCACGCGATCGAAGTTACGAAAGGCTCCGGCCGTTTCAAATTTGTCAAGCACGTCTTTTAACGTAACGGCATTCCACGTTTCCAGCTTCGCAGTCCAAAACGGATCCTCAACGTGAACGGAACCGATGGGCACCGGCTTTAGAATATGCGTTTCTTCGGCATGAACGAGGCAAACATTCGCCACACTTATAAAACCAATCACAGTCAGAGACAAAGAGGACACCGTTTTTCCCTTTCCATTCATTGATCAATATGGTTGATAACATCTAACATGATGAGCCACCAAACCAATCAGCCATCCCGGTGGCTTCATGGCATGTTCGAGGTGCCGGGCGGCTATTCGCCGGCAGTCCCATTATCCCGGCTTAAGGGAACCTCTAAAAACTCATTTTAGCTGCGAATGGCTGCGATGTCCTCCGGCGGCGTTGTCGGCCATAAAATTCGTCCTCGACGTAGTTTAACTACGCCTGCGGCGATTTTAGGCCTCCGCCTTGCCAGCGGACATCTCGCTCATTCTCGCACTAAAAGCAATTTTTAGAGGTCCCCTTGACGCGATGCGGCTCTCTTCCGCGATCCGGACCATTCGCGGCGATCGGCAGGACCGTTCTTGACGATGATCTCTGAATGCCCCGTTGAGCCGACCGGCACACGCCTAGTTCGTACCCGGTTCGAGGACGTTTCTGGTGGGGGTCCACCGTTGGCGCCAGGCGGGGTAGGATGCGTTCAGGAGTCTGGCGGGCTCGGAGGTATACCAGCTGTAGTCGTTCCTGCGTTCGTAGGAGATGTCGGCGAGGCGGTCGCGGGGGACGCCGTCGCGGCTGCAGAATATGGGCTTGTTGGTTCCGATCTGATAAAACCGCGCCCAGAGGGGCGGGGCGTCCGGATCGGAGACGATGATTTTGTCGTATCCCTTTGGCGTGCCCGGGGCAGGCATTTTCGACAGGCGGATGCCGGTCAGTTTGGCCTCGTCGAACCAGCGGACGGCGCCCTCGATGGCGGCGATGATCTGCGGAGATGGATGGTCGATGGCCATCAGGAACTCGACAATGCCGACGCTTTCGGAGCCGCTCAGGCTGGCCAGCTCGTAGGAGCGGGCCGGTCGGGGCTGGAAGGTTTCTTCGTCGTGCTGGGCGCACCAGGCGAGGCGCCGGCCTTCGTGGACGATCTGGCATTTGAGGATGCAATCGATGCCCCGGTCGAGGGCGGCGGCCGCGGCGGCGCGCCGGGCGGCGTCGACGAAGGCGAAATCGGTCTTTCGGTCGCGGATGTCGCTTAGCAGGGTCATGACGTTGATCATGGCGCTATCGTTGAAGGTGATGTGGGCGCTGTAGCCGCGTTTTAAGGGGTAGTACTGCGGCCAGCCGCCGTTGGGGTACTGGGCGGCGAGCAGGAAATCCAGGCCTTGCAGACATGAGGCCTTGCAGCGGTCGTCGCCTGTGGCGGTGTGGATTCTGGCGAGAAAGCGCAACGGGCGGCAGGTGGCGCCGTTGTCGATTGTCGAATCGGTCCGATTCCTGTCGGAGCGGAGTCTTGCCTTGTCCTCCTCGGCCAGGACGGCCGCCATGTCGGTGTTCTTGGGCCAGCCGCCGGTGGATCGCTGGTAGAGCAGGACATTCTCGGCGATGCGGAGGGCCTCGCCGCTGGCATACCAGGCATCCTCCTGGCGGAGGCACTGCTTCCAAGGAATCGATGGCGGGGCCGCGAGGCAGAACGGGACGCCGCCCAGGGCCATCGCCGTGGTCAGCATAAAAAACAGTGAATCTCGACAGGATGCGCTCATGTTCATCACCTTCAATCGACGGACTCGGATCGGCCGGCTCCCTTCACACGCAATCGTCCCGGACGCTACCGCGCACCATGATACCAAAACGAGGGGATTTGTCAAACAGGCCAAAATCGCCCCCTGGGCCGCTGGCGAATCACCGCGACAATACGACACGTATTGCGATGCTGCCCAGGGCCATCGCCGAACCCGCAACGTAACAGGCAATATCTACGTAGTCCGTGTGCGGATACTGCATAATCTCGTAACACGTAAAGGCCAAAGGAGGCAGCGCGAACGCGAAGGGGATGCTCCGGGATCTATGCCCGAACAGGTAATACAGGGCCGTCGTGCACTGTGCCGTCAGGCCGATGTCGGAAAAATGCCCCTGAATCCAATTGTATTGCGTGATGTTGAACAGGTCGCCCCACTTGAATGCATCCCCAAAAAAAATAAACAACAGAATAATCAGCATCTGCCACTCGCAGAAGTGCCTGAGCCTGGGTGGCAGTTGGGAATACAGGTTTGGCTTGAATCTGCCTCTGGGCCGCATGGATCCGCATCCTGTTGTCGATGGTGGTCTCGTCAAGCGAGGCATCGCCAATTCGCCTGGGAACCTGGGGCGAGCGTCGTTTACCTGTTTTCAAGCGGCATGTCGAAGTATTGTTTCCATACATGATACGACGGCCGCTTTTTGCCCGTCTCGTCGAGCAGGCCGCAATCCCGCCACGCCATGAATGCCTCCGGCGAAAAGGATTTGATCCTCTCCCACATCGCATCATAGTCCTGATGCAGAAAGCTGATCACGAACTCGAATCGCCTGGCCTCCGCCGTTGCCAGCAGCTCCCGGTAATACGCCGCCTGTTTTTCCTCCGTCCCGTTAACCACCTGGCCCGAACCGGGAAACCGCAGCCGCTCGGCCGCCTCGCCCGTCTCGACCACGGCGTATCGCTTGCCATACTTGTCGAACCGATCCGTCATCCACTGCAGTGACGTCTTAATGTCCGTCGTGCCGCCCGCGATGAAGGGGTAAAAACTCACTGCCACCAGGTCGTTCTGCGGCATGATCTGCTCAAAGGCCCCGGCCAGCTTCTCCCGGGCGGCCCCCTTGGCGTTCAGCATCCCATGCAGGGTGAACGAGGCGAAAATCGGCATCTCGGGATGGTCTTTCTTCAACGCGTCGTACACGTAACGGTGCAATTCCGCATAGGCCCGCCATGCCTCCGTGCCCTTCGGAAAAATTTCATTGACCTCGATCCCGATGCCAAGGTAGTCCGGCTCGAAGAACTGCACCGCCCGTCGGCAATAATTCAAAAACGCTTTTTTCACCAGGGGATCGTCGTATCCCTTGCCGTTCAGTTCCTTCGGCAAAGGCGGGCCCTTGTCCGCCACCTTTAACTCGCCCCGTCCCGGCGAGACCGCCAGATAGACCTTAGCCCCCTGGGGGGTCGCCAGCTTCTTGCCGGCCCATTCCTCCATCATCTCCTTCGAAAACGGGGCTCCCTCGAGCGCCTGCGCCCATGGCACCCCCTCGATGTGATGGGCCAGGATATCGGCGTTCTGCCGGGAAAATTGCCGCGCCTGCTTGACCGCCTCGGCCGTTATATCGGAGGGAAAGCCCGTAAAGCCCATTCGGAAATGACGCTTCTGGCCGTCTTCGGCCGCCCCCACGGCGACGGTTCCCAAGAGAAGCATTCCTGCCGCGGCATACTTGATTGAGGTAGTCATGATTCGCCTCATTCTGGTTTTCCTATACCATTAAAACCAATAATTCCCCCTGCCCCCGTAGGTGTATGGATTCAACACTCGTTCATCCGGAATTGGCCATGTAACATGTCAAGCGATTATGCGCCTCATTCATCCAACAGGGGGGATTCCCGGTTTTGACTGCTTAATCAGGTCACGGAACAGGTCCAGTTCGGCTTTGTCGTAGGGCCTGAAGTCGGAATGATACAGGTCATGCTGCCACACGGTCGGCTCGGGATCGCCCGGCCGGTGCCCCCAGGGAAGGTGGGTCTGCGTCTTGCCGTTGACCAATCCCCAATGCAGGCAGCCCACGTCGTGAGCCAGGAATACCGGCAGATGGCTGCAAACCCGCGATCCTCTCGGGCGGTTTAGCCACTCCGTGCAGATCAGCGGCCGGTGGTATTGCTGGAGGCTCTGGATGTGCGAGAGAAGCGTTTCGGCATTTTCGTAATTGTGAAACGTAATGATGTCGGAATAACGGATGACGACGTCGTTCAACCGGGCATTTCCATTCCATAATCCGACGGTCAGGGGCTGTGCCGGATCGACCTGGCGGGCCCAGCGGAACACCTGCTCGACAAGATCGATGGACACGTCGCCCACGCCCCCGTTGGTCGGCTCGTTATACAGATCCCAGCATAACACGCGCCGGTCATTCCTGAGGGTTTCCATGACGTCCCGGACGTATAATTCGAGTTGGGGCCACCGGGTGCGATCCCTGACCATTCCATGTCCGGGGGAGGGGGTCCATCCGTTGGCGTACCATCCCGGAACCACCGCGGGCTGCCTGGCGAACACCGGATCGAAAATGGGGCCGAACACGCAGTCATCAAAGAGGGAAACCACGACCTGTATTTGATGTTTCTCGCAGAGCGCGAGGAACGACAATAGACGCTGCTTGAAGGCCTCCGGCTCGTGCTCCCATACAACATAGGGCAGCACCACCCGCAGGCAGTTGAAGCCGGTGTGCTCCGCCAGGGCCAACTCGGCGTCGATGCGGTTGGGATCGAAGCAATAGTCCATCCACATCTCCGTGTAGCTGATGGCGGTCGCGGGGATGTAGTTGAATCCGCACCGCCAGCCATGCCTTTCGTACCAATTCCAGGTGCGTGACCGGTTCCAGCGCCTCACCGACTCGATTCCCACGTCGATGCACTGGCCACCCCCGGTTTGATGGCAGTGAACCGCCAGGACGTTTCTTCCCGTTCGCAGGGCGTCCGCAGCCCGTTCCTCCATCTCGACGGTGACGTAGTGAGTCGAGTATCCTTTGAATTCCGCGATCAACCGGCCGTTGAGATAAATCCGGGCGTCCTCGTCATGGTGAATCCGCAGGGACGGATTTTTCGGCACCTCGGACAGGCTAAACGCCCGCCGAAGCCAGATGTCGGAGGTCGTCCACTCCGTGTTGACCATGGCGCGGGGGGTATTTGTGGTTCCAAAGCCTCCCCGGCCCTGCTGCCACGAGGAGTCGTCGAAATCATTGTCGAACCAGTTGCCGGAGGGCTCTTCCAATACATAGCGCCAGGGCTGGCCGGAATCTTCGGAGGTCGCCACGATGGTCTGAACCAGCGGAGTTCCGGCCGGCGCCGTCAGATACATGAGAAACGCCATAATGCCAAGGGGGCCGTATGCCATGCGGGTGCTCCCGGGGGTCCATCATTTTTGTCCGTCCAAATCCCACTCATACTAATGTAAACCGCGGCATTGTCAAGCAGCCAGAGGCCGGGGACATCAACGGCCTGCGGCACTAGGCGCTGGTCCAACCGGGGGAAAAGGCTTGTACCCTCGATGCCCATCCGGTTCCGGTCCCCCTCAAGGCCGTCGTCGAGAGTGCTCGCCGCGTGAAGTCGACCGTCACGGTGATGAGTAGCTGTCTGCCGGGCGCGATGACGTTGTGCATCGTCCTCACCGCGGGAGGTGGATCCACCAGGAGCCAAACTATGAAAGACAAGACGAACAAGGAAAAGGCCGTGGCGGTGCGGAACAGCCTGCAAAGCCGGGACAAAACAGTTGCCGAGGAGTCTCTGGAAAAACGATAACGGGAAATTCTGACTTTACACTCTAACAAAACTCTCGGTTGCTAGGTAAAACTGCCCTTGGTTGGCCTATCGCATCGTTTTGTTAGACGCCCTTAAAACTATT
>JAFGFX010000295.1 GCA_016930855.1 Sedimentisphaerales bacterium | reverse complement strand
TGCAGATCCGCCCGGCCTTCGGCGGCAACATCATCGCCACCATCGTCAACTTCGACCGCTGGCCGCAGATGGCCACCGTCCGCGAGGGCGTCATGCCGCTGCCGCCGCGCGACGGCCGGCGCCGCGGCGAGATCATCACGGCGTCGGTCTCCCTCAGTAAGCGGGACCTGCCGCTGGAGATCCTCGACCGGCACCGCCAGCCGAAACGGATCGACCTGAAGGCCTCGCGGATCATCGTGGCCGGCGGGGCGGGCGTCGGCAGCCGCGAGAATTTCCGGCAGCTCTGGGACCTGGCCAACTGCCTCGGCGGGGCGGTCGGGGCCAGCCGGGCGGCGGTGGATCTGGGCTACATCGATCACGAACACCAGGTGGGCCAGACGGGCACCACGGTGCGGCCGGCCCTCTATATCGCCGTCGGCATCAGCGGGGCGATCCAGCACTACGCCGGCATGGCGGAGGCGGCCAAGATCGTCGCGGTCAACAACGATCCGGAGGCCCCCATCTTCGCCTTCGCCCATTATGGCATCGTCGGCGACCTGAATGACGTCGTGCCGAAACTGATCAAGGCGATCCGGACGAAATCATAATCAATATAAAATGAGCAGGCAGTTATCCGGTGCGAACGCGCCGGCGCCGCCACCAATCGATCGGGAACATAGCATGGCGAACTTCTATACCGACAACGACGATATCCGTTTCCTGTTCCACTATTACGACCTGAAGGCGCTGGCCGGGATCATGGAGGGGGATTTTGCCGACGCCGCCGAATGCGACTGGGCCCCCGCCGACGCCGCCGAGGCGGTGGACAACTACGACCGCGTGCTCGAGATCATCGGCCAGATCAGCGGCGATACCATCGAGCCGAACGCCGAGGCCGTCGACCAGGAGGGCAACCGACTCAATGAGGACGGCACCGTGACCCGGCCGCCGGGCATGGTGGAAAATCTCCAGCGTCTGGCGGCCGCCGAGGTGATGGGCTTCACCCTGCCCCACCGGTTCGGGGGCCTGAATTTTCCCAACCTGGTCTATTCCATCAGCAACGAGATCATCTCCCGCGCCGACGCCTCTCTGATGAATATCTACGGCCTGCAGGGCATCGCCGAGACGATCAACGCCTTTGCCGACGAGTCCATCAAGCGGAAGTACCTGCCGGGATTCGCCCAGGGCAAGTACACCGGCGCCATGGTCCTGACCGAGCCGGATGCCGGCAGCGACCTGCAGGCGATCAAGACGGCCGCCCAGGTCACCCAGGACGAAACCGGCCAGTGGCGCCTCCATGGCGTCAAGCGCTTCATCACCAACGGCTGCGGCGAGGTGCTGCTGGTGCTGGCCCGCAGCGAGCCGGACCGCAGCGGCGGGCTGGGCCTGAGCCTGTTCGTCTGCGAGCGGGGCCCCACGGTGAAGATCCGCCGCCTGGAAAACAAGCTCGGCATCCACGGCTCGCCGACCTGCGAGATCTTCTTCGACAACACCCCCTGCGAACTGATCGGCGAGCGCCAGCGGGGCCTGGTCACCTACGTGATGAGTCTCATGAACGGCGCCCGCGTGGGCATCGCCGCCCAGTCGATCGGCATCGCCGAGGCCGCCTACCGCGCCGCCCGCGACTACGCCGCCCGCCGCAAGCAGTTCGGCGTCGCCATCGACGCCTTTCCCGCCGTGCGGGAACTGCTCATCGAGATGAAACTGGAGATCGAGGCGGCCCGCTCCCTCATGTACGAGACCTGCTGGTGGGTCGATCACGAATACGGCGCCGCCCGCCGGCTGGAAGCCGGCCAGGTCGCCGACAAGGAGCAAAAGAAGGAGCTCCAGCAGCAGGCCAAGCAGTGCAAGAAACTGGCGGGCATGTTCACCCCGATGTGCAAGTATTACGCCAGCGAGATGTGCAACCGGGTGACGTACAGCGCCATCCAGGTCCTGGGCGGCAGCGGCTACATGAAGGATTACCCGGTGGAGCGCCACGCCCGCGACGCCCGGATCACCTCCATCTACGAGGGCACCAGCCAGTTGCAGATCATCGCGGCGGTCCGCGGCGTCTGCAGCGGCGCCGCCGAGAAATTCCTGCTGGCCCAGGAGGAGTATCCCTATCCCGACGAGGCCGCCGAGCTGGTCGAGATCCTCAGGACCGGCCGCCGCCAGCTCGTCGAGGCGATCGCGTATGTCAAGGGCCAGCCGGGCACCGAATACATGGACCTGCACGGCCGCGCCCTGGTCGACGCCGCCATCGGGGTGATCGTCGGCCATCTGTTCTGCCAGCAGGGCGTCGCCGAGCCGAGCCGCCGGGACGCCTTTACCGAACCGGCCGCCCCGACCGGCCCAGGTAATCAGCCGGCTACCGGAGCGGATACGACCGGGCAGACCCCCTCGGCTTATCGGTCCATCCAGCGGCACAAACGCATCGTCGCCGACCGCACCATCCGTGCCAACGCCGCCCGGATCGCCATGCTCACCCGGGAGATCCAGCGCGGCGATCGATCCACGATCACCCAGTTCGAGGCGCTTCTCGGGACGCATCCGGGGGCCTGAGAAACCGGATTTTCCCTCCTGAAAAGGCTGTTTGTGGCCGTCCGTTGACTGCCGGCGTCCCTCGGCCGCGGTGGTCCGTCTGCCGGGCCGCCGCCGGGTGGCCGACGGGTGGCGCCGCCGGGGCCGCTGGAGGCCCAAATCCCGCCGGAATCCCCGCCGATTCTTTTTCAGTTCCCGTTCATGAAGCCCAAGTTCCCGGCCGAAACACAGGATAGAAGCGCTCCGGCGCGCTCGTCTGCCGGAACACGCTCGCCGTGCAGTACCAACGGGAGGTTAGCTAAATGACCCGACGCAATTTCGTTGTGGGCATCGAGTGCAAGCAGATGTTGACCGAAGCGGCCGACAAGCAGATACCGATAAAGATCACGCAAAAGCTGAATTGCCGCTGGGCGGTTTTCAAATCCGCCTTCCTGGCGACCCAGTCCAACCGGCTGGTCCTCGCCGAACCGGTGCCGGATATCGAGGACGCCGATGTGCGGGTGCAGGACGGACAGGAAATCGCCGTCACCTTCAAAAAGGGATACAGCAAGTGCCTGTTCCTGACCCGGCTGGTCGATCGGGGCGAGTGGCAGACCGAGACCGGCCAAACGATCCCGGTCCTGAAGGTCCTCTGGCCGCAGCAGATCGAAAAGTTCCAGCGCCGGGCGTTCAACCGGGCCACGGCCCCTCCCGGCCAGCCGATCCGGGTCAACTTCTGGCCGATCGAGAGCACGCCCGGTCCGAAAGGGTCGAAATGGCAGGGTACCCTGCACGATCTGTCCGCCGGCGGCATGGGCGTGATCATGCGCAAATCGGAGATGCCCGCCCTGCAGAGCGGCGAGCAGTTCGAGATGTGGTTCGTGCCGCTGCCGGGCCAGGAGTCGTTGTGCCTGCCGGTGCAGTTCCGCCATGCCACGCCGATGCCCGAGGCGGAGGAGGTCATGCTGGGCTTCCAGATCGTCGGGCTGGAGATCTCCGAGGAAGGCCGCGCCCTGATACGCTGGATCGGACGAATCGCCAATGTCTATCAGCGCCAGCAGCCCCTGAACCAGCACCCGATCAAGCCGACAATCCGTTAAGACGCCCCCGGTGGGGCTACAACAGGGTGGTCTCAAAAAGAATTGAAACCACGGATTGCACGGATTACACGGATTAATATTTCTCGCCCATAGGGCAGTCTCAGCATGAGACGTCAACATGCCAACCGCGCTCGCGGCGATTTATGGGTGCGATTCGCACCTTGCCCATAGGGCAGTCTCAGT
>JAFGFX010000294.1 GCA_016930855.1 Sedimentisphaerales bacterium | reverse complement strand
CCTGGAACGTTTGACCAGGGGAAAATCCTTCCCCAGGAGCGGTCTTTTCGCTATAATATGAAGAGATGCGTTATCGTAACCGAGATACGCTGAGATGACACCGCAGCCCAGCTTGCCTGCTGGACCGGCGCCGGCCGGCGCCGCGGCCGCGTCCCAGGGGCGCACCGCCGGGGGATACCATCCGGCCAAGGACGCAGCGCCCGAAAGGAGCCGCCTGGCCGGCGTCGGCGGGCCAGAGATCCGCGGAGAAACCACGTGAATATACCTCGGGATATACCTCGGATCAAACCGATCGTCATCCTGCTGGCCCTGCTGGCCGGTCCGTCGTTCGCCGACCTGTCGGAGGCGGACTGGATCGCCTACAATGACTGCGTCTATCGCAGCCTGGATCAGTACATCGAAGACAACGTCACCACCTTCGGCGTCGGCAACAACTATACGGGTCCCACCTCCGGCATGCTGCTGGATGCGGCCACTGGCCAGGCCACCGGCGTGACCGTGACCCTGACCGAGTCGGGCGGGGTCATCTGGCAGGCGGACCCCGCCGGGGCGGGCAGCGACACCTTTATCGGCACCGACGCCTACAACACCTTCCACGGCTATGCCGACATGATGGGGGTTATCTATTACGGCAGCGTCAACTGGTACGTGGACCTGACCTTCACGGGACTGGACCCGCTGGCCCAATACACCTTTGTCACCTCGGCCTGCCGAAACGCCTACACCGACCGGCTGACCATCTATACGATCAGCGGCGCGGATGCCTTCACCAACGAAAGCACGCCCGGCGTGGACATCCTGGCGGACAATCGGGTGCGGTTCAACACGGGCGGCAACTACAACGAAGGGTACGTCGCCCGCTGGACGGGGATTACGGCCCCCGACGGCTCCTTCACGGTCCGCGCCGAGGCCGACCCCGCCAGCCCCGAGGGCCGCAGGGCCTATGCCTTCGACGTGTTTCTGCTGGCCCAGACGGACAGCTCCGCCAATCATCCCCCGAAGGTGGACGCCGGCGCCGATCGCATCCTGACGATGCCTCTCAGCCGCCTGACGCTTGACGCCAGCGTCACCGACGACGGCCAGGGCGACCCGAATGGATTTCTGCGGCTGGAATGGTCCCAGGTGGACGGGCCCGCCGCCGTCCGCTTCGAGCCGAACGCGTTCGTGGAGGATCCGGTCGCCCGGCTCCCGCAGATCGGCAACTACCTCCTGGAGCTCTACGCCACCGACGGCGCGCTGGAGGCCACCGATCAAGTGGCCGTAAGCATCGTGGAATCCATCTGCCCGATCGGCGACCTGGACGGCGACTGCCGGGTGGACCTGGCGGACGTGCAGATCCTGCTGGCCGGCTGGATGATCACGCCGGCAAGCCAGGGGGATCTGGACGGAGACGATCTGGTCAACCTGGTCGATTACACACTGCTGGCGGAAAACTGGCTCCAGCAGAGGTGTCCGGAGATCGTAATCAACGAGATCCACAGCAACCCGGACGTCAAGACCGAGTTGATCGAGTTCGTGGAACTGTACAATCCCTGGCCGAAGGCGGTGGACCTGGCGGGCTGGTATTTCTCCGAGGGGATCGATTACGTGTTTCCGGCGGACACGGTGATCCCGGCGGACGGCTACCTCGTCGTCGCGGAGGACCCGCTGCGGGCCTATCTGCCGATCACGCTGGAGCAGAAATACGGCGTTCCCGCCGAGAAGATCTGCGGACCGTTCGCCGGCAGCCTGGAAAACGACGGGGAGCGGATCGTCCTGCGGAACGCCCAGGGGGTGCAGATCGACGCGGTGGACTACCGCCTGGGATTTCCCTGGCCGACGGTGGGAGACCCGATGCCGGCCAGCCAGCCGGGCAAGGGCCACTCGATCCAGTTGCTCAATCCCCGGCTGGATAACGATCAGGGCGGCCACTGGCGCTCGGCGTACCCCACGCCGGCGGCGCCCAACGCCGGGGTCTACGCCGATAATACCCCGCCGCTGATCCGCCAGGTGGACCACGAGCCGGACCAGCCGGTCTCGGGCGCGGTGGTGACCGTCACGGCCAAGCTGACGGATCCCGACGGGATCGCGACAGTGACGCTGCGGTACCAATGCATCGATCCCGGCAGTTACATCGCCCTGGCCGATGCGGCCTACGAGACGAACTGGACGGACCTGCCGATGCACGACGACGGCCTGGCCGGCGACGTCCAGGCGGGCGACGACATCTACACGGTGCAACTGGCCGGCGCCATCCAGCAGCACCGCCGCCTGGTGCGGTATCGCCTCACGGCGCAGGACGCGGCGGGCCACGCGCTGCAGGTGCCGTACGCGGACGATCCGCAGCCGAACTTCGCCTACTTCGTGTACGACGGGGTCCCGGCCTGGCACGGCGCCGTCCAGCCGGGCATGACAGAGGTCCTGGAGTTCGGCCCCGAGGTGATGGGCTCCCTGCCGGTGTATCACCTGATCAGCAAGAAGGCGGACGTCGAGGCGAGCACCTGGCTGGAGAAATACTCGGGCAGTCTCTACAAGTGGCAGGGCACGCTTATCTACGAGGGCCGCGTCTACGACCACATCCGCTACCGCGCCCGGGGCGGCTGCTGGCGGTACGCCATGGGCAAGAACATGTGGAAGTTCGACTTCAACCGGGGCCACTACTTCCAGGCGCGGGATGATTACGGCCATAAGTACGACACAACCTGGGACAAGCTGAACTTTTCCGCCTGCATCCAGCAGGGCAGTTTCGGCCAGCGGGGCGAGCAGGGGATGTTCGAGGCCCTCTCGTTCAAGATGTTCCAACTGGCCGGCGTGCCGGCCTCGAACACCGGCTGGGTGCAGTTCCGGGTCATCGACGAGTTGTACGAGGACGGCGAGTTCAACGCCGCCCATCCTCCCCTGACCGGCGGCGGCACGCAATACGACGGCGACTTCTGGGGGCTGTACATGAACATCGAGCAGATGGACGGCCGCTTCCTGAACGAGCACGACCTGCCGGACGGCAATCTCTACAAGATGGAGGCCACCTACGGCGAATTGAACAACCAGGGGCCCACCGCGGCGACGGACAGCTCCGACATCCGAACGTTCAAGACCGGCTACGAATCCTCGCCCTCGGCCGCCTGGTGGGGGGCCAACGTGGACCTGCAGGGCTACTACAGTTACTTCGCGATCTACCAGGCCATCCAGCACGGCGACATCACCAGCAAGAACCACTTCTTCTATCTGAACCCGGAACTGACCACCAACGAATGGGGGATCCATTATCTCTGGCAGCAGCAGCCCTGGGACGTGGATCTGACCTGGACGACCTATTACGGCGGCACCAATCCGAGCGATCCCTTCAGCCGCAGCGGCGTGTTCGGCCATAGTACCCTGCTCATCGCCCGGAACAACCGGCTACGGGAGATCAACGACCTGCTGTTTCATCCGGAACAGATGTTTCCGCTGATCGACGAGATGGCGGCCCTCATCGACGATCCGGACGCGCCCCTCTCGATCGCCGACGCCGACCGCGCCCAGTGGGACTATCACTGGGTCATGGCTGCCGGGGCCTATCCGACCTACCTGTCCCACGAGGCCTCGTACAAGGCGGGCCAGGGCCGATTCTACGAGGAGGCGGAGGAGCGCGGCTACCCGCGGAGCTTCGCGGGCATGGTGCAGGTGATGAAGGAGTTCGTCAGTGCCCGCATGAGCCACATGGCCGCCCTCTGCAATGATGCGGCCATTCCCTACACGCCGACGATAAGCGCCGCCGTGCCGGGGTCGTACCCGCTCAACGCCCTGACCTTCCAGTGCGGGCCGTTCGGCGATCCGCAGGGCAGCCAGACGTTCGGCGCGGTGCAGTGGCGGATCGCCGAGGTCACCGACGACGCCAATCCCATCTACGCACCGGACGAGCCTGGCAAATACGAAATCACGCCGACCTGGCAAAGCGCATTGATCAGCCCCTACCAGAACACCGCGACCATCCCCGGCAGCGTGGTAGCCGCTGGCCGCTCCTATCGCGTGCGGGTGCGGATGATGGATACGACCGGCCGGGCGAGCCATTGGTCCGAGGCGATCTCGTTCGTCGCCCAGGGGCCGCTGGGGCATCCGCTGCTCGGGCATCTGCGGGTTACCGAGATCATGTACCATCCGGCGGCGGGGATGGATTATGAGCGGGAGCAATACGAGTTCATCGAGCTGCAAAACACCCACGAGAGCCTGACGCTGGACCTGACGGGGGTGTCGTTTACGAAGGGGATCCGGTTCGACTTTGCCGACGGCGACCTGCTGAGCCTGGCGCCGGGCGAATTCGTCCTGCTGGTCCGGAATCGATCCGCCTTCCAGAGCCGTTACGGAACCGCGCTGGCGGCCAAGATCGCCGGCGAGTACGACGGCCAACTGGATAACGACGGGGAAGACCTCACGCTCGTCGATTATATGCAGGGAACGATCCTGGACTTCGATTACCAGGACGGCTGGTACGAGATCACGGACGGTCTGGGATTTTCGCTGACGGTGCGGGATCCGGCCGGGACCGATCCGAACGACTGGGACGAGAAAGACACCTGGCGGGCGAGCCTGGCTGCCGGCGGCTCGCCGGGTACGGATGATTCCGGCTTCGTGTTGCCTCCGGACGCCATTAGAGTCAACGAGCTGCTGGCCCACGCCAGT